>JAHISE010000082.1 GCA_018818235.1 Patescibacteria group bacterium
ACCAAAGACGGCTGCAGAATTGATGCAGAAATTCGGATCACTCGATGGTGTTTACAAAAATCTGGATGACATACGTCCTTCGGTAAAAGAGAAGCTGGAGAGAGATAGGGATCAGGCATTCTTTTGCGAGAAGATGGCAACTTTAATTGGTGACATTCCATTACCCATACCTATGGAAGAACTGAATATTGGAAAGTTTCCATCAAATAACATTGTTAAGAACTTCCGGGAGATGGAGTTCACATTACTATTAAAGAGGATACAGACGATGATAGCAGGGGAGTATGGTAAGGAACATTTTGAGGAGTTAGAAGCGGGGAGTTTGTTGGAGCCGAGTAGGAAGAAGCAGATGACGTTGTTTTGACCCCCCTTCGTTCGCTGCGGCGAACTTCGGAGGGGCAGGCATTCGACATTCGACACGGTCCTGCGGGACCTTTCGACAGTCGACAATCAACTATCAACATTCAACAAACTCACTCTTATTTTTTAATAGTCGATAGTCGATTGTTGAAAGCGGAGCCACGGCAATCGCGATTGCCGTGGCGGTGCGTGTCGTATGCGGGACGTGTTTCTTAAAAGAAATCAACAAGAATCACCCCTATGAATAGAATTAGTATACACCCCCTTTTAAGGGAATATATTTTGTGTTCAACAAATAGTGTTTTGGCTTAAAGAAGCCATTTTTTAAGAATAAATATATAGATCAAAAAATAGGTTCGTGAGTACCTTTGGTATTCACCAACCCCTTGCACAATGTTTTCCTCTTTAACTACACTTCTTTCCAATACTTCACATAGGAAAATTTCGTGAGGTTCCTCATTTGTTTTAACCCTTCTCTCCCCATGCCAAAGGAACGTGTACTTGCGAGTCTGGATATTGGAAGCTCAAAAATTCGAACCATCGTTGCCGTCGTGGATGGCAATAGTGAACACGAAATTCCAAATGTAATTGGTGTTGGCCTTTCTCCTTCTTTGGGAATGCGAAAAGGCCACGTCATCGATGTTGAGGAATTGATTCACAATATCATCGCATCACTGGAGGATGCCGAACGTATGGCAGGAGTACCGATCAATCATGTTTATGTCGGAATGAGTGGTTCCCACATAGAAGCATTTGACAGTCGTGGTGTTATCGCCATAGCAGGATCCGAAATTACTATGGAGGACGTTGGGCGCGTATTGGATGCTGCTCAGGCAGTCTCTATTCCGGCTAACAGAAGAATTCTTCACATCGAGCCAAAGGCTTATTCGGTCGATGAACAAAAGGGGATTAAAAATCCCGTAGGAATGACAGGGATCAGACTGGAAGTGGAAGCACATATTATTACCGGTCAAATTCAGCATGTTAAGAACATCGAAAAGTGTGTTGATCAGGCGGGAGTGGATATCGATGATCTGGTGCCTGCTACCATTGCGGTATCCGAGGCGGTTGTAACAAAGCGTCAGAAGGAATTGGGTGTTGCGGTTATTGATGTTGGTGCCGGTTCCACCAGTCTTGCGATATTCGAAGAGGGGACAATCCTGCATTCCGTATCCCTTCCAATCGGAGGAGAAAGTGTAACAAACGATATTGCAATCGGAATGCGAACATCCATAGATACCGCAGAGAAGATCAAGATAGAATTCGGATCTGTGTTACCGGAAGAGATTGCAGAACGAGAGATGATTGATTTATCGTCAGTCAGCAAAATAGATTCGCAGACCGTAAGCAAAAGGTACATGGCGGAGATTATGCAAGCAAGGTACTTCGAAATATTCTCTCTTATAAAGGCAGAGCTGGAGCGCATTGGTCGCAGTGGAATGTTGCCGGCAGGTGCTTTGCTTACGGGAGCTGCCGTAAAGGCTCCGGGGGTACTGGATCTTGCGCGCGATGTTTTGGGTCTTCCTGTTCAGATGGGATTCCCAACCGATATTGGAGGAGTAATCGAAAAAGTTGATGATCCCGCATATGCAACCGCCCTTGGTACTTTGGTTTGGGGCATGACCGAAGGTGAGTCTTCACCTCGTATGGGATCTTTGCATATGAAACGTGCAGCCACTCAAGTTGGATCCTGGTTTAAGAGCCTATTACCTTAATTCAATATGATTTTATATATAAGGACATTGGACATCGGACCTCGGACTTCGGGTTCCCGATGTCGTGCCCCGATGTCCGACGTCCGACGTCCGAAGTCCGAAATGACCTGTTCTAAGTTCAAAATCCTCTAACTTTTATATTATCTTTTTGATAAATTCCCCATTCTAAAATGTCAGATACCCTCCGTTCTCTATTTAGCGCTTCCAAGTCCGGATCTACCACAGGTGCAAGTGGCACAGGTTCTGTTTTTGGCGATGACAATACAAGCGCATCGTCGCAAGAAGTTCGTCCGGATGTAGCTCCCGGTGCGGAAATATGTGTTGTTGGTGCAGGTGGTGGCGGTTCCAATGCCATTTCCAGAATGGTTGAAGCTAAAGTGCAGGGCGTTGATTTTATAGCAATAAACACGGATGTTCAGGCTTTGTACCACAACCCCGCTCCCAAGAAGATTACAATTGGTCGTGGTATCACACGTGGACTTGGAGCAGGTTCCAATCCGGATATGGGAAAGAAGGCAGCGGAGGAAAGCAGTGAAGAAATTAAATCGAGTCTGGATGGAAAAGATATGGTATTCCTGACAGCAGGATTGGGAGGTGGTACGGGGAGCGGTGCTTTGCCCGTTATGGCCGAACTTGCTCGTAGTATGGGAATACTTACAATTGCAGTTGTTACCAGACCGTTCAACTTTGAAGGACTTAAAAGGAAGAAGCAGGCAGATGAAGCTTTGGAAAATCTGAAAGGAAAAGTAGATACGTTAATTACTATTCCAAATGATAAGATTCTTTCTTTGATTGATAAGACCACACCTCTTACGGAAGCGTTTCAGGTGGTGGATGAAGTTTTGCAACATGCAATCGAAGGAATCTCCAGCCTGATTACCATTCACGGTTTGGTTAACGTCGACTTTGCTGACGTAAAGTCCATTATGCAGGATGCCGGGACAGCTTTGATGGGTATCGGATATGGGACAGGTGACAGTCGTGCTGCGGAAGCTGCCAGAGCAGCAGTGGACAGTCCTTTGCTTGAGCAGAGCATAGATGGAGCCAAGGGAATACTCTTCAATATCACCGGAGGTACGGATCTTTCGATGTTCGAGGTGGATGAAGCAGCACGCATAATCACGGAAGCTGCCGATCCCGATGCAAACATTATCTTTGGTGCCGTAATAGACGAGAACTTCACCGGAGAAGTAAAATGCACAGTTGTGGCAACAGGATTCGAGATGGCGTCGGATAATTCATTGGCAAAACATGGTCTGCCTATGTCACGCACGATTCGCTCCGGAGTTACCGGCCAGGATACTGATTCCCATGCATCTGATTCTCACAGGAGAGAAGAAACATTATCTTCCCAGTCATTCGAGGCACGTTCTACTGCTGTTGAGTTTAATGAAGAGGAATTGGAGGTGCCGGCGTTTATGAGGAAACCTTTGAGTAAGTAGTATTCGACATTCGACCAGCCTTCGTCCGCCTCGGCGGAGCTACGGCTGGCAGGCATTCGACAATCGACAATAACATTGCTCGTTTAGATATATATAATGGTTCGCTATGGCAGCATTTAGATTCAAAGATTTTGAGGTATATAAAGATGCAAAAGCATTTAGAAAGGACGTTATGAAGTTGATTAAGAGACTGTTAGACAAAAGAGCATATGATCTAGCCGATCAGATTAAACGAGCAAGTTTATCAATAGTACTAAACATTGCAGAGGGATCTACAAAAAAATCAGATGCAGACTTTGCGAGATTTTTGGAGAATTCAATTGGATCAGCCAGTGAAGTTGTTGCAGGTTTTGATATTGCATGTGATGAAAATCTGATTACAAAAGAGGAATTTGCATATATAGAAAAGAAGGCTGAAAGTATTACAAATCAACTTGGAGGTTTTATTAAGGCACTACGTAAGTGACAATCGACAGTCGACATTCGACTTTCAACAATCAACAGTCGACAATCGACAATCAACTTTGGAAGCAATTTGAAGAATGTGTGTTTCAGTAATAACTACCACTGTCGAAAGCGTAGCGTGTCGAAAGTCGATTGTCGAAAGCGAAGTCATGGCAATCGCGATTGCCATGACGGAGCGTGTCGATTGTCATACCCCAGTCGATCCAAAGCCACCTCTACTCTCAGCCACCAACTCTTCCACCTCCACCCACACCGCCTTCTCCGTCTTTACAAACAATCCCTGAGCTATTCGTTCGCCACGCAGAACAGTAACGGGAACTTTTGTGATGTTCTGTACTTGCACAAATATTTCATCATCAGGACCGGAATAATCCTCATCGATAATTCCGATTGAATGTGGGCATACCAGCCCTTTTTTTCCGGGCAAGGAAGAGCGCGGGACTATCAGTAGCGAATATCCTTCCGGAACCTTTACAATCACATTACCGGGAACCAGTCCAATTTGACCCGGTTCTATCAGCGTATCTTCTCGTGTTACCAGATCAAATCCCACAGCTCCGGCTGTCTCGTAGCGGGGGAGTTCCAATGATTTGTCTTTGCGTTGGATGGAGATTTGCATGCAAACATGATCTGTTAAGCAGGCTTGGAATGCAAGATTAAAAGACTAATTACTTTGGGCTGAAAGCTGCCTCATTAATTTTACCTCGGATGCTTGTATGGTCTGTCCTTCATTGTAAAAGTTTTCTCGTTGTGCAAATCCACTTAGTATACTAGCAAGTCTTTCTGGGTCGTCCTTAAGAGTATTCACAAATTGAATTTCAAATGCTTTTGATGCGAGTTCTAGATCAGCTTTAGTGCAATCTCCTCCTTTTCCACCTCTTAGATGCGCAACATATTGTTTAATAGGAACAACTTTATCTCCGCCAATAGAAATATCACCAAATCCAAATCCTTCAATTATTGATCCAACAATTTCATTATTTGTGTTACGAAAATCTTTCGGTCTTCTGTCTCCTCCCGATGGCATATGTTCACCTTCAATCTGTCCCCAACTTAAGCTTGGTCTTCCTGCCGCAGCTGCTCCGGGCACAATATTGTCGAAAAGAATGTAAGAGAGCATCCTTTTTCCAAAAATTGTTGCATCCTCCTCCGCAAAGTAAACTCCGGAATTAGGTTGTTTGCTTAAAAAAGCAAGCTGTGAGTACGTTCTGAATACTGTTCCGAATCCCGCATAAGCATTTTTTAATCCTTCCTGTGTCACACGATAACGATCACCACCCTGTCTTTTGAGCAGTTCATCCATTTCACTCATATTCAAGATTGATGTAAGCATGGGGATGTCTTCGTGGTCAATCTCGTTACCCCTTGCACCAAGAATTTTTGCAGCACGTGATCGTGTGTCCTCATCACGCGCAAGCACCAGTTCCAGCCATATTTTTGCCTTCTGACCCGGTTTATAACGATTTTCTGATTGCCACTCTTCAGTCTCTCTCATTTTAATAGCGATCTGTCTTATTTCGTGTCGGGAGTTATTTTTCCCGGTGAAAAAATCTATAAACGGGAAACCGCCTTTAATCAATTCGGCATTCAATACATTCAAACGTTCCAATGGTAAAAGGCCAACATCCAGACCCTGTATCAGGTAAAAGAACTTATCTGCCATGGACATTTTTCCGTTAGCCATAGCGTAATGCAGTATTTTTTCGTACTTATAAGGATTCACATCTTCCGGAATGGGCCCCTTCTTTTTACTACCGATAGCCCACTCCGTATACAGCTTTAGCTGGGTATTGAGTTCGTATTGCATTTCTCCGGTATTGGCACGTACATTTGCAAAGTCTTCATATTCTTCTCGTTTACTTTTAAAACTTGTAGCATTCGAATTCTGCCATTTATAGAAAAGATCAGTATCTGTTGGCCAAATATCGGATATTACTTTTTCCAGCCATGCTTCCCTTGTAAATCGGTCCAGAGTGCATATTTCGTGTGGAATATCGTAGTTACTAAGCTTACTAAGAGCATCCCAAATTTTTTCATTTTCCCAGTCTATTCGTCCTACTTTTGCTAGCAAATTCATTATTGCTTTCATCTTATCTCTGTCCTGATTTGATTTAACATCCGACAATTTTTGCAGCAACTGAATCGGACCCAGATGTTCGAATGCTTTTTCCCATACTCCTACTTCTTCCTGTTCGTTGTCCTGCTCCTGTCGTCTGACTTCATATTTAAGTCTTCCAAGGTAAGACAAGAGTGGTATATCGTTATCGGGGATCAGATCTGTTATAACGCCAGCCATGTGGTTTCTGGCTCTTTGGCTTCTGCGCTCCCACATACGTTTCATATTTTCCAGAGAGTCGTCCACCATTTTCTTTACGTCCATCAAACTTACCCATTTGGTTTGAACAAAAATCTTTTCGAACAATGTCTTTGGGCGTGGTTTCTCGCTGCTTAAATCGCGGTTCTTTTTAATTTCTTTGGTTAAATCTTCAACATACTTGTTCACATATTCATTAAACCTTTTAATAGCATCGGTAAACCATGGATCAGTCTCCGGATTTTCAACAGTTCTCCCTGTTTCGGGGTCATCTCCATTTCTATAGATGTGGAGAGAACGATTATACATTGTGCGTATTCGGTCTCTGTTTTCCAGCAAGCCTTGATTTTGTTTTAGCATTGGAATATTTGCAATTTCATTAATCTTGTGTAATTGAAATTTAATATTTTCAAGTTTAGTGAAGACACTGGTTTCGGAGGTGATTTTTTCGCCTTCCGGGGTGGCTGCCACTGCTCCTGCTTCGTTTGCGGCTTCGGTCTCACTTTCTGTACCGGAGGTATCAGCATCGTCTGCATCTTCATCTGCTTCATCATCTGCTGCAAACATTTCCATGGTTGCAAAAGAGGTATTCAGTTTGTTCAACGCAGTTGCTTCACTTTCGGAAAGATAAGAAGTCCGGGCGGAACCGCTGCTTGTATTTAATACATTCCACAGATTTCTGGTTGCAGCATGAAAGCGTCTTGAGTCATGTCCGGGATCATAATCCGGTCCTTGTCTGTTTTGTTCTTCCTTCATTTCGGAAAAACTCATCACCAGTTCCTCAGCTAGCTTTTGATTGTAATAAGCTTCTGCCTTTCTTTTATCTGATGCTGAAGCTTTTGAAGGAGGATCTATGTCATGTGTTGCATACCAGAATTCCAAGATGGTCTTATGACTTCCTTTTATCCCCCAAGCCTCTTCAGCTTCTTTCAATGCCTTACGCCCTTCTTCGGTACTTCTTACATCATTCAAGATATCTTCAAATACAGGAGCGCCTTCCATAATTTTTGTACCTGTGGTTATCATGTGTACAAGGGCGTGTCCCCATTCGTGGCCCACAATGGACTCTTTTGTATCTCCGGATTTAAACCTGTCGGGATTAATTACTATAATTACCGGTGTATTTGGGTCATTGGAAATAACACATTTTCCTTTAACGGAGATCGAAGTATCTTCAACCACCTGATGTCCTGCTTCAATAAATTTAGCAAGCGTTGTTAAGTTATCCACCGTTTCATCAACAAGATTTAGCGTTTGGGTGGCTTTCTTTTCATTCTCACATGCCGGGATATAATCCTTAAGATAGCCTTCTGCAGTTCTGTATTCCTGCATTACTGCCTTATCAAGTTTTAACCATTTGAGGGAAGAAACGTTAGAAAGAGATCCCAAAGCTTCTTTAGTATCTTCCAGCTTTTCAATTAGTTCTTTTCGTTTTGTCTCTAAATCTCTGTCCAATGTGGATTTCTGTACATCTTCAATAGGATCCATTCTCCAGATTGCACCACTTATTACATCTTCTGCAAAATATTTTAATTGAGCCAGATTTGCAGGCAGGTCTGCCATTTGTATTGGTATCCCATCCTTTTGGAGTATTTCGTTGTCTCTTAATACCTTTGCCATTTCTTCTCCAAGTACTGCTTTTGTCTGATCAAAAGTATTTGAGTCATCTGTAAGCATTTGCGAAGCTTGGTCGAATGTTTGACCATAATTCGCAATCAGTATGTCGGTATCATTCCTGAATTTCTTTGCAGTTTCTATCACACTTTTGTCCTCATATTTATTCAAATTCTTAACAAGTGATCCTGCCCTTTCCAGAAAATCCGGATGATTTGGATCCGGTAAAAAGCCATCTTGCAGTCTTGCAAGTCTGAGTTGAGCATCCTGTTGTTCATTCTCCGAAGCTCCATTTCCACCTTTGGCTGTTCGTTCCAGTTTCTCACGATCAGCGCAATAGCCGGTATCGAATATATGATTTGCCGCAGTGAGAGCTTCATCGAATGATACCCCGTGCTCTTGCTCAAATGCTTTTTCAAATTTCAGCATATTATCTCCTTCCCGCAAATCCCCATGTTTCTTAGATTCCGATATAAAACTTTGTACTTCTTTAACAGTTTTTGTATGAATTTTATTTGCTTTGGCATTTATCTTTTGTTGGAGATCAAGTTTAAGAATATGCACATGATTCTTCATCGCATCAGTTTGATCTTTGTCCCAAGCAGGTTCTTTTCGTAAGTCGCTCTGAATTCCTACTAATTCTCTGATACATGAGCTTTTATCGGTGAATGATATACGTTCAATATTTTCTTCTTTAAGTGTTCTCCACGCGCCTGTAAGCTCAGGAATATTTTGAGCCAAAGTGTTTAATAGCTCTTCAATTGCAGGTATATCAGTTTCATCTCTACCCAATAATGCGGCAAGTCTTTCGTTTTTACTTGCACCTAGCTCAGCCTCCAGCTTTGGTAACGCATGTCTTAGAATTTTTGTTCGGGCAAATAGCAGTTTATTGTTTAGATACTCTTCGTCTGTTTCACCTTCGGATCTGATATGTTCTTCTTGTGCAAATTTATCACGTCTATTGCAATGAGATATAGGATCTTCCAGATTGCCAATAAATTGTATTTCGAATTCAGGATCACTAAGAAGTTCCGATAGAATGTATTTGCGAGCTTGGGATTGCGGTCCGTCTTGTACAACATTCATGGTTCTGAGAGCGCTTACAGGATCTATACTCGGATCGACTTGCACTTTCTGGCCACCATCTTCTTGCTCGAACCTTAAATTATATCTTCCTGCAGCTCGTCCCAATATATCTGCAACCCTTTTGTGTTGAGCCATATTCCAGAGGTTTGCGTGTGACAACGTGTAATACCAAATTTCCGGAGCACCTATAACGTTTTCCATTTCCGGTATGGCTTTTCTTGTTTGCTCGGATGTTTCTTGTCTTAACGGATCTATTGATCCTGCGTTATCAATAAATCGATCTACGGCAGATTCAGGAGATTCATTTGCACCTTCGTTAGCGGGAACAGTTGTATCATCGCGATTATCATCAGAAAACCCACAAAGCCTTTTTTCTTTGAACCAAGAAACACTCCCTCCGATATGATCGGGGGAGCTTGCTGCAAAGTGCCCAACACGCATACTGCGCATTGGGTTACAGTTTACAGATCCGAATAATCTTGTCAAATATTTTTTCATGTTTGTTTGTTAGTTCCGGCATTAAATTGGATAAAACCATACGGAGCTTTTGTTTATCCGTTGATCCCAGAGAAAGCTCAATATCTTTTTGTTTACCTTCATTGCGTTGAATATGAAGTTCATTGTAGTTAGATAATTTAAGTATCCAGAATCCGGTGCAGGAAGCAATTGGTGTAAAATCATCATCAAATTGGATACCGTTACTGCGTATTTCGATTGTTTTTTTAGGAATCGGCTCGTGATGGGTGTAAACAAAGGCAACTGTTAAAAGAACAATAACCAATGTAAAGCTCCATGCATTACTAATTATGCTGTAGGTAAGAAGTAATCCCAATACCACAGCTGCGCTTATATACCACTTTTTCCCACGTTCATGCTCTTGTCTGATTACGGCTGTCCAGCTGAGCAAAGGAGGTTCTTGTTGTGGTTGTATGTTTGTGTCCATGTTTGGGTGAGTAAATATTCAACTAATCCTTATAGTTTAGCGGAAATCTTCGGTTTTGTCCTCTTTGGTGGGTTGCGGTAATATTAGTATTGTTGTGTAAAAATAAAGGAATACTGGAATATTGGAGTACTGGAATATTGGAGTACTGGAATATTGGGGTTTTGTTTTTCATGCACAAATATCGATTCATGCTCATGTTAGGCCCAATATTCGAATATTCCAATACTCTCCTCTTACCCATGAGCTACTACCCATCCCGCTACGAATTTCACCCCAGCCCTCTTCAGCGCCCCCGCACATTCGTCCAGAGTAGCGCCTGTTGTAGACAAATCATCAATCAAGATAACTCGAGGTGGAGGATTCTTCGATGTACTCACAAAAGCATCCTTGAGCGCAACTAAACGCTGCGCCCGATTCCTTTTCATTTGATATCCGGTTGGGCGAGTTCTATAAAGAATATTGGTGATTGGAATATTGGTTTCTCTGCTTACGATTGTTGCGAGTAATTCAGCCTGATTAAACCCACGTGAAAATTTTCGTGACCAATGTAATGGGACAGGGCAAAGAACCGAATCGGAGAGTGGGGGAGTATTAAATAGCATCAATTTTGCCAAGTCATCTGCAAGAGGTTTGATTCTATTGTATTTGAAAGTGTGAATCGCTTTATGTAGGTACGGGCAACCTTGATAATCACTTCCCGCATAAATCGCATCAATATTTTTAAGTCCTCTTGATCGAAGCTGCTCAGTATTTTCGGTTATCGGGTAAGAGGAAAGTTCAGATCGTTCAAGCTCCGTGATCCACTCGCCACTTTTTCCGGAGAGGGAGCGTTGGGGGAAGAGGAGGTCGAGGAGGGGCATAGTGGGGGAGTATAGCAAAAAATTAGATATAGAAAACCAGCGCAGGGATACTTCCCTGCGATGGTTTTCTAGGTATATTCATTAATTAATATATTAATTAGGATGACTCATCAATATATCAATTAATTGGTATATTTTAGAGCTTAATCAGTCTCAAGCTGACCTCACCCCTAGAAGATGCCCATTGTGTACTGCCCATCTCCACTTGTCTTCCCTCTCCCCCTCTCCAATCGACCTCACCCCCGGCCCCTCTCCTCTGAGGAGGAGAGGGGAGCTCTGCTTTTGAATGTTGGGGGATAGCGGAGTAAGCTCTGCTGTCCTATGGATCATGAAACAAAGCATCAGTTGTATAGAAAGAATAAGTGTCGCTTCACAAAAAAGCTCAGGCGTATAATGACGCCTGAAGAAAAGATTCTATGGAATGTATTACGCAATCGTCAGTGCAGAGGATTAAAGTTTCGCAGACAGGTAAATATTGGACCTTACATAGCAGATTTTATATGCAAAGAGCATCTTGTTGTGGTCGAAATAGATGGGCTGATTCATGAAAAAGAAGAACAGAGAGAACACGATGACATCAGAGACAAGTATTTTATAGAACGAGGTTATAAAATTCTCAGAATTACCAATGATGAAGTTCATCAATCGGTGCCAATCGTTCTTAGAAAAATCTATATTTTTATAAAATCACATAGTATATCAACAGAGCTTTCACAGAGGGTAGAAGAAACTCCGCAATAGAAAACAAGTTTGTTTTCTCCAATAGGATAAGCTCCCCTCTCCTCCTCAGAGGAGAGGGGCCGGGGGTGAGGTCGGTTGGAGAGGAGCAGGCGCTCCAATGCGGTGAGGTCAAATAGCTATGAAATAAAACCAATACCACCTTGTTGAATAAACACAGAATTGCTAATCTTCTTAAGCTTTAGGGCAATTAGCTCCCACCTTCGCTCCGCTTCGCGGAGGCTACGGTGGGCAGGCAGCTGGTTTGATCCTTGCACTTAGGTTTATGTGGGCAATTAGCTCAGCTGGTTAGAGCGTCTCGTTGACATCGAGGAGGTCACTGGTTCGAATCCAGTATTGCCCACCAGATAATTATCAACATAATATGTATTACGTTTATGTTCTTCAAAATTCCCAAGGCATCCTTTACAAAGGTCAAACAAGCGACCTTATAAAACGAATTCAACAACACAATGATCCTAATAGTTCTTTGTCATACACAAGAAACAGAGGGCCATGGACTCTTGTGTACAAAGAGGAATTATTAACAAGATCAGAAGCAATACAAAAAGAGAAATTCTTAAAAACTGGTAAGGGTCGTGATTTCTTAAAAGCAATTGTCGATCAATAATAGAGCTTCGCGTTGATCCGCCTAGGCGGATCACTGGTTCGAATCCAGTATTGCCCACCATCCTTCGCGAAGCGAAGGATGCCGACCATAGTCTCCTGGACTCAATGTATTCAAGAACTTGCAGGTCGCTTCGACTTCGGATGGCAAGCCACGTCAGTCGTGACTGATCGTGGCAAGCCAACCAGCAGCGAAGGTTGGCTAAACTTAGTTCTGACTTATTATCTTCGTAAAGCAACAAATAACAGTTCAATCTAATTTTAATTGTAATAAAAGCCACACACATCCCTGTGTGTGGCTTTGCAATCTGAAATGCATTCACAACTTGCAGTCTATGGTGACCAGCCATCTTCCCAACTGCCGGAGATGCTCGGCTTGCGACTCATGATGTCGCGGATCTGTCTCTGAGCATTTTGAATCGTGCTCAGTGCAGTGTTCCTTTCCGATCCTTCGTACCGCTTGTACTTGTCGATGTGATCTCGAATTGTTCTGCGATGGCTTTCAACTGCTTGTTTCTCGTCCATTTGAACTTCCTCTTAGATTAACAAATGTGGAAATTGAAAGGAAAAACAGGATTTGTTGCATTACCTCCTTTTAGTGGAAACTTAGTGACTGTCAAAGAACGCATTTCAGATCAGGCCTTCATCCGTATATAGGTTCCTTCCATGGGATGAAGTATCTGACCATGTGCCTTTTTTTGCTATAGTCAACACATTCGAAACGATATTCAACAGATATATTTATAAGAATGAGATATTCACTCATGCCCATTCATACTCCTTCGAGCAAAGGCGAACTGCGACAAAGTAAAGTAAGCAAGAAAATGTTTTCTAATCTTGCACGTTCTCCCATATACATAGTATTAGATGATCTGAAATCAGCGTTTAACGTAGGTTCTATTTTTCGTCTTGCAGATGCTCTACTCGTTTCCAAGTTATATCTTTGTGGCCGTACTCTTTCGCCACCGAACCATAAGATTAAAACGACATCCCGAGGAACTGAAAGATGGGTACCTTGGGAGCATCGTTCTTCAACTATTGATACAATTAAAGAATTAAAAAAAGCTGGTGTATATATTCTATGTGCCGAATTATCTGCAGATAGCATTGACTACAAAAAAATTACACCTTCATTTCCCGCATGCCTTGTACTAGGACGGGAATATGATGGAATCTCATCAGAGGTATTGGATCTTGCCGATTGCATTGTATCCTTGCCGATATTTGGAATGACAAATTCGTTGAATGTGGCCACTACAGCAAGTGTATTACTATATGAACTTCATCAAGTGATAAATAAGCAATAAATCTAAAATGTGACAGCAAGTCTATTCACCTAATTCTGCACGAAGCATATCACTCTCAGGTATTGTAAGAATCCTTTCCAACAAAGCTCTTGCACCTGCTGCAGAAAGGCCCGGAGAATGACTTATATCGCTCACCGTACCAACTCTTTTTGCTGCATCGATTACCGGCGTTGGATCTTGTGAGTTCTGTGATGGGAGTTTACTAAGTTGCATGATCAAACATTACAATGCTAGATTTAAAATGTCCAGTATTGGTTAGTTGCCTAAACATTATTGCATTCTGACACTTAGAAGCTCTATCGCAACACAAACTCCCTGTGGATATCTTTTAAGTTTTCCACATTACAGTTAGTATAAGCGTCCTTTGTAATTTAACCCATTACTTGTGACTGTTTTTGTATCAATATTAGCATTTATCCTATTACTTACTGTTTTAATCCTTATCCATGAGTGGGGGCATTTTACTGCTGCCCGCTTAAGCGGAGTAAAGGTAGAGGAGTTTGGATTCGGGTTGCCCCCAAGAGCCAAGACGTTATTTAAAAAAGGTGATACCGAATATACCTTTAACTGGATTCCATTCGGAGGTTTTGTAAGGCTGAAAGGGGAAAATGCTCCCACTGAGCATGAGCGTAGGTCCAAAGGTAGCTTTTCTTCGGTAGCAATATGGAAGCGTGTATTCATTCTTTCTGCAGGTGTGATTATGAACTTCGTACTTGCAGTTGTTCTTTTGACAATCGGTTTCTCCGTAGGCAAATGGATCCCCACATACTTTAGTCTGGAAGAGATGGAGACTGCGGCAGAGAAGGGGATTATAGAATTGGAGTTGGGAGTGTTGATTCAGGATGTTGTTAGTGGTGGAAGTGCCGCAAAAGTCGGAGTGCCTGCAAAAAGCAGATTGATTGCGGTGGATAAAGTGCCGGTAATAAAACCCGACGAAGTATCTCCTTTGCAGGAAGGTAAATCGTACGTTACTTACACGGTAAGGACAGGCGAAGCTTGGGAATCCGAGGAGGACTTTCGAGTTCCTGTTACAGAAGGTAAGACAGGAATAGAGATAGTTCCGTTTCCGGTAACACTATCCGCTCCGCAAAGAGCTTTCGTGCCTGCACTTGCTCTCGCATTTCGTGAAACCTGGGCGGTTAGTTTGCAGACGGTTAAAGGTATCGGACACTTGTTCAAAACACTGCTATTCACTGGCAAAGTTCCGGAAGGAATCGCGGGGATTGTCGGGATTGCACAGCTGACTCATGCATCTGTTCAGGAAGGATTTATGACATACCTTAGGTTGGTTGCACTACTCAGCCTGAGTCTTGCTGTTTTGAATATTTTGCCTTTTCCTGCGCTTGATGGTGGAAGATTAGTTTTTGTATTTGCAGAATTTGTTAGCCGAAGACCGGTCAATAGAAAATTCGAACTTCTTACAAACGCAGGCGGATTTTTGGTTCTTTTATTGCTTTTGTTACTGATTACTTTCTATGATGTCGTCCGTCTCTTCACCTAGTGCAATTGCACCGACGGCAGTAAAAACTCAGTCCCATAGAGATTTGTGGCTTGAGATACTAAAAATTATTGAAAAGGAAGTAATCAGAACTCAATTTGTAACATGGTTCAGAGATACGGCGATTTTGGGTCGTGACGGCGGTAACTTGATAATTGGCTTGCCATTGCCGATGGGACTGAATTGGCACATGGAACATTACCGAGGAGTTACACTTACGGCTGCAAAGGAATGTGATGAAACCATCGAAAATATTGTTTACAAAGTTGATGGTAGCCTGAAGGACAATCCCGAAAGAACGATTGATCTGTTGGTTCAATTTCAGGATCCAAAAAAACGTAAACTTCCAAATAAGCAGGAGGTTAAAATGACGGAAGGATTGATAAGTAAAATATTAAATCCTCGTTACAATCTGGAAAACTTTATTGTTGGTGGGAGCAATCGTCTAGCACAAGCCGCTTGCCAGGCAGTGGCAAACCAACCGGGAGGTAAATATAATCCTCTGTTTTTGTATGGGGGAGTGGGTCTGGGTAAAACACATCTTTTGCAGGCAACAGGTAATGCAATTCTAAAGAACAATCCATCTTCATCCGTTGTATACACAACCAGCGAAGATTTTACAAATCAGGTTGTGGAAGCAATCCGAACGCAAAAAATGGATAAAATCAGGCAGCGCTACAGGCTTGTGGACATACTCATAATCGATGATGTCCAGTTTCTGGCTAACAAAGAACGAACTCAGGAAGAATTTTTTCACACATTTAATACTCTTTACGAAGAGCGAAAACAGGTGATAATCTCCGCTGACCGTCCTCCACAGGAACTCGATCTGGAAGACAGGTTAATCTCACGGTTTGAGCGCGGGATGATTGCCGATGTTTCGGCTCCGGATTACGAAACACGTCTGGCTATTTTGGTGGAAAAAGCAAAAGCGTATCAATTATTCATTGATATGAATGTTCTTCAATTCATTGCTGAGCACACCACCAGAAATATTCGTGAACTTGAGGGAATTTTGATGCAGGCGGTAGCTCAGTATGAACTCGAGCAAAGTATGCCAACTATAAAGAGCATTGCGGAAATTATGAGGAAACTGAATAAAGATCCTAATTTTGAGGATGAGGATGTTGGCTTCGAAAAGCCAAAAAAACGCCGCCCTACATTTCAGGAAGTCATAGAAGCCGTAAGCAGATATTACTCGGTTTCTGTGAATGATATGATCGGTCCCATTCGAAAGCACGAGATATTAATCCCGCGGCAGATTTCCATGATCTTGGGCAAAAAGCATCTTAACTTAAGTTATGTAAGTATCGGTGAGGTATTTTCCGGAAGGGATCACACAACAGTAATGAATGCTGTAAGCAAGATCGAGGATAAAATGCAGAATGATCATAATTTGCTGAGGGAAGTTCATGCATTGGAGAAGGAGTTGGGGCTTGTTTGATTGCAATTGGCAATTGGCAGTTAGCATATCGGCTACCGGTACTGAGTTGAATCGAAGTGCTGTTTCCATATTAATGAGTAAAACTGGCTAATTGCCAATATGCCAATTAGCCAATTGCCATCAAAATTATGTTGCATTAATCAAAATTCTGAATTACAATATATCAGTATTTCATATTTTCACCATTTATTCTATGGAACCTAAAATTCTAACTACAAACGATCGTGGGCAACTAACTCTTCCTAAAGATATGAGGGATGAGGTTGGTGCGAGGGTATTTATATGTTCACTTGAAGATGGTGGTTTTGTGCTTAAACCTATGCAGACAAGAGAAGAATTTTGGGATGAATGTGATGCTGCATTTGAGGATTGGAAGAAGCATGGAGGATACACTTTGGAAGAAATGAAGAAACGTCATAATTTATGAAAAAATATATTTTTCAGTATTCCAGGCATGCTGAGCGTGAGTTTTTAAAGTTGCCAAAGCAGATAAGAAAGCGAATAAATCAGAAGATTCAGGAATATCAGAAGCTAAAAAATCCACTCGATAAAGCCAAAAGAATGAGTAATTCACATTATTATCGGTATCGAGTGGGAGACTACAGAATTATTTGTCGTAAAGATGAAGATAAAAAACTTATAGTATTGGTTATTGTTAAAGTCGGTCATAGGTAAAGATGTTTATAATTAGTAAATACTTGTCCTGATGCGTGAAGTTCATGCGTTGGAGAAGGAGGTGGGACTCGTTTAAAAAGGAAGCAGATGAGTCAGAGGAATTAGAAGAATCAGAGGATTTGTGGAATACTGGAATATTGGAATATTTGGTATGACACCAATAACGAGATCCAATATTCCAGTACTCCAGTATTCCAATTATCGTTTTTATTTGCTATTCTTTGGACATTATGGCTAACGAAATGGACAAATCACTCTACAACTTACGTCACTCATGTTCACATGTTCTGGCACAAGCTGTTTTAAATCTGTGGCCGGAAACAAAGATTGCAATAGGTCCTCCCATTGATTACGGATGTTATTATGACTTTCTTTTTAGCGAACCCATAGCTGATCAGAATTTTGGGAAGATAGAAAAAGAGATGAAAAGGATCATAAAAGAAAAGCAGATTTTTGAAGTTGAGGAGTTTGGTGCCGATGATTCCATTAAGTATTGGAAAAAACGCAAACAACCATTCAAAGTGGAACTTGTAAAAGATATTCAAAAAGCAGGAGAGAAGAAAGTTACTCATTATAAAAACATGAAAGGCAATGAGGAAAAATTTGTTGATCTTTGTGGGGGAGGACATGTGGATGACGTTTCACAAATTCCACAGGATTGTTTCAAAATTATGAGCCTTGCAGGTGCGTATTGGAGAGGGGATGAGACAAATCAGCAGTTAACACGTCTTTATGTTGCCGTATTTCCTTCCAAGGCAGAGCTCGATGATTACGTTACGATGATGGAAGAAGCAAAGAAGCGCGACCATAGGAAGTTGGGAAAAGAGCTCGATCTGTTTACATTCAGCGAAATGATAGGACCGGGTCTTCCTCTCTGGACACCTAAAGGAACCGT
This sequence comes from Patescibacteria group bacterium, assembly GCA_018818235.1. Taxonomy (GTDB): domain Bacteria; phylum Patescibacteriota; class Gracilibacteria; order Peribacterales; family Peribacteraceae; genus UBA2144. Next base: position 17,963 of record JAHISE010000082.1, read on the forward strand.
AATTTGCGATGAGTTGGAGAAACTGGCAAAGGAAATGGAGGAAAAAGACGGATATGTTCGTGTTAGAACTCCTCATATTGCAAAAGGAAAACTCTACGCACAGACGGGGCATTTGGCTCATTACAAAGACTCAATGTTTCCTCCAATGGAAATAGATGGTGAAGAAACGTACTATCTAAAGCCGATGAATTGTCCTCATCATCATGAAATCTTTGCTTCACAACCAAGAAGTTATCGTGATCTTCCGCTCAGAATGGCTGAATATGGGCATTGTTATCGTTACGAGGACTCCGGTGCATTGTTTGGATTAATGAGGGTCAGATCACTTTCCATGAATGATGCACATATGTATTGCACCGAAGAGCAATTCTCGGATGAATTTTTGGCTGTTACAAAAATGTATTTGAAATATTTTGAAATTTTCGGAATAGAAAAGTATGTAATGAGGTTTTCACTTCACGGCAAAGAAGGACTTGGGAAAAAATATGTAAATGAACCTGAATTGTGGTTAAAGACGGAAGAAATGGTTCGAAATTCCATGAAGAAATCCGGATGTGAATTTATAGAAGTCCCTGATGAAGCAGCTTTTTATGGCCCCAAAGTGGATATAGAAGTATTCAGCGCAATAGGTCGCGAGTTCACAATCGCAACCAATCAAGTTGATTTTGATGTTCCCGGAAAGGTCGGGCTTAAGTACATAGATAAGGATGGCTCAGAAAAAGTGCCAATCTGCATTCATCGCGCACCTTTAGGAACTCATGAAAGGACAATTGGATTCTTGATTGAACACTTCGCAGGTCTTTTCCCGTTGTGGCTGGCTCCGATTCAAATGGCAATTCTACCTGTTGCTCATGCACATGAAGAATATGCTCAGAAAGTTTTTGATGTACTTAAATCAAAAGGGTTAAGACCTGTACTTATGGATTCATCGGAATCGCTTGGTAAGAGAATCAGAACCGGAGAACAGCAGAAGTATCCGTACATTCTTGTTGTTGGTGATAAAGAGGTGGAAGACAACTCAGTCGCAGTAAGAAATGTAAAGACAAAGGAGCAGGTGGCTGTTGGGTTTGATGAGTTTGTGAAGAAGACGGTGGGGGATGTGCAAGAGCGTAAGTTGGAGGCCTCGATTGGGTGATCTGATTAGGCAATTGGCAGTTAGCAATTAGCTATTGGTTCCATATTAACGAGTACACGTAGCCAATTGCCAATAAGCCAACATGCCAATTGCTATAAGTGCGAAGTAAAACATGCAAATACTCAATTGCTCTGCTATTCTTCTCCCAATGTTCGAAGCCTTCGTCATCGGCCCCTTTATGATCTGGACACGCCTTGTGTTTCTGCTGTTGGGAATATGGCTGGCGACTGAGTTCTTTTTAAAGTTATCTGCAAGTGCGAATCTTTCTTTGCAGCATATGAGGGAACATTCAAGAAGATATTTATTGGCATTTATTTTAGGTGCCAGACTGATAGCGATTATTGCGAAATATCGTGTGTATATGCGCGATCCATTAAGAATATTTATTTTATGGGATGGTGAATTCAGTTTTCTGGGAGGAGCGATTGGGATTGCATTCGTTCTTTTTTGGGCTACCAGAACGCAACGTGCAACTTTTCTTCAGTGGCTGGATGTACTGTTGCCTGCAACAACATTCGGGCTGTTTTTTGAGTGGTTCGGTAAATTTCTTTCGGGTCAGGCATATGGAAAGCCGACCGATGCAATATGGGGTGTAACTTACGATACGATAGGAGTCCGGTATACAGTGCCGGTTCATCCGGTTCAGATTTATTATGCGATTTTCTTCCTGATTTTGACATTTACTTTATTGATAGTCCGAAAGTATACAAAACGTGCGGGGTCTGAAACTCTTGTAGGTATATTACTCGCCAGTCTTGCGATAATAATATTCGAATATTTCCGAGGAGACTTCTCTATCCCCGTATTTGCAACACAGTTGGACTTTTTGGTACTAGTTGCGTTGTTTATCAGTCTTGGAGTATTCGCCGTAATAGAACTACGACTTTCGCGTATGGGAATGGTGATATATGAAGTAGGTCTTGTTGCTTTATTTGGTGGATACCTTTTGCTTCGGACATTGCTCTCGTTGCCGACTTTCGAACTCAGGTTCAGCCAGTTCCTTGCGATACTTGCGATTTTGATTATTGTTGTTTATGTGTTGGTACATCGTAGGAAATACCCGCACTTATAATCGTTAATTCGTAGCTTCGTTACTTCGTTAATTCGACAATAATATTGGATGCCCTCAATTATTTGCATTCTAACGAATAAACGAGGAAAAGAATCAACGAATAAACGCATATCGTTATACATTATACTCCTTCGCCTAAATAATTCCGGTTCTTGAGGACTCATTAATTATTAACAAATCTATTTCTAATGGCTATGGAGTACGAGATTGCATAATAAAAGCACAGTGAATTTTTCGGAATTATTAACTAAAAGCAGTATATCAATTTGTTTATCACACGATATGTCGTTATACTGCCACACAATGACTGACACATTTTTCAATTCAATAAAAACATATTTGGAGCCTTGGCTATTATTTCTTGCCGAAGATCCGATACTAAGAGCCGGACAGTTATCTTTGATGGTAGTTGGTTTTTTGGCGATATTTCTGGTTTTCTTTACTACTCGTGACATTATTCTAAGGACAAACTCATTTTTTTTGATGCTATTCTGTATTTTGATTGTTGCGCTTTTGCCCGGAGTTGGATTTTTGATTTATCTTTTGATCAGACCATCAAGAACTCTTAAAGAAAAAGAACTGGAGAATTTGGTAAATGATTTGATACAGGAGGTGGTGGGGAAGAAGTTAAATAGGTCGAAGAAGAAGGTGATAAAGGTGTAATTGAAATATAGTGTTGAGGTTTTTCTTTTCAATAGTAAGGTTGGGAGTCACTGGTCACTGGTCAGCATATATGCCGGAGACTAGCGACTAGCGACAAGTGACTCTAAACATTTGAAATATTGAGCAATATCTTATAACTTACCCACCATGTCCCCCATAACCTACATACTCTGGCCCAACCCCCCCGCACTAAATTACGATAATACGCGCATTCTAATGCTTTTTTTCGCATGCTTTTTATTGATACTTATTGCGATTTTCATTCGCTCATGGAGGATCAGGAGCTCCAATAGTGTGGCAAAAAGGCTAAGCAGATCCTGGACAAGGGCACTTATCTGGTTCGGGATCATTGGAATCATTATGGTAGTTTCGCGGGTCGAGCAGATAAGTTATCTTTCGATGCGTTTATGGTGGGTTGTATGGGCATTATCTCTCATATTTTATTTGTTGTTTCAGACCAGATCATTCAGGTTACGTTATTACCAGAAGATAATTACAAAGACAGAAGCGGATCCGAGGGAGAGGTATCTTCCAAAGAGAAAGAGAAAGTGAGTAGTATGTAACGAATTAGTAGGAACGAGTGAGTAGGTGGTAGTGAGTAGTATGTAACGAGTGAGTAGTTGGTAGTGAGTAGTATGAATCATGCATATATTACACAAAACCTCAACTCTTACTACTCACTACAAACTCGTAACACTACTCACTACAACCTCGCAACACTACTCACTACAAACTGCAGCGTATTAAACTTGCATCTACCAACATTAAACGCTTAAATATCTAAAAGCTTTGACCCCTTCTTTTTCCTCTGCCATTATGCGCAGCCTAACGTACAAAGGCATTTCGTGGTTTGATAGCCCGCAAACCAATGAGCAGGACTTGCTTGAGTTACAGAAGAAGTTTGGTTTCCATGAACTGGACATAGAAGATTGTATGAGTGAGCATGAACGACCAAAGGTGGAAGAATATGATGAGTATCTTTTCCTTGTTTTTCACATTCCTTATATAAACAGGCGTACGGGTCGAGTAGTTAAAGAAGAAGTAAATATCTTTTTAGGTCAGGACTTCTTTGTAACTCTGCACGAAGGAAAGATTCCTTTGCTTGATGATCTTTGGAAGGAATTAAAAGAATCGCACAGTAAGCGAGGGGAATATATGGAACATGGTACGGGGTTCTTCCTTTACGAGTTGATGGATAAATTGTTCGAAGGACTGTTCCCGCTTGTGGATTCAATTACAAAAGAAATCAGAATGATGGAAGATGAGTTATTTGACAGCGACGAACAGGTTGATATTTTAAAAGACATCATGGTACTTAAAAGAAATATTATTACCATGCGGGCCATTCTTTTACCGCAAAGAACTTTGATTGGTACTCTTGAACATAAAAATCGAAAATTTGTTTCCGAAGAATTGGGCCTGTACTTTGATGACATTCTTGACGCAATTGAACGCCAATGGTCACTTTTAGATACTGCAAAAGAAATGATCGACTCATTGCAGGACACTCATGAGTCATGGCTGACGCATAAAACGAATGCAGTGGTTCGCATTCTTACAGTTTTCTCTGTGACGATGCTCCCGCTGACGTTTTTAACAGGTTTGTTTGGAATGAACGTACTTTTGCCATATCAGAATCATCAAATGGCTTTTGCAGGACTGATTGTAGGGATGGCAGTGCTGATGAGTACTTTATTGGGGTATTTTGCAAAGAAGGGGTGGCTGTAATCTCAGCCTGTCATTACATATGATTATTATTCATTTGAGATGTTTGTAGTTTATAGTTTGATAGTTTGAAAGTTACTAGTTTCAAGTTATTGTTCTGTGATTTCATAACTAGAATTAAACCAGTAACTTGTAACTAGTCAACTAGTTAACTGATAATGAACTTAATATGTGTGCAATGGAATAGACCTTCACCACTTTCCAAACCCTGACACCAAGTATTTCGCTTAAACAAGCCACAAAAAGACTATCAAAGCGCCAGAAAGAAGATTAACTGCAACATGGATTTAGAGATGTAAATCAGAATACCTTGACTCTCAAAA
>JAHISE010000083.1 GCA_018818235.1 Patescibacteria group bacterium
GGAGAGTCCAGCTATAGGAACCACACAAATCAATCAGCTTGACAGGGGACAAGATAGTAAGCGTGAAAGTATCTTAAAAACTTACGTGCAGTAGCAAGAATAGCAGTGTAATAATGCTTTCCCTGTTCCTTGTACATGCGTTCATAGTACTCATGAAACGTATCATTATTTCTCTGAAGACTCCACCCAAGTTGGAAAAGAATCTGTCTGTAATACGCATTGCCGCGCTTTGATATTTTCTCTCTTCCCGTCCACTGGCCACTCTGTCTTGCGCGTATATCCAATCCAAAGAATGCGACTAATTGATCTTTGGTTTCGAAAGTTCTCCCGGATACCGCAGTACAAATTGCAGTTGCTTGAAAGAGAGAAACTCCAGGAATTGTTGCAAGCTCCTTTGCCATATCCGATGCGTCATCTGTAATAATCTTCTTAAGAACATTCATAGATTCTTCCAGTTGTTTGAGTGCAATGCTAATGCAATCAACCTGAAGTTCCACGCCAATGGATTCCGATGCGTAAACGGCATCATCAAATGCACGCTTAAGTTGTTGCTTGGTTTTCTCGAGTTTACGTATTAATGATAAATATCTTTTTTGTGACAACGATTCACGAGAATCGAAGAAAAGGGGTAAATTAGTCTCAATGGTGCCGATATCGGCAAGGCGTTTCGCGTCTATCTTGTCCGTTTTACTTCCTCGGATAGAAGCCCTTTCATACTTCTTTGTCATGAGAGGATTAATGAGATGTACCTTAAACTTCTGCTCGGCCAGAGCAATACAACAAAGCCAGTGATACGATCCTGTTGACTCGATTACAATAGGCGTGTCTTTGGAAATGCCATGTTCACTTAGCCACTTTGATAATTTTTGTATTTCTTCTTCAGAAGTATTATCAAACAGAGAATGTTCATATTCTCCGTTCGTAAAACGAATAGCGACGTCTACTTTTTCTTTGGCCACGTCAATGCCTACGCTCATATGAGCATTTTGTTTAGCATTCATGATGCAGTGGGGAAAAGAACTAAAACAGAGTTCTTGTGAACACCGGAAGTAGCCTAGTAAGTTATCGACTCTCGAAGGAGTAACCAGCTATTGACTTGCAATGTGTTCACAGGAGAAGGAGAAAGCTAGACTCTGGTAGACACTCAGTGGTGCAGGGGGCTTGGAGGCTTTCTCCTTCTCTTGAACTTCTACAAAGAATTATAGAAGAACAATTACTGTAGTTCCTATACTAGGGGCTAGGGGAGAGGGAAGATAAGTGGAGAGGGGCAGTACCCTTCTGGGGCATCTTCGAGGGGTGAGGTCGAAAAAAGAAAAATAATCGCAAATTCCACTACATTCATTTAGTATCAGCTTATGTTCTACAAACGAATAAATAAGCACCTAAAGATAATCAAGAAGCTGCTACCTGTAGTTGTAGTATTGCTTTTGGTTTTGATATTACTCAGCAGTTGTTCAATCAAAGAAGAAAAAGACCCATTGGTTGTTGAGCTTAAACAGAGGATCGATGACGGACAGGCATATCTGTTTAGGATGTATGAACCTGGAATCAATGGTATACACAAGTTTTACTATGCAGAGGAAGATCGGCTTGAGGAGAGGGTTCACACCATTTACACTTCATCATCAGTTTATACTCTGATGAAGCTTTATGATTATTCGGGTGAAGATCATCTTTGGCAGCAGGCTCTTAAAAGCGGTGAATTCATTTTATCAATGCAGGAGACAGATCCCGAAAGCAGAAGATATGGTGCTTTCTCTTATTCATATTTCCTGGATCCACTTGAACGGGAGGAGAAATATGTTGTTGGAACAACATCCAAAACAATATTCACTCTTCTTGAGTTATATCGTAGAACTCAGGATGAAAAGTATTTGATTTCGGCTAAGGCTGGGGCTGATTGGCTTCTTACAATGATTCGGGATGATGGCAGTATGACTCCACACTCGATTCTTAGAGAGGATGGAAAGTGGTACAGGGCAACGAAAGAATCACATTTATTTAACGGGCAGGTGCTCTCGGCTCTTTCGCGTGTTTACAGAGTTACTAAAGATGATAAATACCTGACAGGGGCACAAAAGATAGCCGGAAGATTTGAGTGGTGGATAGGAGAGGAGGGTTGTTATCTGTACGATGATTACAGATCAAAAAATCCAATTTCCAGTTCTTGGGCAATAATGGCTCTTTCTGATTTTTATCTTGCAAGCGGCCGCAAAGATATCAGGCAGATCGTATTTGATTGCAGTGACGAGCTTATATTAAAGCAGCTTGAAGAAGGCAGGTGGCAGGATTCCTATACAACAAGTGGGACAGGATGGATTGGAGAGGTTCTGATGGAGATATATAAGATATGTGAGGCAGATGATATGAATTACTGTGAAAGATTCACAGATCCGGTCAAAAAAGCATTGCCATGGTTATTCGCACGTACATTTGACGAGAGTAATTCTGGTGATTTGCCTAATCCTCAGCGTGCTCACGGGGGGCTTTATTGGAATCATCAGAATAAGTACGTTCGAACTGACTCCGTTGCTCACGGTATGAATGCGTATATTGATTTGATGATGGTGCTTAAATAATTTTGCCTGATAGGCAATTGGCAGATTTGGGATCAGGAGATAATTTACTGGAATAAATTTTTAGCTTTCTATCCGACCTCACCCCCGGCCCCTCTCCTCTGAGGAGGAGAGGGGAGCTCTGTAAAAGGAGAGAACAAGCTTTGAATTCTCCAATGGCAGAGCTCCCCTCTCCACAGTGGGCTGGGCACGTCAGTCGCGACTGACGTGGCAGGGCACGTCTCACATGTGAGACGTGCCAGGCGGAGCAGTGTGGAGAGGGGGCGGGGGTGAGGTCGGTTAAGGATTTGACTTACAAATACCGTTATTAGTGTTTCATATATATATTTTCTGCAGTAAATTATCTACTGATCCCAAATTTGCTTTTTGGCAATTGGCTAGTATTCTCTATTAGTGGCATAAATTAGCTAATTGCCAATAGCCAATTGCCAATATGCTATCAAGCCCATTCTCAATTAACTTCAAGTCCTCTAACATACTCCCACATGCCCAACTCACCAATAATCATCGCTCCCTCAATCCTTTCCGCTGACCTTGGCAAACTCCAAGAAGAGGTTGCAAGTATCGAGGGATCGGCAGACTGGCTTCAGATTGATGTAATGGACGGGCACTTTGTTCCTAACTTAAGTTTTGGTACGTCAGTTATTAAGGGTATCAAGACATCTCTTCCGTTCGATGTACATTTAATGGTCAGCAATCCTGCGGATCGGGTGGATGAATTTATTGATATTGGTGCAAAGAATATTACTTTTCATGCCGAAGCAGTTAAAGAAAGCGATACAAGGCAGGCTCTGATACAAAAGATTAAAGATGGTGGAGCTACTGCGGGTATTGCTTTGAATCCTGATACTTCACTTTCCGAGGTTGATGATGTTATAGACTCGATTGATCTGCTTTTGATTATGTCTGTGAATCCCGGATTTGGAGGACAGGAGTTTATTGAAGATGTTTTAGGCAAGGTCAAGGAAGCTCGTGAAAAGTATCCTGATCTTATGATTCAAATGGATGGAGGAGTGGATGATAAGACGGCTCCAAAATGCATAGAAGCAGGTGCAAATAATTTGGTTTCCGGCAGTTTTATTTTCGGGTCAGCTGATCGCAAGGCTGCTATCGATTCACTCCGTTCACAATGAAAAAATACTTATTAAGTTTTTTGGCATTATCCATAATTGGCTTGGTCGGTTGCTCTCCTCGTGACGTGGAGAGTATTGATGAGGAAACATTAAAAGGAAGTGGAATGGATATGATATCTTTAGTTTCACCTAATAATAAAATCAGAAAACTTGCTGTGGAAATTGCAGACACTCCGAATGAACGAATTCAGGGCTTGATGTTCAGGAAGGAGCTTAAGGAAAATCAGGGGATGTTGTTTGTATTTACTCAACCACAAGTTCTTTCTTTCTGGATGAAAAATACTCTTATCCCTTTGGACATAATATTCTTTGATGCAAATAAAGAGTTTGTTTCTGCCATGACAATGCAACCGTGCGAGGCGGATCCGTGCCCTTCTTATAAATCGGAGAGGGCGACGGTGTATGCGTTGGAGGTTGGGGAGGGGTTTATAGAGAGGAATGGGGTGGCGAGGGGGTGGAAGCTTGGCAATTGACAGTTGACAATCGACAACGTAAAGTTGCGTGGCAACCACGTTGCTTTACGCAATCGACACGCTGCGCTTTCGACAATCGACCTACCACCTTGGCATCTACAATTCTTGCATTGATATTAGCAGCGAGCCCGTGCTCGCTGATGTATTCGAATATGAGCCCGGTGAGCCCTAGGCTCATTATCACAAATTTTGTACTCATAAGCCCAATAAAGGTCAATCTGATACTGGACAATTCAGGCTCCAGTGATACACTCGCACTATGGAACGCAGACCACTAGTTGCGGCAAATCTGAAAATGAATGATCTTCCGGAAGGAGCTTTGGAAGAAGATTCACCTTTTCGTGAGCGTGGAAATGCAGATGTTATAGCTATTCCCACTTTTTTGGATATTGATAAGTGCATTGGTAAGTATATTATTACCGGTGCCCAGTATGGTGGAAGATTTGATGTTGCAGAAGGTGCCTATACCGGAGATATCAGTATGCAAATGCTTTATGATCGAAGAGTACGGTATGTGCTTTGCGGTCACAGTGAGAGGCGTGAATTACATAATGAAAGTAATGACAATGTTATAGAACAGGCTGTTGCTGTTCTGAAACACAACATGCATCCAATAATTTGCGTGGGGGAAAATTCTGAACAAAGGAAAACCGGAAAGGAAAAAGATGTTGTATCTGAACAACTTGCAGGTTTCCCTTTTAATTCGGTAAGTTATACGGTTGCCTATGAACCTATTTGGGCTATTGGGGAGAAGGCACTACGTGCTGCTACTCCGGAAGAAGCTGAGGAAATGCATGCATATATTCGTTCACTATTAGACGAAGAGCATCGTGCAGTTACAAGAATCTTGTATGGCGGTTCGGTTAAGCCGAATGATGAAGCAGGTAAAATGATCAGACAGCCAAACATAGATGGATTCCTTGTTGGGGGGTGTTCATTACAGCTGGATAAATTCAAAGGGATTTTGGATATTGTGAATGAGGCGACTGGGGAATAATCAAAACTGCGAAAGACTCTCCACTTTCGGAGGTTTAATCACCTCTATATCAGAAAACTGATTAGCATATATAGTTGTGAATACAGCTGCAAAGGCTACTCCCAAGTTCCATATTGCAATATCTATGATTTTATCCAAAAAGCCCGTCGAAGGTATAACAAAAACCAGAACAGTGATTGCTGCCATTATGCAAAAAGTGAGGATTATGTATCTACCAAGTATGGATGGCCACTTTGCTTGTGTGCGAATATAACTCTCGTATGCACTTTCGCGGATGCTTCGATTTTCTTTGATCAGGATCACTCCGGAGAAGATATATCTTGGGAAGAGTGTAAAAAGACAGACTATATTTATTATCGGAATCCAGAGGAAAGATCTAATAAATACCCAGATACTTAAGCCCATCATCGGGAATAGTTTTCCTGCGGCGGAGCCCATTGCCTCGAGTGTATGGTTGATATCTTTCGAGGCGAGAACAAGAAAGTAGGTGGCGACAAAAGTATGGGCAATAAAGATAATAATCAGAAAGGGGATTACTATAGGTAGCAAGGCAAGTGATATGTCTTTGCCCTGTTGTGTGGAGAACCTTCTTCTTTCGGTTTCTGTCATATTATCGATTTTCTCATTCACATTTATCATCTCCATCTTCAAATCATCGAATGCAGTCTGGTCACCGCGTTTCATTCTATCATTTAACTCTTCGAATCGTTCCTGCGGAATCCCCATCTGCAAAAACTTCTTTCTGATTTGCACATCTGTTTGTCTCTCGAAGTAATCCCTGACTATCAAAAGAACCGCAGCAAATACAATGGTTCCTAGTAGTATCGGAATTGCTTTGGTTTTGCAGAATCGCCAAGTTTCTTTTAGGAGGTCGCTGAATGACATGGGGGGATTCTATAATAGAAATTAGACAAGGTCGATATCTACAATAACTACATCTGTGGTTGAGCTTGAGCCTGTTGTACAGGAGCGGTTGCTGATTGGCTCATAACACTCTTCGCTAAATACACGGTAAACACTATCGAGAATGCAGTTAAGGAACAATTAATCACTTGCACTACCATAGACACAGCTCTTCCATCAAAGTCGAATATATTCTTAATTAAAATATGAACTATTATTAAAATTACTATTAGCCCGATATAGTTGCCAACAATCCTGAACCATGATCCTTTTGTGCGACTTAGGCTTTCATTCACACTTTCAATCACTCCTTTCTTTTCTCCCACAAGTATTACTCCCGCAAATGCAAAACGTGGGAAGTAGTAAATTCCTGTGAATATTCCTAATATTGGAATCCAAGCAAAAGATCTGATCGTTGCCCATATACTTACTCCAATCAAAGGAACAAAAACCCGTATTGCCTTGTTTATAAGTGCTCCAATACTCAATTCCTGATCAACTGCCAATACAAGGAAGTAAGCTTGTCCCAAAAGGAATATCAAAATCAGAACAAAAGCCAGCAGTGCCAATCCTCCCATTAGTTCAGGAGTGAAGAAGGATGCAGAAAGCGATTCATCTGCTTGTTCTAATTCATCCTTGGGAATCATTTCCAATTCCTCCATCAGCCTGCTGATTTCGTCTTCATCTCCGACTTCTATACTTTTCGCTAAATTATTCATTTGTTCTTTCAGCTCAAGATCCATTCTACCATCCAATGCAATACTTGGAGCCAGATATGTAACAGATAGTGGAATAGCGAGTCCGAATACAATGGTACCAATCAGAAACGGAACTTTTGCAATCATGCAAAAGCGGAAAGAGTTTTTTAGAAGAGAGAAGAAGGTATTCATTTAAGAATGGGAAAGTTGTCGTTTACTTTACTTTATTCAGAGATGAATGCAATATTCGTTTAATCGTTTTCTCGTTTGGCTGTTAATGAACTATAAATATTTCTAAAACAATAGGAACGAGTAAACGAGGAAACCAGAAAACGAGCAAACGTATTCTTGAGGACTATCCTCCACCTCCTCCAAACTCAATAGCACAACGAATCGGGTTCCTCTGCAAGTTTTAAATAATTACATTCGCAATCGCCTTTGATAAGCTGTTGTTTAATGAGAATAAAGCCAATTGGACGGTTTAGACTAACATCGCGCTCCGGTGCCCTTCAGTCTTTGCTTGGTTTTGCTGTAGGCTTGGCAATTGCATGTGCTGTAGTAATTATGATTTTTGTTGATGAGAGGCTCTCTTTATCGGTAACAGGCCAATGTTCTTCACAAACTGAATGCATTGGTAAAGCAGGTTGTTCGTCTACTGATGAGAGCTGTTGCTTGAATGAGCTAAATCAAAGCAATGATTATGTAAATTTTGAAGGTGGAGATGTTTGTGATAGAGATGATGCAAATTTTGCATCCGTTGCTCCGGCACAAAGATCTGCTTCCGGATCAGCATTTGAATCCCCATTTCCTGAGTATCTTTCCGGAGAAAATGGGTTTCCTTATCCTGCACCTGACTTTCCATTTCCGGTAGCCGATGAATTATCTTTTCCTTATACCGCGCCTGACTTTGGACTTTCTGTAGCCGATGAATCATCTTTGCCATTCTCCATATTCGAATCCGTTTTTCCTGCAGCCGGGGATTTGTCCATTGAAGGCGTATGTCCTCCGACTGTTGATTGCGTAATACCTGCACCCGGATGTTACTTCAGGCCAATTTACGATCACAATGGTTGTATTATCACATGCGGCAATCCTATTTGTTCCGATAGCTCCTTTGTTAAAGACGAGTGTCCTCCAGAACCTTTCTGTGAAGTGGATAATCCAATGTGTTTCTTTGATCCCGTATATGATGACAATGGTTGTATGATCGCATGTGGTGAACAAAAGTGTCCGAATAGTATTGATGAGGATTCTTATCAGGAATCGGATCAAGAGTTACCGGTTCCACCGGATGATTATTCGATTTTTGAATTCGATGAACTTGATGAATTATTAATAGATGATTTTGTTGATTCGTTTGAACAATTACAGGAAGAAGAACAGGTTTTTGAATATTCCGAAAATGATTATCCTATTGAGTTTGTAGATGATTTTGCAGTACCGATAGAAGATATTTTTGAAGAGGATTTTTTTAATGAGGAGACTGAAGTTTCGCCATTTGATTTTGGAAATGAGAATGATTTGGAAGTAAATAGATATGAGCCAATTATTCCTCTGGAAGAACAGGAAAATTCGGTATTACTATGCTCAAGATGTGGAGAGTGTGGTGAAGGGGTTTTTAATACTTGTGATAAAAATGAATGTATGAGTCTGGGATTTTGTATTCCCAAGAATCGGGTTTTCTATACTACGTGTGTGCCGGATGGGGAGGTGTGTGGGGGATAGAATTATGATTAGAGTTATTCAATGATTCTTAAGGAGATAAGAGAGTTAAAAGAATATTGGAGTACTGGAATATTGGGTTTATGAATAGCAAGTATTTTAGTTCGTGTTACTTTAGACCAATATTCCAATATTCTAATATTCCAATTCTTGAGGACTATTATCTCCAATAAATTAATGACTAACCTCCCTCCACAGGCTATCATTCCCCCATGCCTACCGCTCGAAATCAGAAGCCCGTGCGTCCAAGATGGCTAATGTCATTCTTCATTTTTGCGCTCCTTATATTCCTTTCGTTTTACTCAATATCCAATCCAATGCGCGATTCGGATAAGAAATTTGAGGATGCGCAGGAGGTTCCCATAAGCAGGATAACCAAAGGATATGCAGCCGGAGAATTCGAAAGCATATTGGTTCGTGACAACAAGGTTTTTGCGATTATAAAGGAGGGGGGTGCTCTTAAGTCATATAAAGGAGCACGCGATAGTGTGAGTGATCTTGGTTGGAACGATCCGGAAAACGAAACAGTTGTGGAAATAGAAGACCGCGAAGCTGCGAATATGTTTGCTGCCATACTGCCGGATTTGCTCTTTTTCTTCCTTATAATTGCGGGAGTAATCTGGCTTTTTCGCGGCATTTCCCGTAGTCAAAGTACTGCTCTTTCATTCGGAAAATCACGGGCAAGAGTCACGGATGCCAAACAAGTTAAGACAAGATTCAAAAATGTTGCAGGTTGCGAAGAGGCAAAAGATGATTTGGTAGAAGTTGTTGATTTTCTTAAAAATCCAAAGAAGTATATTAATCTTGGAGCAAAGATTCCAAAGGGAGTCTTGCTGGTTGGAGCCCCAGGAACCGGTAAAACTCTTCTTGCTCGCGCAGTTGCAGGGGAAGCAGGTGTCCCGTTCTTCTCCATTGCGGGTTCCGAATTTGTAGAAATGTTTGTTGGAGTCGGAGCAAGTCGTGTACGTGATCTTTTCTTAAAAGCGAAACGCAATGCTCCCGCTATCATATTCATAGACGAAATTGATGCGGTAGGGCGTCAACGCGGAGGTGCGGGATTTGGAGGAGGACATGATGAGCGCGAGCAGACCTTGAATCAGATTTTAACCGAGATGGATGGGTTTGAGCAGGGGACCAATGTAATTGTAATGGCGGCAACAAATCGTCCCGATGTGTTGGATGTGGCTCTCCTTCGTCCTGGCAGATTCGATCGCAGAATATTTATAGACAAACCAGATCTGGTTGCACGCGAGAAAATTTTGGAAGTTCATATTAACGATAAAAAGACCGCCAAGGGAATCGATTTGCATACGATTGCAAAACAGACAGTTGGTCTTACGGGTGCTGATCTGGAAAATATTTGCAACGAGGCGGCGATTTTTGCGGCTAAAAGAAAGAAGAAAACTATTTCACATCAGGAATTTATTGATGCTGTTGAAAAGATAACAATCGGAGCGGAGAAACGATCGCGCAAGTTAACCGATAAAGAGAAGAAGATCACAGCGTATCACGAGCTTGGTCACGCGATAGTCGGTCACATGTGTCCAGAGTCGGATCCTTTGCACAAGATATCAATAGTATCACGCGGTTCCGCGCTTGGAATTACATGGTTCCTTCCAACGGAAGATCAGTACACCACAAGCAAGTCTAAGTTCCTTGATGAGATTTGCGGATTGCTTGGTGGTCGTGCTGCGGAAGAACTCATATTCAATGAAATGACAACCGGTGCAAGCAATGACATAGAAAGGGCTTCTAATATTGCACGTAACATGGCCATGCGTTACGGAATGGGAGACGATGAGTTGGGTCCTGTGGCTTACGGAGAAAGACAAGGAACTATGTTTGCCGGTGTTGATCCAACATATGTTCGTAATTACTCCGAAGAAAAAGCAAAAGAGATTGATGCTTTTGTTCGTAAAACGATTAACAAACAATATGAGCGGGCAACTGATTATCTAAATAAATCTAGAGGGAAGCTTGATGATCTGGCGAAAATTCTTTTGGAGAAGGAGACGTTGAGTATTGAAGAGTTTACGGAGATATTTGCAAAGGGTTAGAAAAGTGAAGAGTGAATAACCGACCTCACCCCCTGGCCCCCTCTCCTGCCCTGTCAAATGTTTCAAGTAATTTTGATGATGTTATTTGATTCTGGTTATTTACAGGAGAGGGGGGAGCCCGTATCAAAGGAATAAATTGCATTTCATTGCATCACACAACTGCAACTAAATAACATCCAATGGCGGAGTTCCCCCCCTCCTCTAAGTTTGAATATATAAAAGCAACAAGTAATTCAAATGTTCATTAAAGTGGGAGGAGAAGGGGCTAGGGGGTGAGGTCGGATAGAAAGTTAAAAATTTATTCCAGCAAATTATCTTTTGATCCTTTGCAATGTGTAAAATACTTGACATATAGAGTATATTATCAGTAGAATCGTCAGTACCTTTACATATTGATAATATGAGTATTGAAGGATTATTATCGAATGATGCGACAAAACAGGCATGTAAACAAACTGGATGTCAACAATTTGACCGTCGCGAATTCATTAAAAAAGTATCAGCTGTTATGGCATTAAATCATGTTGATGGTACAGATTCTATTGCGGCAGGAAACCAAGAGAATGAATATATTAGACAACTGCTGGAAAATTTGAAGAAACAAGGTTGGCTTATCACAGAATACAATCCTTCAAACGAAGGAAAGGGGATTTCAGCTCCATGCATAGTTGCACCTGAAGGCTATTCATGCAGATCTATTGTAATAGGACAAGGGGCACATATACCCAAAGGCAGTGATGTTTCTGAAATTGAATTTTATTATTATATGCCTGCAGATTTTGGTGACAGAGGGCATTTAGCATCAAAACCGGTTGTAGTCGCAGGTGGGGAAACATTAGATCATGAATCGGAAGTTGTTTATTCAACACCGGAAACAAGTATGGGATATAGAAATAAATTGATGTGGATATCAATCAAAAATCCGCCTAGCGGAACAACTATCAATACTCAGGTGTTACATTGGATTATGGCTCCTGTCACAAGTGACGTTACTCAGTCAGCAAAAAGAAGATTTGAACAAATAAATCCTCGTGCTTATTATGCAGTTCAAGGCGCTGTTAATGCCTCTGCCATTTACCATCCTCCAACAAATTCTCCTTGCGGGTTCAAGGCGCAATATTGTCAAAATCTTGCAGGAAATTATGCAAGATATGTTGCCGGTTTTGTGAATAATGCGGGGGGAAAAGAAACTGGCAATGAAACCAAACATGCCTGGGTAATGATAATGATAAACGGACGTTATGCGTTTGTAGATCCTTTGAATGCTACAAATGTTCCGTGGGGACAGCTTGGTGGTTATGTACCATGTGCATTTTCAAGCACAACAGTGATTCCGGAAAAGAATGCAAAATTTGCAAACAAAAGTGGTGGAATGTCCTATAGGGGCGGTAGAAAAACCAGATTGGAATATTTGGGGCTACAATTCCTTAAGGACCGCAAAGAAATAGCCTTTTCAGACGATTCGATTTTTAATCCGCCACAAGAAGTAATTGATTATTATAATTGTCGTGTAAGAAAAAGGCAGGACTTGTACGATTTAAACAGATAAATCGAGCATAACCTACGAATTGATACTAATTACATTTCAAAACATCACATATCGTAGTATCTATTAATACCTATACCTTGGCTCTTTTTCTTGCTCCAAAACCAAACGGCAGGTCTTATGGTTTGGATTTTTTGATTTAAGTTTTGCTTGCCACGGTCGTACATGTACGACGTGGCTTGCCACGGTCGTACATGTACGACGTGGCTTGATTTTCCAGTACTTGATTTTTGGGATTTATAACTAAATCCACCTGATCCCAGATACACAATAATAATTGAATAATATGTTACATCAGATAATTATAGGTGTTACAATAAAACCCGATGCTACAAGCCCTCTCTCCCCTCGATGGTCGATACGAAAACAAGACGGGAATGCTGCGGGCTTTTTTTAGTGAGGAGGCACTTATGCGGGCACGTGTTCAGGTGGAGATAGAGTGGTTTTTGGCGCTTTCTAATCATCCTGATATTCGTGAATGTAAGCGGGTAAAGAGGGCAGATGAGAAGAAGATCAGAGGAATTCTTGAGCGATTCAATTCAGCCTCAGCGCAGGAAATTAAGGATATAGAGAAGAAGACAAATCATGATGTTAAGGCGGTTGAGTATTTCCTCAAAAAGAAATTCGAGAGGATTCCTTCAGCTCGCAAACAATCTGAATTTCTCCACTTCTGTCTGACTAGTGAAGATGTGAATAATCTAGCTTATGGAATACTCATCCACGGCGCACTTAAAGATGCTGTATGTCCTCAGCTCAAGTCATTAATCGCAAAACTCAATTCACTTGCACGCAGATGGAAAAATGTACGGATGCTCAGTCTAACTCACGGGCAGCCTGCAACTCCAACAACAGTTGGCAAAGAGATGACGGTTTTTGTTGAACGTCTTGAGCGTCAGATGCAATGGCTAAAGGAATTCAAAATGCAGGGTAAGTTTGGCGGAGCAGTTGGCAATTACTCAGCTCACAAGGTTGCATATCCAAAGGTCAAGTGGGAAACATTTGGACGAAAGTTCATCAAGTCACTTGGCATGAGTCCAATTATAAATTCAACACAAATAAATCCACATGATGACATTGCAGAACTTAGTCATATTATTATGCAGATCGATACTATCTTGATCGGTTTCTCCCGTGATGTGTGGACATATATTTCTCGTGGTGTTTTCAAACAGAAAGTAATCAAAGGAGAAGTCGGTTCTTCCACAATGCCGCATAAAGTAAATCCGATAGATTTTGAGAATGCTGAGGGCAATCTTGGCCTTGCAAATGCGCTCTTCGGTCATTTTGCAGACAAGCTTCCAATTAGTCGTCTTCAGCGAGATCTGACCGATTCGACGGTTCAAAGATCGATTGGAAGTGCGTTCGGATATCAATTAATTGCTATTTCTTCATTAATGAAGGGAATCGGAAAACTTGAACTTAATAAGAAGGCAATTGCCGCAGAACTAGATTCACATCCGGAAGTTAGAGCGGAGGCGATTCAGGTGGTTTTGCGAAAGAATGGAGTTGAGGGTGCGTATGAGAAACTTAAAAAGCTGACACGCGGTGAACAGATCACACATCAGCAGATTGATGATTTTATTGATGGGTTGGAGATATCGGAGGGGGAGAAGAGGTTGCTTAAGTAGTTGGTATCATTACTCTTCTTCGCCATCTGGCATAAATGGTGCAATGTCTTTCTCTTGTAGGAGTATTGTTCTATACTCCTTCGCCTAAATAATTCCGATTCTTGAGGATTCATTAATTATTAACAAATCTATTTCTAATGGCTATGGAGTACGAGATTGCATAACAAAAGCACAGTGAATTTTTCGGAATTATTAACTAAAAGCAGTATATA
>JAHISE010000084.1 GCA_018818235.1 Patescibacteria group bacterium
AATACATTTGTTATGGTCACCTTCACGTAGAAAATCTACCTGAATACGTGGTAGATAGGTGAATCCCATGTTAATTAGTAGTTCTAAGGCGGGAAGTTGCGACTGCCGTGCTTCGTCGAAGTTTGCTTGCATAGATTTGAGTGAGAAATATTGACTGAGGAGAGTTTTTTGCGGTAAAATAGGTATATCACTAAGAAAAGAACCCTTCAGATGGTCAGTCTTCTGCGGGGGTCTTTTTTTGTAAAAGATTATTGTTATGGACACGTTTAAACTGAAGGCTTTTAGCACCAAAATTAATAAGTAAACCAATTTCTAGTCCATATGCTTCCAAATAATTCATTGCCTGTGCCAGATGCACATCCTCTAATTTAATCAAAGCTTTTATTTCAACCATAACCGCATCTTCCACAAAAAAATCAACACGACGGGTGCCAATCGGTTGCCCTCTGTATACAATTTCCATTTCATGCTCACGCGAGAATCCTAAACCCTGTTCTGCCATTTCTATAGCTAAAGCACGCTGGTAAATAACTTCTTGGAAGCCATTACCGAGAGTTGAGTGTACCTGCATAGCGGAGCCGATGATCTTCTTGGTAATGTCTTCGTGCTTCATGGTGGGAGATGGAAATTATTGCAATTGTCTGAACCATTGTCTGAACCTTGATTAGAAGGATTATAGGATTACCTTGATTTAAATGTAAATAATCATGTTAATCTCGTAATCAAGTAAATCATGGTTCAGACAATGTGCGAATACGACCAGTTATGAGGTGATTGAGGAGGTAGGTTTTTTGGTCTTTGAGTTTTAGGAGTTTGGATTGAAGGAGTTCGATTTCTCGATTAGCTGTGTCAAGAGTATTAGCTATTGCCTCTTGCTCCTTGGAAGAAGGAAGAGGAATTCTGGTCTTCTTGGCAGAATCAATGGTGTAGGTAGCTACTGTTGTAATTGCAGTAGCATCTAATATTTGCTTGCTAATGATTTCTGAATTAAACAACTGCTCAATAAATTCAGGTGAAACAAGACCTTTGTCTTTCAGCCACACAATATTCCCATCTTTAAAATAGAATTCATCACCTTCTTTAACTAAGTAAGCAATGCCTATTGTTCCAACCCCCGTTACCAAAATATCTCCTTTTTTTGGGGCACCATATTTTTCTTTGTAGCCTTCAAACATTTCTCTTGAGATAAACAATTCATTATCCACATGACCATTTTCATTTAGTTTCACAATTTCTCTAGCTCGATAAAAAGGGACACCATGATTCGTCCATTCACTCTGAAAGACACGCTTACTTGAAGTTATGTCATACACATCCCCCAATCTCACCTCTTCCCACTCCCCACTAAATCCGGGCAATTGCTTCTTGCCAGTTAGTAGCTGCTGCATCAGCCCCTTCTTCACATTCTTCTTTAGTACAATTTTCCGTTCTAGCTTCTTAATCGCTTTGTCCCATATTTCCAGTATGGCAACGATGCGTTGTTGTTCGGCAGAAGGAGGCACTAGTACTTTTATTGATTTAATTAAGCCTAGGCTTAGATTTTTTTGGCCCCCATCATTACTCATACCTCTGATATTTTCATATTCGTTAGAAAGGTAGTAAAAAAAGAATTTATGGCTTTGGTCCTTCTTAGTTTTAATTGCTGCACATGCCTGATTGGTAGTGGCTTCTATGTTTAGTATTGCAGTTTTACCTCTTGTTTTACCTTGCCCATACATTGCCATGAGCAGCGTATTTTTTGGAAATAACTTTGCAGATGACTCTTTTAAGCCTTCTTCTGTAATAAATTCATCAGCACAAGAAATGAATCCAGAATTAATCTGGCTAGTAGTTATCCATGGAATGTCTCCATTCCAATAATTGCCATTTTTTCGATTTGGCGTCCCACCACTTGAAAGATTTGCAACTTCTTCAAGCTTTAATAATTGCCAGTTCTGGGGGAGCGGGTGGGTCATGAGGTTGGTTCAGGGAAATATACTCCCCAGTCTTTCGGACATCCGAGTGAATCGTGAAAATTTTCGTTATCCTTAATAATCTCATAAATTTTTTTGCTCCATGTAGACGTTGGACTCACCTTAGAAAGAAGTTTACGAATAATAACCAAGTAGCAAAAAAGAGAGCCTCGTAGCTCTGGTACACGAAAATTTCCCACTCGCGGTTGTTCTGCGGGTTTAATTTCTCTATTCCACAGCCGCTCGTGATGCGCACAGATGTTTCGAATGTCCACAAGACCCCTTAACCAAGAAAGCAAGACAATGTTATTAATTTGGTACGCAGCAGAAATTCTGTTTTGATGATTTCTTTTCAGATTTCCCAAACAACGTACTGTTTTTCCAAATGAAAGAATTTCCATCATTATCCAACTCGGCGGCCAGTTTTCTGTTGTGTATTTTCTATAAAACTCCTTCAGGAATCCTTCACGGGATTTTGTTTTATCTATCTCCTCTTTAAAGTCTTCTTGTGATCGTAATAGTTTTTGCTGATTGCCATAAAGATCTTCTTCCAGATACCACAAAACCCCATGACTCATGGCTAATTCGTTCGTCATCTGTGCACGAAGTGAAATTTCTATGCGTTCAATAGCATCAAAGCAGAGGAGTATTAATCGCCGATCAAATGTATATGTATCCTTGATCTGCTCGAATGTTGTGCCTTCTATAAAAACATCATCATGATTTTGATAGTGTTTACAGTATGCAGATAAATGATAATAACCAACGTGCCGAAGAAAGTTTCTGGCATATTCCTCTTGCTCCACTATAACACCTCTACTCTGCAGTAGGGATAACTGATCATCAATGGACAATGGAGGCTTACTGTATTTCATAAGAGAATTGTAGATTGTTATGAAAAGATAATTGAAATATTTCAAGCAATTGTTCTAGCACAAGTGCTAGTAAATATATTAGTATACATTATGTTAGTACCTCCCACGCCTCTCGACGATGCGCACCCGGGGAGGTCTTTTAATTGCAGTTGTTTCCAAAATGGAAATAACTGACTTTTTAGCGGCGTCGGTAAAAAGTCTAAAGAAAGCCGAAAAATGAATAAAATTAGATTCATTTCTTCTTTTTAGAGGAAGACTTCTTCGCAGGTGGAATCTGTTTCACCCTTCGGGAAGGCAAATAATTCTCTCCACTCACTACATTCTTCCCCGTCTTCTGCTCTAGTTCCTTTCGAGCTTTTTTCGCAATACCACCACCTCTTTTACCGGCGGTTTTATTTTGCTCTAAACCTGTTGCCTCCATTTTTTCCGCAATTTGCCTCGTAGAAAACTCCGCCAAAGCAGTAAAAATCAATTCCGCCTCGGTCATGTGATCGCGCAGGCTCTGTGTTTTTAAGCCCTTCTTTACCTTGTGTTGCTTAATGGAAACTTCTGACCACTCCTGATGAATAAGATTTGTAAGAATCGCATACTCCTGTCCTTCTTTTACGTCGTGCTCACTCCAGTAGTCGGTTAATTTATTGCGTGTTTCCTGCCCCATCATACGTTGCTGAATCCATTTGTTGCTTCGACCATGTGCTTTCCAGTGCTCGCGGGCACGGTCGACGGAACGTGCTGGATCGACCATTTCCTGCATACGCTCATAACCGACTTTTGCCAGCCAGAGCTTCATGGGCTCTGCTTTAGGGCTGGGAACTGTTTGAACAATGCGCAGAAGTGTCTCTGCATCAGCTACATCTGTCAGACGCAATTTTCCATCTTCAGCTATGAGTTTCAACTGGTGACATTTTGTCACCACTTGACTTCCTTCTTTATTGAGGCGTTCTTTTAGCTTATTCCAATATTTACGGGAGGTTTGATAATCTTCTTGCTGAAGCAATGCTTGTACAATATCTACAACAGAAAAATACCAAGTCTCCTTTTCTTCGTCGTAGAGGCGACGGATATTGTAATCTTCGAAAATGGTAATGTCAGTATTCATAGGGAAAAATGCTAGGAAATATTAAGTAACTTCAAATATCCATCCATCTCATTTTCCAGCTTCTGGATCAACCGGTAACAGTTTGTAACCAGTTGGTTACATTTTGTAACCGACTGACCTTTGCGTAGTTCCGCGAAAAAGTTTGTGGGAAGCCAATGGTAAAATATGGTAGTATTCATTTCTTCTTCATAGAATCAGACCTCTTCTCCAACCTCTTCACCACCTCCTCAAAATCACTCCCGATCTCCTGGGCTTTATTAAATTCATCATATTCAGCAAGCGCTTTCTGCTTGGCCTGCTCGGCTGAAATTGAGCCTTTGCCATCCAAAACTTTGAAGTCATTAAACTCTAAAAAGCGATTTACCGAGTCGGCCAGAGATTCCATGGTGAATTCTTTATGTTGTTCAATCTGATTTTCAATGTAGTCAAAGTACGAGGAGACGGTGCGTTCCAGTTTGTGGATTTCTTCTTCCTGTAAGTAGTTCTTTGCCACAGTTGTATCCGACTTCAATACTCGACCTTTTGGAGAATTCTTAAAACTAGTTAAACCCATTTTAGGTTTTGTTTTATCAGCATGTGTGTAAATGATTTCTGCTGCCGTTTCACCTGCAATTGCGTAATGAAACTTGTTTTGCACCGTAGCGTAAAACTCCTGAGTGATCGGTGCATTCTTGTCGTAGTCGATACTGCATTCAGCAAAGATGTCCGTAATTTTCAGCCAAATGCGCCGCTCGCTTGTGCGAATGGAGCGGACACGTTCGAGGAGTTCTTCAAAGTAATCTTTCCCAAAGTATTGCCCGTTCTTCAGGCGTTCGTCATCTATCGCAAACCCTTTTATAATGTACTCTTTCAATGTCTTGGTTGCCCAGATGCGGAACTGGGTGGCTCGGGAGGAATTGACACGATAGCCAACGGATATAATGGCATCGAGATTATAGAAGATTGACGTATACTTTTTTCCGTCTTCGGCAGTATGTGCAATTTTTGCACATACTGAATTTTGCTCCAATTCGCCTGATTCAAAGATGTTTTGGAGATGTTTGGTAATCACAGAACGATCAACATTGAAGAGTTCAGCCATGCGTTTCTGGTTTAACCAAACATTTTCATCATGCAAGAAAATTTCCACTTTTACCTCGCCATCCGGAGTGGTGTATAGGAGAAATTCGGTCATGTCATCTTTGATAATAAGATCTTTTTTCATAGACCTGTAGGTTAAGAAATATTAAGTAGTTTTAAATATCCATCCATCTCCTTCTCTAATTTCTGGATTTGTGGTTCAAGCTCTTTAAGCTCCTTCAAGTTAGCTGAGATATCTATCTCTTCTTCTTCCACAAACGTATCCACATATCTTGTAATGTTGAGATTGTAATCATTTTCAGCAATCTCATCTGGTTGCACGAGTCGGGAGAACTTCTCGATCTCCTTCCGTTTCTCGTACGTTTCATAGATCTTATCTGCATTTTCTTTGCCAAGAGTGTTCTGTGCTTTGCCTGAAATAAACTCTTTACTTGCTTCTATAAACAGAATGTCTTTTTTCTTCTCATTCACACCACCATCTTCACGTGAGCGATCGAGTATGAGAATTGCAACTGGAATTGCAGCTGTTTGGAATAGCCCTGCTGGTAGCCCGATCACTGCGTCAATTAGGTTCTCTTCCAAAAGTGCCTTGCGGATCTTGCCCTCAGCCCCACCACGGAATAGTACGCCGTGAGGAACTATCACTGCTACACGTCCACTCTTTGGCTTCGCAGTTTCCACCATATGAAGCACGAATGCATAGTCTCCCTTGTCCTTTGGCGGTATACCTCTGAGAAATCTCTTATACGGATCAGATTCTGCATTTTCATCACCCCATTTCTTGAGACTAAACGGTGGATTCGCTACAACAATATCGAACTTCATGAGTCTACCATCTTCTACAAGATGTGGATTGTTCAAAGTGTCACCCCATTCGAGTCGGGCTGCGTCTTGGTCATGCAGGAACATGTTCATTCGTGCCAATTGGTAAGTACTACCAGTGGACTCTTGCCCATAGAGGGCATAATTCTTTGACCCATGTTTCTCTATTTCTTCTCCTGTCATAAGAAGAAGACCTCCCGAACCACAAGCTGGGTCGCAAATACGAGCACCCTCTTTCGGTTGTGCCAGTCGGGCAACGAGTCGGGCAACTTTTCGCGGAGTGAAGAACTCTCCTGCTTTTTTCCCTGCATCGGCACCGAATTTTTCAATCAGGTACATGTACGAATTCCCAATAATATCTTCATCACACTGGGTAAGGTCGATTGCATGAAAATCTTTCATTAAATTTCGTAACATCTTGTTACGTTGCTCTAATTTTCCAAGTCTGTTTTCGTCATTGAAATCTATCGAAGTCAGAACTCCTGACAGCTTTTCCTTGTTGTGATCTTCAATTTTATGAAAAGCCTTGTTGATATCCTGTCCCAAAGAATCTTCCTCCAATTTTTTGTAGAGCTCATCAAATGATGCTCCTTCAGGTAGATAGAAACGGTCAAGTTTCATTTTCTGTTTAATTCGTTCTTCATCACCTTTAAATCTATCTTTGTACATTTCATATTGTTGCTTACTGCGATCACTCAGGTACTTGTAGAAAAGCATTGCCAGAACGTAGTCTTTGTAAATTCCAGCATCCAGATTGGTACGTGACGAATCTGCTGCATTCCAAAGAACTCGGTTTAGTTGTTCTTGTGTAAAGGTAGTCATGGTTATGAGTGAGTAAGAAGCAGGGAAAGGGCATGATTTGCCACTTGTTCGTGAAGATCTGTTTTGCGCTCGTAGAGTGCAATTCTTGAGTGATAATTTTGATAAATTGATATAGCCGTATGCTGTTTTTTAATTGTTGGCACTGGCACATCAAGAGACAGCAAGCTTTGCCGAGGTATGGATTGTATGATGGTGCCTCTATTCAAAATACCAAGATGTTGTTGTCCTAATGGTGAATTCAGAAACACCATAAGATACTCAGGCAAGAGATCACTTTGCTGTACTCGCAAAATGTAAAGTGAAGATGCCACAATAACATTGGTATCATCGCCTCGATATACGGCACTCCGAAATGTTCCACGATTGGAAAGAAGGACATCACCATCCTGCACAGTTCCCTTTGAACGCATCTTTTCAATGATTGTTCGCTCAAGATCGTTGTTGTCTATCGTTCCATCTTTATTGATATTTTTTGCTTGTACTACCGCATAATTGCCATCTTTGTCGTGGGGGATCGCACCCCGAAAGGTGTGTCCAGAGATAACTTCGCCTACAGATGACAATTTTGTCGTCATAGGCGCACTTTAGCGATCCATCCTCTTCTTGTCAAATATTTACTACAGTACGCACTGTGTGTGTAGTTGTATTTTCAAATGTACAATGCTAACATGCAGTCATGACTGCCAAACGCACCCGCAACATCTACGATCCCGCTTCCAAAGAACCCTACAAACTCAGCCATTCACGACTCGAGCTTTTCCTGCAATATTCTCGACATTTTTAGTTGTCACATTATTGGTAGCCCTGTTACCCTATTCGCGAAATGCAAAAATCTCTCAGTAGAAAAACAGCTAAGCTGGCACACAGAAAAACCAAGCACGTTTGCGGTTTATGCGGCTCATCCAACAAAAGACTCACAAAGACAGAATGCTGCAACAATTGGATTTGCGACGATGAGGATGAATATGTGGTGTTTTCGTATGCACGAAACAGTTGTGCGAGGAATCACAGGAGATTCACACTATGCGGATATCATGAATGCGAAGAACACAAGGGAGACTGGCAGACATGCAAAAAATGTCTGGAAAGTTTTAAACATGAAATGGAGATGTACGTCTGGTATGGCACAAATGAGTATAATTTCTCGAAACTCGAAAACCCTCCATCCTTTCAACCTACTCATTGTGGAAAATGCGGTAAACACATTGTTTTACCGGAGGGCGGTTATTCAGTTTTGCATGGAGAATATAGATGTGATGGTTGCCCCATTAGCGACAAGGAACGCGATGAAATCATCAAGCCGCATAGGGGAGGCAAGAAAAGATAAACATAATAGACCTTCACCACTTTCCAAACCCTGACACCAAGTATTTCGCTTAAACAAGCCACAAAAAGACTATCAAAGCGCCAGAAAGAAGATTAACTGCAACATGGATTTAGAGATGTAAATCAGAATACCTTGACTCTCAAAA
>JAHISE010000085.1 GCA_018818235.1 Patescibacteria group bacterium
ATCCCTCCCGGCCCACCATTCGGCTTCGCAGTGTTAGTGCTACGAAGCTTTTTGTTGTACTATCCAGAGCCTTGCCTGCGATACTGCTTCGCCGCAATGCCCCTCATCCATCCAAGACATGCATTATGTATATATCTTAGAATCGGAGCATAATGAAAAGCATTGGTATGTTGGAGTAACTAATAATCTTAAGCGCAGACTTGAAGAGCATAATGCTGGCGATAGTTATCATACAAAAAAGTTCAAACCTTGGAAAATCAAGAATTACATAGCATTTCGTGACAGAAGCAAAGCTGAGAAATTTGAGGAATATCTAAAATCAAAATCTGGACGAGCACTCACAAAAAAGCACTTCTAACCCAATTGCGGGGTGAGTCGCGGCGAAGCGGTATCGCCATCTCAATTCAAGTAATTACTGCAACTGACTCATTACAATCTTACCGCGAAGCCGGACGACAATTTGGCTTATTTAAGGGCTGTAATCAAGATCTAAAGTTAATTTACAACGTGTTTTACTTGCGATAATTGATCAATACACTTACATTCCGCTCCTTATATGAAACCATATCGCGGTACCATTCTAAGGCCTGATAGTACGGGTGAATATCTTGAGATGATTGATGATGCACTCGTTATCGTTGATGATGAAGGAGAAATTGTTGTTGCCGATTCCGTTAGCATTCTTTGTGAGAGGGGTAGAGAATTACGGGAGAAGTTTGGATTGGTTTTTGACGAACAAATGGAACTCGATGGCAAACCTATTCCTCAGACCCACAACATCATTATGCCTGTAACAGCCAACACGCACGATCATTCTTTTCAGCCACCGGGTATAGACGGACCGTTGATCACTGGCACTCCTACCGAGGGATTTGGTGGTTGGTTACCTAAAACACTTAAAAACGGAGAGTACATAGCGAAGCAGGATGTGGGGCGCTCGAGAGCGATGCTCGCAATGAAATTTGAAGAATGCATCCGGCACGGCGTTGGAGCAACGCTTCAATTCACTACCAGCTCGTATGATGCTGCACGCGCAGCAATAAATATAGGAAATGACAAAGGTGTTAGAGTTGTAGCCGGATATGTTGCCATGGACCAAAACATTGATTCCATTCAACTCGGTCTGCAAGAAGAGAGTGGGATAGCGCTTAGAGCCACAGAAGCTCTATTGGATGAATTTGGTGCAGCATGTGTGGCTGTTATTGATCGTTTTCCAATTGCGGTTAGCTCTGAGACTAGGCGCGGGCTTGCGGAGTTGGCAAGGCATCACGGTGCCCTTTATGAAACACATTTTGACGAACAGGACGGTGTCGGAAGAGAAAAGGATATACACAAATCAATATATGGAACCGCCAGCATAACGCAGACATTGGTTGATGACGGCGTATTTGAGACAGGCTCGCGTGTTGGGTTGGCCCATTCAATCCATACAACGAAAAAGGAAATGGATTTGATAGGATCCAAAGTCGATGCAGGTTGCAAGGTTTTTGTGCGGGCCTGTCCAAGCTCAAATGCGCAACTGGGAAGTCATTTTGTTGAAGGTGCCTTTGTTCCGTTCCCTTTACGCCAATGGGAAGCAAGAGGAGTTGATATTACATTGGGTACAGATAGGGGCGCAGGAAGGACTTCGAATGTTTTTGCGGAAATGCAAAAGGAGCACGGAAGACATTCAATAGAAACCAGGCCGTCGTTTATTGATGTTTTGCGTTATGGCACTATTCAGGGATTAAAATCGTTAGGTGTTGATATTGGCGAAACAAGAGTTTCTGAAGGTAATCCCGCGGAATTTACTATTGTTGAATTAAGTGGAGCCGGAGCTTATTGGGATATTGGAGATCACTATGGAAATTTGGAATTCACTGCCGCACGGGTCATTGACGGTGGCCAGGATTCATCCGGCATTAAGGCACTATGGGTCAAAGGAAGGCAATTAAAGTGAGTTTCATTAATTTATACAAAAAAGAGTTGATCAAAAAACCTGTTTTGAGTACATTGACATCCTTTATCGGATTATTTTTTAATTATGACAGAGTCAAATTTTCAAGCTATTGGCGACAAAAGATTCCGAAATATTCCGGAAACAGAGGATTTAATTAAGCAAGTGGGCGAGAGAGTAGATGCCGAAGGTGCTGTGCATGTTATTCGAAACTTAAAAAACGTTGCATTTATCATAATAAGAACTTTTCGGGACAAGTTTCAGGTTGTTCTGGATGGTGAAAATCTGAAAATGCTGGATCAAATACAAGAAGGTGATTTTGTCAGAGTCAGAGGGAATGTGGTTGAGAGTAGAGCAGCTTACAAAGGAGTGGAGGTACGAGCAGAAGAAGTAGAAAGGTTGAGCGGTCCCAAAGAACAACTACCAATAAAATTAGGATCTAAGAAACTGGATATGAATCTGAATACAAAATTAGATGAACGTGTTCTTACACTAAGACATCTGAATGAAAGAGCTATTTTCAAATTACAGGAAGGGGTAGTGCGTGCCTTCCTAGAGTATCTGCAAGGTAATGGCTTTACAGAAATTCACTCTCCAAAACTTGTAGAGGCGGGCGCCGAGGGTGGGGCAAATATATTTTCTTTGGATTATTTTGGCAGGAAAGCTTTTCTTGGCCAGAGCCCTCAGTTCTACAAGCAATTTATGGTTCCAGTCTTCGGGAGAGTTTGCGAGGTTGGCCCGGCATTTCGAGCCGAAAAACATAATACAAGCCGTCATATAAATGAATACACTTCTCTTGATTATGAAATGGGATATATAGATTCATTCAGGGATATTATGAGTATGGAGGTCGGTTTCCTTAAACACATGATAAAGATGCTCAAAGTGCACTATGCTCATGAATTAGAACTATTGAATGTTAGTTTGCCTGAGATTGATCAGATTCCATGTATGAGGTTCGATGAAGCAAAGAGAACCATATCGCAACATTTTGGTCGTGAGATAAAAGATGAACACGATATTGAACCGGAAGAAGAACGGTTGATGTCGCAGTATGCTGCGGAAGAATTCGGGAGCGAATTTCTTTTTGTAACAAATTATCCTTGGAAGAAGAGGCCGTTCTATACCATGCGTTCACCTGGAGATGAAGATTATACGGAGAGTTTTGATCTACTATTCAGAGGAATCGAAGTAACTACAGGCGGTCAGCGTATTCACGATTACGATAAACAAGTGCAAGCCATGAGGGACAAGGGTCTTGAACCAGATGATTTCGGTGAGTACTTAAAGCTTCACAAGCATGGCACTCCACCACATGGAGGATTGGGCATAGGATCTGAACGTTTGTTGATGAAGATCTTAAACAGGCAAAATATAAGAGAGTCGACACTATTCCCGCGTGATACATCTCGTTTAACACCTTAGTATTATGAATCAAAAAGAAGGCATAGAAGTAAAAAGAGAGACCGATCTGGGAGTTATTATAGAAAAGCCATCGTGGTATGAAATTGCAGAGCAAAAATTTCAAGATTCAGATCGGGTTTATTATGGCCACAATTTTCAGGATGAGATATTGCACGTAAGACACAGAGGTTTAGATATTGCTTTTGCTTCAGGGCAGGGTTCGCCAATTGCTGCTTGTAAAGTGGAGAGATTGCGTGTTTATGGCGCTAAGGCAATAGCACGCATAGGGACTTGTGGCGCTTTGTTGGAAAGTATGACTTTATGGGATCCAATCATTACAACATCGTGTTTTAGTGACGAAGGAACATCAGGGCATTATCTACCATCGGGATACCCAATTACATCAGATCCAGGTTTGGATAATGAGATTAGAAAAGAGTTTTATAAACAACAGATGAATTGGCAGGAAGGCCCAACAATAACCTCCGATGGTCGTTGGAAAGAAGATGTACAATTAATGAAAGAACTAAGTGAGATTGGTGTCAGATCAATCGAAATGGAGACCTCTGCAATTCTAGCAGTATGCCTGCACAGAAAACTTCCTGCATCAGCTATCAATATTCCTACAGATGTAGCCGTTGCACACAGCGAATCGGATTTGCAGGGTGTTCCAGATAGGGATAGTTACACAGATAGATTGCACAAAGTTCTTGGTACAGTTATACCTGTTACTGTTAATGCCCTAGTTAATAGATACGAAGAATTATTTACAGATAAGCACTAGTGATGAAATGGGATTCAGATCTAGATGGAAGGCAAGTGTTTACAACTCCGTTTCCAGAGACTGATGTTTTTGAAAGGCTATCATCAAAAGACGCTCCAATCATGGATCTTGGTTGCGGATATGGCAGGGTTCTATCAGAAATATCTGGAATGGGGTATACGAATTTATCAGGTGTAGATATTTCGCCACAGCTTGTTCATGAAGCTCGTAAATCTTGTCCAAATGCAGATGTCTCGATTCAAGATTTTAGTCAACTTGATACTGCAAAATTCAATCAAAAATATGAACTTATACTTCTTATGGGTGTAATTGAGTATCTATTATCTGACGAACACCAAGAGAAGTTTTTTAAACGTGTTTCAGAGCTTTTATCAGAGAATGGTACTGTATTCCTCGAAACATTTATATTTGATTGGGAAAACTTGTGGAAAAATTACATACAAGGATTTATGAGAACCTGCCATTTAGGCAGATTCAAAAATAAAAAAGGGTTCGAATGCCATCATCAATCAGAAATGACCCTTAGATCTATATTACAAACGCAA
Source organism: Patescibacteria group bacterium (assembly GCA_018818235.1). GTDB lineage: Bacteria > Patescibacteriota > Gracilibacteria > Peribacterales > Peribacteraceae > UBA2144. The sequence goes on from JAHISE010000085.1 coordinate 4,670, forward strand.
TTTGATATTATTTCATTTACAAGAAAATCTCTGATAACGTGGAGCGGAAAGAAATGCAACGGGCTGTGCGCTTTATTGGGCAAGGTTTAGTAAATATCTTAATCGGTAATCCACGCTGACATCCAACAGATTCCTCGCGACCATCCAATCATCATTAAATATCGATTGCAGATACTTCTCTCCGCCGTCGGGAAGAATCCCCAGCATGACGCCTGTTTCGGGTTGCTTTTCCATTATAGAAAGAGCCTTATAAATAACCGCGCCGGAGGACCCTCCAAGCAGCAATCCCATTCTTTTTGCGAAGAATCTCGCGGTGTTAAACGCCTGCTTGTCTGAAACAGAATGTCCTTCGTCAATAACAGAAAAATCAATATTACGGGGTATCTCCGTGCCCATGCTTCTTCCGGGGCCTGTCATGAAGTATTGGCTGCCATCGCATGTAAATATGGTGGATCCTTCAGGTTCAATTCCTATAACTTTCAAATCCGGATGATCCGATTTTAGATTCGAGGCTGTTCCACACAATGAACCGCCTGTTCCAACAGTGCCAATAAGAACATCAATCCTGTTTAAATCCCTCCTTATCTCTTCCGCAATATTATGGTATCCGATAGGGTTATCAGGATTATTGGCTTGGTCCAGGTAAAATGCTCCATGCATCTGTTTTGCAAGCTCGGTACCCCTCTCTCTGCGGATTTGCACAAGACTTTTTTCTTGCGTTCCGTGGTCCACGAAAATCAGCTCAGCTCCGTATGCTTTTAGCATCAAAACCTTTTCGCGCGATATGTTTTCGTCCACAACCGCTATAAATCTGTAGCCTCTATTAGCCGCTATCATCGCAAGAGCTGTAGCTGTATTGCCCGAGGATGATTCTATTATTGTATCACCCTTCTTTATATCACCTCTTTTTTCAGCCTCGTCAATCATATGTTCGGCGACCCTGTCCTTCATGCTTTGGCTTGGATTAAATTTTTCCATCTTAAATATTAGATCCCAATTAGGATTTCTTTGAGGGCATTTGAACAAAGGTGTATTGCCAATCATGTCAGAAGGAGATTCTGCTATATTCATTTACAGAGGGAGAAGTATTCCTTTTGATTGCTTTCCAGCTTTTTCATATATGCGAGCGGCCACAGCAATATCCTCTATTGCCATACCCATCGGATTTACATATATATTTTCACTTTCTATTTCCCTTCCAGCTTTTCCCCCAGATACTATTTCTCCAAGCGTTCCGTATACCTGATCACGGACCAGCATCCCGCTTTTTATCAGCCTATGAAGCAACTTTTCCTCTCTGTTACATTGATCAAAATCATCGACAACCAATTTATCGGAGCCTGTTACAACTTCGGGGTCTGCATCATCAAGGCTTAACGCAACAAAAACCCACCCATCGGTTAACCAGTTATCCTTCAGGTATGCTTTTTCCGAATTCGTTGTTGCTGTCACTATTACATTCGCATCTTTTACTGCTGATTCAACTTCGTTATAAGCGCTGATTGTTATTGAGTGATCATTAGTTTGAAATAATTCCTGTGCCTTCCTGAGCCTATCATCTCTAAGATCACATATTCTTAGTTCCTCAATATTGCGAGGCCTGTCCAACAGCGAGTCTGCGACTTCCAGACCAATTGGACCAGCACCTATGATCGCAATGCGTTTAGCGGTTTCTGAAGCGCAGTGATCAATCGATATTGATGCCACTGCGGCTGTCCTTCTGGCAGACAAAGTCTCGCATGGCATAATGGCATCCACATTACCTGTTTCCGTGGAATTAAGAACCATGAGACCGGATGCTCTTGGTATGCCTCTTTCTATATTTGCAGGGAACCCAGAAATCCATTTTATACCTGCAGTTCCTATAGGGTCGTCCAGAAATCCGGGCATGGCAATGAATCTTCCTCCACTGTATTCCTCTTCTCTTCCACGTGGACGAATATATGGCTTTAAAGGTTGAATGAATTTACCTTTGGCATGATGAATGAGCGCTTGGACTACGGCATCATAGGCATCATGTGTTGTTAGAAGCTGAGAAACTTCCGAATCTGTAAGCCAGAGGGGAGAAGTTGATTGCTTCTCTGACATGGAAGAACATGTTATGTAAACAATAATTTTCTGTCAAAATATATGTCCGTTTTCTTATACTGCGACCTCCGTTCCATCTATAGAGAAATGAAGATTTTTGTCTTTATATTGCGTTTCTAGGTCTTGGTAGTCTGCAATTCTTTTTCTCCAAAGCTCTTCAATATGAACAAATACTGTCTGCTTCGGGTGCAGTATATCGATTAAGTTCAGATTTTCTTTAAAAGAAGTATCCTGTCTTCTTATATGATCCTGTGGTAAATCTTCCTCCATATATCCCAGTGGCATTATCATCAAATCCACGCCTTCAGGTATTTTTGAAGCAGGAATATTTTTTGCATGATCCATGCATATGACAATCTTTTTATCTATAATGCTTATTAAATACAAATATGACGGTATATCATTGGATAATTCAATTGCTTCAATACAACAATCTTTGATATTAATTTTATCTTTGAAGGTTTTGATTTCGGCGAATGAACATTTCTCCATGTATTTAATGCCCGGCTCCAATTTAATTATCAATTCGCGCAAATCCGCTGGAATAAAAATATTTATAGTATCATCTGGTTTAACCAAATTCTGGCTTCCTGATGATGATCTGATATCAATATCAGCCTGAATTTGTTCTATAACTCTCCAACCTGCGGTGTGATCAGGATGCCAATGCGAGTAAAGAATGTTACTTACTTTTTTAATATTTGAGTAATTTAACCCTTCCGCAATGTCCTCAGGGGTATCTATAAGCAGATCGATATCATTGATATAGACTGATGGCCCCAGTCTTCTTTCTTTAATGTCTTTCCTGGCGATTTTACAGAGTTCGCATGAACAGCATGGCTTTGGTGTTCTGATATATCCCCCTGAACCGATTATTGTAACCTTCATATTTCTAATGGGTGAACTCATCTGGCCAGTGTACTCTCTCACATCCATATTGAGAAAGAAAGACATAAAGCGCACGTCCGAATCCAAATCCCTGGCAACCAGACCAGACTTCATCGTCACTGTCATTGAATGTGATACCAAATTTTGAAGTTAATCGATCAAATGCCAGATCTCCACCGCCAATTTCAATCCACTCACCTGTGTGTGGGATGTAACATTCAATATCAATCGTCGGTATCTCATCAGGTTTGCACCCTTGCTGCAAGATATTGCCATACTTAGCGGAATCGCTGTGGCAACAGGAAGAACCGACCACAGTTCTCCATACAATTCCCAAATCATCCAGCATTTTAATAACCTGATTCAATGAATTTTTTCGTATTTCCAGAGCATCTTCTGGTTTCCCCATAAATACCATTTCTGCGCCAATAAATTCCAATCCAGTTTGGAATCCATTCTTTATTCTTTCCGGTTGTTCATTCCTGTAAGTCCATCCACCTAGCACTTCAAAAACTTTATACGGGGATTCCTGAGAAGATATAGGACTGTTTAGCGACATGTATCTGTAAAACGATGGGCATTGAAGTGGATCAAGATAAAATTCCGGAAGATGTGCGCCCCTCTCCATCATATTCGGAACCACTCTCATTAATTCCCCACGAAGATTTTCACGCGCTTCCCAACCAAAGTTTCTGATGCTTTCGGTTCTTTGAAGTCGCGGGAATATCCATTCCTGATAATCCAGTTCGTCAGCGACATACTTTCTAAGAAGATCCTGAAAAGTTTTTACACAGTGCGCGGCTTCACCAAGATAAATCCACTGACCCTCTGATATTTCCTGCAAAAATTTTCTATTTTTAGCATCTTCTACGGCGTTCCCGCTATAAGTAATGCTTTCTTTGACTTTGTTACTGGTGGATAGTACCTGTCCTTCGGCATATGATTCGGCAGTTTCTCTGAGATCTAAAAATTCTCTCATAGTATAGTATTGGTAAGCAGCGCTCGAATTTAGCATAAAATAAGATAAAAACAACAAAAATTACCCGTTATCTGTCAAGTAATATATTATTAACTAGGAAAAAGTATAAAGCGTACAAGTACCCTTCTTCCAATCATCAATATGACAGAGGATTTGCCAACAAGTACTTACTTAATGTCATTAAGAAGACGAAGAGAACAGAGAGAATATAATTCTCAGTTTTCTGACTATCTGACCGATGCGTTTCTCGGAACTCTTTCCATTGCATCATCAGCAACAAATAGAAATCCGGCTGAAGATGCGCCCTGGGAGCCTTTGCCGGAAAGCGTCGAGGATTTGCTTAACTGCGCGTTAGTGGGTTACGAAAGATTGTTAATCCCGTGTGAGCACTACACCTCAATTAAGACTGCTGAAGATGTAGTACGCAGCAGAAATCATCTAAAAAGTTTTCTTAATTCTGTAGGGATATCACATGACAAACAATATGCGGAATATGAGGAGTTATTTTGTGATATACTGGCTTGCGCAATAGAGGCAGGAAAACTAAAATTCGCTGATACGGATATTTCCTGTCACATGGATAGATTGAGAGGTTTAGTAAAAGACTTATTCGATGTAGTTGAACAATTGCGTGTAAGTGTAAAGCACAGAAATCTTTCTGATACTCTGGAACAGATCTTCGAAGCAGATGCACACAATGTTACAAGGCAATCCGTATGGAACTGCATTAAGGATGTTTACACTTGTGAATTTAGTTCCAGATATGCGGATTCATCCGGAGATCAATCACCGAGTTCCACCTTTTGCCTTCCTGAATTCCCATCGTTGCAATTGCCATATCAACAATAGAGCTTGAAGGTCGCAGTTACAATGTACTTATATAGACTCAAATTGATTGCCTCTTATTTGAAATTTTGTAGTTGATTTTAAAGAAAATGTGGCATTGGTACTTATTAATAAATTAATTAACAAGTGATTTTTGTGGTAGCTATTTCCCAAAGAAAGACCTTTAGTCTCATTGCATATGTTTTTTTCGTAAACCTAAACCACCTAACTATTGCATCCCCGATAAGAAGGGGGTGTCTCGAACACGAACAAATAGTAGTCAATCATAGATTCCCGCTTCGAACCTTGCCCCCACTGCCCACCACACTTCGCTCGCTGAGGCGAGCTTCGCGTGGTACACCGCGTAGCCGTAGGCCAAGTGGTGTGGCACGCCACCTCCAATGATCTACGAAGCGAAGTGCGCGCCGCGAAGCCGTAGGCGAAGTGGCGTATCAAGGAACACGAAGTGGGGATATAATTCATCCCTTATGTTTTTCGTATACATACTAAAACTCGAGAACAACCAGCATTACATCGGCTTCACAAGAGATCTTAAAAAGAGACTTGTAAGACACAAAAACCACTCATCTCCAACAACAAGTCGAATATCTCCAAAAGATATGGTTTTCTATGCAGCATTTAAAACAAAACGGAAAGCATTGGATTTTGAAAAATATCTAAAATCAAAATCTAGCCGTGCTTTTACACAAAAGCGTTTGATATAATATGTGCATATGCCCATTCCAAAACGATACAGCTCAATCAACTTTGTCCCACCACCGATAGTTTCAGACTATGCAACAGAAGGCCTCAGACTTAGGCGAAAGTTTAAGCGAGGTGGAACTTCTATTGGCATTGCCCGTGCACGCGATCTTAAAAATCGTAAACGTCTTAGTCCAAAGACAATCAAGCGAATGGTTAGCTTCTTTGCCCGACACGAAGTTGATAAACGTGGAAAGAATTTTGGCAATCCGGATAAGCCCAGCAATGGTTTTATTGCATGGATGCTTTGGGGAGGTGATCCTGCAAAAAAATGGGCAAAGAGTATACTAATGGAGATCAAGCAATGTGATTTACAATTCCCATCATCCAAATGAATCCTTCAGACACAACTCAGTGGTATGCAACACTGATCAAACCTCCGTTTGCTCCGCCATCATGGATATTTGGACCGGTATGGTCAATCCTTTATATCGTAATATTAATTTCATTCGGGTACGTTTTCTTCAATGCATTCAGCCATAAGTGGTCTGTAAAGATTGCCATTCCGTTCATAATTAATTTGATAGCAAATCTGAGTTTCACCCCTATCCAATTTGGATTAAAAAACAATTTTCTGGCTCTTATAGATATTTTAATCGTGCTTGGAACAATAATATGGATGATGCGAGTAGTTTGGCCTCTTGCTCCATTGGTAGGCTGGGCGCAGGTCCCATATCTTATTTGGGTAAGTTTTGCGACAATTTTGCAGTTGAGCATTACTTGGTTGAATAGGTAAATATTTTGAAAAGTATTGATACCTCTTCACAATGTCCTTTCAAAACCGGATTTGTATTCAAACTCTCCCGGCCCACCATACTTCGCTCGCTGTGGCGAGCTTCGCGTGGTACACCATTCATCTCCACACATATATCTTCAGCACTCCTATTGAACAAATTTTTTATTCAATTATTTAATCCAATATAAACCACATCCGGTATCTCCCGAATAAATTCCTGAGCGAATGTATATGTATATGCTCCCTGATATGGAAGACAAATCAAATCCCCTTCCTGAACGTCACTGCAATAGAGGTAGTAACCCCAGATGTCATCGGGAGTGCAGAGTGAACCATAGAGAAGAGATGGAATTTCACGTTCCACCGAAAAGTGAGTGAGATTAAAAACAGGTGTATACCAAAAATGCTGGTACTTCTCCCAACCAATCATGTTGTTCCCGCCATCGGTAATACATATGGATTGTTCTTTTATATCTGTAATAGAAAGCAGTATGTGCAACGAATTCTGCGAAAGATAGCGACCCGGTTCCAGATACATTTTTGCATTTGGCAAAGCGGGTCGTATGTGGTTTTGCATTGCCAGAACAATTGCTGATGCAAAATCCTTAACAGGTGTAATTTGCATCGGGATATATCGCGGATGATACTCGTCGTTAAGAATCATATCTAAAGTGCCTGTAGGACATGCAGCATGCTCTAAATCTTTGTTCCAAGGATAGTAGCCCTCCCAAGTATTAACAGGATAGATTCCTCCACCGATATCCAGATACGTAAACTGCTGCCGCTCATCATTGGAAAATTGCTCCGTCAAATATTTAGCCACTTCTTCCAGAGTCCTAACATAGTTATCCGGATTAGTGTTAAAACTAATATGAAAGTGGATTCCGCAAAATTCGATCTCAGGAAATGCGGAGGCCTTGTCGTAGAATTCCCGCAGTTGGTTAAGTGGCAGCCCAAACTTGGTCCAGCCTGATTGGTTATTTGTTATGATGCGCAGACCACAGCGGATTTTTGTTTTTCTTTTTTTTGCCATTTCCGCAAGCAACGTAAGCTCCCGAACTGTTTCAAGATTAACAGTAATACAATCGGCATGATCTAAAATCAGTTCGAAATCGCGCTCCTTTTTGGCCGGACCGGTATAAATAATTCTCTTCGCCCCTGCTTCCAATGCGAGCTTAAGTTCTCGGTGACTGGAAGCATCCAATCCGGCACCTTGCTCAACTACTGTTTTAAGCAACAAACTACACGGATTGCTTTTTATCGCATAGAATATCTCAACAGATTCGCCTACATCCCTAAACGCGGAATCGAATTCACCGTAGCTCCTGCGAACCTCTTTGGGATCATATACATAAAGAGGCGTATTGTATTTATCCGCAATGGCAATGAGCGGTTGCCTGAGCACCTGAATCCGATGCAGGAGTTCCTGATTCATGAAAGATACTCTACAGTATAAATTCAGTTATTCCAGACAACTCTCAACAAGTTTTGATACAAAATCAAGAATCGATTCTCCACGGGAATTGATTACAATCTTATCTGACAGGATATCTGCAACAGGTAAATCGGAAAGTACAACACCCAAATTTGAAGTGAGATTAAGAAGAGTATTTTTTTGAATTGTGTGCACAATCAGAAGGTCTTCTGCTTTAAGATTGGAAAGATCAAGTGAGTATGGATTGCCATCCACATTCGGATTGTAAATCCCTACATCCCAAGGTTTATTGATTCTGCGACCGGAAAATCGACGGCCAAACTGATCCAGATCAAGCACGCATCCTTCAAAATCCGTATCGGGTATAAAAGAAATATCACCCGAACAATCACCCTCCATAAAACAACGTACATACTCTTCCATCAGATCATATCCGTTTAAAAGATTGGGATGCTGTGCTATCTGACAAGTGCATATCGACTGACGCGGATTACATTCAACAATAAATACATCGTCCCCTTCTACAATACAATCCACGTTTGCCATACCTACAAATCCAAGAGCGCGAATCGCATCAGCAATTTGCGATAATGATCGTTCCAACGAAATGATTGCCTTTGCAGAAATAGAACTTTTTGGAATCCATTGCGTTCCTATAAAGTAAGGAGGATCGTCCTGAGCGGGGATGAATAGTTGCGAACGAAGCGCAGAAAACATCGTGTTTGATTCTCCAACCAAAATAGTAACACCCAGTGCTCGCCCTGTAATAAATTCACGATACAACAATGGGAATGGAAGACTATTTTCTGAAATGACATTCGACAAGTGTTCCTTTGAATCAATGAAGTACGTTCCAAGTCCACCCCAACTATCAGGGACTTGCAATACTCCGGTGAACGGGAGTGTATTCACAACATCATCGTTCGATCTTAGAACATGACTAACGGGAACAGAAATGTTGTTTTTGTGGAGCACGTCATTGAAGATGACTTTATCTTCCAGTTGCTTTTGCAAGTTTGAGTTGGGAGCGACAATGGTAATTCCCATTTTTTGCGACCAGTTTTCCAGTGTACCTGATGTAAAACAGGAAGGAAGAAAAGCATTTACCCCCTTAAGTACCAATTCATCAGAAATATTGGTGGAAGATATTATGGTTTCATCAGAGAGTTCTCCTTTATTCGACGTTAGGATAACCTGATCAGTTGTAAGGTTGGCGCCTGCAAACTTCGCATAGGGACTTCCTTCTTGTGCAATACAGCAATAACGATCACGCAATCCAGAGAGCAACAGATCCAGTGATGTAATGGAAGCGATCATATTTGCCGAGTTCCGTAAAGTACCTTCTATATTACTCATGAATCAAGTTAGCATGTAGGGATGATCTTGCCTTTTCTTTTAGGGCTTCTGTCTCCATGGCAAATATTTTCATGATCGGATCACTAAGTGTTGGAGGCAGATTTTTTTCTGAGTTGATTCCTAGGTACTTATCAAGTAATTGTTCTTGTCTTTTTATCATAAATGGCAATATCTCCTTGCGGAATCTATCCATACTCTCGCCGGAGTATCCTGCTCTTTCAGAAAGCATAAATGCCGTTCCAAGTTCATCCTGGGAACCATAGATCGGATGCTTGGGATCATATCCAAAGAAGTGTTCGTAAATTTCTTCATACTCCTTGGAAAATAGATTATCTTTAAAACCCGCTTTCTGAGGAGATACTCCGGACCCACAACAAAGCGCATACATGTATCCGCATTTTGTGCATCGCTGACACCAACGATACAAACGTCCATGTTCGGAATCCGCAAAGCAGGACATTTGATACTTACCAACCTCCGGATAACGCCGATGAAGAATCCCAGTGATCGCAAGTTCGTATAACGGTTCCATCAGGCTAATAACTTCGATCTTTCTGCCAAGCATGAGTGTGGCAAGTAACGTCTGTTGCGAGAGCCAATCGCTGTGCTGATCGTATCCGGCCTTGTAAGTACGAACTCCTTCGCGATCATTAAAGATATCATTGCACGACTGTTCGTTACCGGGAAATGTGTACTGAGCGTTAAGTGCATAGGCGAATGGTAGAGTAAGCAGTGCATACTCAGTGGTGTGTAAGCCCCAACCAAGTTCCGTCTTGAGTCCCCAGAAGGTTCCGTATCTAAAAATACCGGGGCTAAATTCCACAACATGAACAGTGGTATCAAATTCTTTTTGGAAACGTTCGATCAGTTCCTTCTTATGCTCGTATTCGAAGATATTAGCCGGCTCTATAAAGAGTACGGGTATTGGCTCCATTCCTATCTCGCGACTTAAGGCAAAGCTGAGCAAACTCTCCTTGCCGAAAGAAAATGGAATAATTGCACGTTGTGGTTTGGCATTCTGCAATGAAAAATCCACCGACCTGGGTGTAGCAATGTTATTGTCCGCAAATGACCAATCGGTATTGAAAAAATTCTTCACATACTCCATGGAAGAAGCATTGTCTGTAAGAGCACAGATCGGCATATCGTATATTCCATTCTTAAAGAGAAATGTTTCCGCAATCGGACGACTGGTACGCATCTGGGCCTTTGGGAGACCGAACATTTGCGGGAGATATAGCGTGGTACTGTATGCAAGATTATCACGAAGAATCTCCCGAAGATTCTGTGGATACTGCGACCAAATCTCCTTGGGATAGCGAATAGGAAACGAATCGTCGTTTACAAAAATATCTATGCCTTCATCAGTAATGCGTGCATCAATAATTAGCGAAGCTGGGATAGTTTTCATAGTGTGTATTCTGAATTGAAATTATAAAGAGGAACCAATCATAATATCAACTTTGCTGAAAATATAGTCCATTATTTCATTTAATACCGAAACAATATAAATGTGGATTTAGCATTGATTTGATCAAGTTGCTGACAATAGCGGCGTATCCTGCTTATACCACTCAACTGCACTCCAGATGATACTTTCCACAAGTTCTCCGTAACCATATCCTGCGAGCTTTGCCGCAGAAGTGAAGAAATCAGTAGGTTCTATACCGGGATTTGGATTTATCTCCAGTACGAATGGATTGCCATTTTTGTCTATGCGCATTTCTATTTCCGCAAAATCCCTGCAACTGAATATGGAAAACATATCCAGTGCAATTTCACTAACCAGCTTATTAAGCTTTTGGGGAATCTTAGCTGGCTTTTCCACACGAATTGTTTTGAGTACATCCTGATATTTATCCGTCATAAGTTCTGATGTGTAAATATGCCAATGCCCTTTGGGCATTTTATCGAACACAGATCGTATAAGTGGAAGAACCTCGGCTTCATCCCCGTTCCCAATCACACAAGCATCTATTTCATCTCCCTCTATATATTCCTCGATAAGAGCCGGTTGCCTCATGTCCTGTACAATTGTTTTAAGACGACTCTTAAGTTCACGCTCATTTGTTACTACAGAGCATGTTGCTATACCATAAAAATCATCTGCACGAGCAGGCTTAACCATAAGCGGGAATTGCAAATTCGGATTGATCTCCTCTCCGATTTCTTCGATAAAATCCCAATTCGGAGTGGGAATATCATGATAGTCCAGCATTTTCTTAACATTGATTTTATCCAGTGTTGCTGAGATTGTTGCCGAACTGGAACCGCAAAATGGCAACTGTAGCATTTCCAGTAATGCCGCAATGTGTGCGCTCAACATAGGCGAGTTCGGATCAGTTTCACACAGATTCAAAACAAAATGAAAGTTTGCATCCTGTATTTTGCGAATGGGAAGAGGCATCTGGCTCACATCAATTAGTTCCGTCTTGTATCCGTATTCATCCAAAATTTGACGGACGCTTTCACCTGCAGGTGAATTAGAAAGGATTCCAATGCGCATACTGCGCATATCGGAGAGATTCGCTGAACGCAATTTAGCTAGACGCGATGCTTCCATAATCTGACTACGAACAATAGATGCGGTATCCAGAACATGTTCGCGGCTGGTTTTGCCAAGTGTGGAATCCCTCCGAAACTTTGTCACATTTATATCAATGTTACGCATTATTCGTTCCAGAAGTGTTTCCGCTTGCTGATATGTCTTGCCACGTACCACAACCCATCCGGCGTGATCAAACCCTTCGGGTGGAACCAATACGGCATCGCCTACGTCCTTTGTAAGTTCCAGATGAACCAAATCCTTATTTTTAAGTTGTTGCTTCTCCTTCTGAATACTGCTTACAATGCCGGAATGCTTTGGAATAAAATATCTGCAAATAATTCGATCCTTAGGTGGACATGGCTTTGTGTCTACATGCATACCAAAAGCAATCTTTAATCCCATTTCCACCATATCTACTCCCCACACATGTTTCACGTTATGGTAAATATCATCTCCTCCCATACGGGAACCGACTTCAACAATCTTTGGCCCATCAGGTGTCACTTTTATCTCGATATGAGCAAGACTGTCACGCACGCCCAAGGCAATGATTGCCGATTCTGCAAGTTTACCTATTTGCTGTGCAGTAATATCGTCTATACGGGCAGGAGCTATGTCCCCGTATTCAACAAAGTATGGTAATTCTATCGGCTGCTTTTCGTTGATACCAATAACATGCGGTATGCCGTATTGCGCATAGCATTCCACACTCACTTCCAAACCATCCATATATTCCTCGAACAGGAAAAGTCCATTGTTATATTTGAATATCGGATTAAATTGTTCATTACAGTTCGCCAGCAGATAGCGCAAGGTCACTTTAGCTTCCTTCTCGTTATTTACATATACCACAAACTCACTGTCGGATCCCCATGCCGGTTTCATTACTGCCGGAAAACCGACATTTTCAATTGCCTGACGCAGGGTTTTAGGCGATTTAATAAGAGCAAAACGCGGATTGCCGAGTCCGGTTTTCGCCAATCGGTTGCGCATTTCAAACTTGTTGCGCGTAATAAGCGACGTTTCGTAACTGTTTCCCGGTAATTTAAGATCTTCGCATATACGCCCAAGCAACGGCACATCATCCTCCCAGAAAGTAATGGCGCCATCAGGCATATATTCAGGATTCTGCTTACAAAAACGATTCAACTTGCTGCAGGCCTCATCATGATTGTATGTATCGGCTTCTATGTACGCATCGATATGCTGCTTGCTATAGTTAGGAGTTGCATTAAGAAGTATAACTTTTGCGCCCAGCTTCTTGGCTTTTTCTATCGTGAAGTACTTCTTTTTTCCTCCTGTGTTTATAAAAAGCACTGTCTTCCCGGTGATTTTTTCTGAGCTGCGCATTTTGTACAGAGCATACTTTCGTCGTAGTTGTTCTTGTATGCAAGTCTTTTTTTGATTGAACGAGCAATAAAGATGCTTATAAATCTTTACCTTTCCTCTGCAATAACCTGCGGTCGAACAACCCTAATAAAAATAGCTTATTTATGTATTGACATATGAAATTCTGACGTGTACCGTTGTACTGGTGCATTATTACATACGTTATCAACGGCTCTCCTGGTGGAGCATACAACCCAAACCGCTGTACAGCTGGCGATAACGTTTAATTAAATTTATTCGACTCTCCCCTGTATGGCGAGAGTCTTTTTATTTTGTTTCAAATTATATTATTATGGAAAAAAGTTTTTATACACCACCGGGATTCAGAGAAAAAAACGATAGTGATAATCAGTGTTTTGGAATAGAGGTAGTACCTGGCAGACGATGTACACTTAATTGTGAAGCTTGCTACAAAACACGTCAGAAAGTTGGAAGTTTGTGTGGAATTGGACAAGCGCTTAATATAAGAATGGAAAACGGAGATATTCCTCTTGAGGATTTTAATGATTATGTAGATCAAGCTGCAAAGGAAGGATTCCAGGAAGTAGCAATACTTGGTGGAGAACCAACAATGCACAGAAATATCGAAGAGATGGTTCGATCAACAAGAGAATTTGATTTGATACCTATTCTGGTTACAAATGGTCAAATAATGAATGATTCCTTAATTAAAGCCCTATCTGATTCGGGGACTGTTGTCGTAACTCATGCAGTAATTCCAGGCAGATCTGATGTTATGAATAGATTCGCAGGTAGGCCAGATTATGCAGGCAATCTATTCCGTGCAATTAATAAATTGCAATATACAAAGGGTATACAGTTGGTACTAGAAATGCCTTTGACTGGATCTTTGTACAATCATGCCTTCGATTTCTTCACATATTGCAGAAAGAACAACATAACCCCTTTTATTGAGATTAGCAGAAGAAATGACAGTGGAGAGGCAACAACATGCGTTACTCCTGAACAGGTTAAGGAGCTTTTTGAAAGATTCCGTGAATATGATCTGGAGCATCATCCGGAGTTGGCTTCCGAGGTAATATTCCCTCCCGCATATGGGAACCCATGCACAATGTCTGTAACCGGAATTCATGTCAAAAATTTCGATAATGGAGATTATGGTGGAGTTTATTCCTGTTGTGCTCAGGGAATCCGTCACGGAGATCTAAAGGAGCAACCGCTATCGGAAATAATGAAAAGCTCCACTCTTACAGTCTTTCGCGATCAGGACAAATACATTGTTGGTCCCTGTAAAGATTGCGATATCTATGACACGTGCAAGGGCGGATGCAGAGGACAAGCATACCTAAAGTTTGGTTGTCCAAGAGCAAGTAATCCCTCATGTCATCGTACTTCTAAACAAAAACGCAATGATCCGGCCGTTATGGCACCCGAAAGTTGCGAAGGATGTCCTTTGGAAGACTGTGATCAATGTAATCTTACCCAAATAGAACTCGATGCTGCTTAATCTCACCAACTATCGGCCGGTCTCTGTTCATTTTTGTAACGAACTACCATCAGGAAGTATAATCACAGAAGATGAAATAAGTGTGTGCTTAGCAAAGAGTGCAAAGAACGGTCAGGATTTGGCAATTAACTGTCGGCGGGGACGATTCTCCGCCGGCAGTTACTTTGCGGAAAAAGAAGATATTCCCATCGAAGATATCCTTGATGTTTATGTTAAAAAAGAACGAGTATTTAAGGATAATAAATCTACATATGAATTCCTGTATAAAGTAGGACGCAATCCGATTGATTGTACACATATTACTTTTTCTTCAGGAATTAAATCAGATGCGGATGTTGTGTTATTGATTGCAAATGCTTCGCAGGCTGGCAGATTATTGGGGTTATCGGGATATATTGGCAAATTCATTGTAGATATTATTCCCGCTGCACCTACTTGTGCCGCCATATTTCGTCCTTTAATAGAACCTAACCGCATACATCTTAACCTAATTGATTATTATGATCGGGAGCATCAGGCAAAAGGTAAGTTCAAAGAAGACGAAATGCTGATAAGTATGAAACCAAAGATATTTGAGGATCTGAAAAAAGCATATTCTAAGTCTCCTCACGGCAAATTTATACCAAGAAATTTACCGATTTATTAATTTGTTCTCCTTATCTCTACCAACCAACCCCACCAATTTCCTGATTTGCATGATGTGAATGTTTCGAACTTTCCAACTGCCTTCTTACATTTCTTGGATCAGGATCTGCATGTGTTACATAAACGAAAATTTGATTTTTTTCATCGACTCTAACTCTATCGCATTTTGGAGCATTGCCATCGCGAGCAATAACTTCGAATATCTGCTCACGAATCGCTTCACTAACACCGCGGGATATTAAATCATATTCAAGAGCCTCTATTGTAGTATAGTTTTGAGTTTGAAATGGCTCATCTATCCCTTCAATTGCAGATACGCAACGAGCTCTGATTTCGGCAACCGTAACCCTGTAAAAATTAGTTTCCGGTGGAAAAGCGCCTTCGGGCAGAACTCCGCCATAAGAAACACCAACAAGCATCATACGCCTATTTGGTCCTTCTATTGCAACCGGTTCATATGATTCTGACCGATCTCCTACTAAGCCTGCGTTGTTAATTGCAGTTGCCATGTACCGCTACAGCATTACATATAAAATCACTAAAATCAAGTATTTTTTTAAGCTATTTTTCTTATTATTGGACGAACTTCGCAGGTCGTGGTTCGGCAAGCTCACCAGAGACAAGACCTGCTCTAATACAAAAACACCAATATCGAGAAACGAGCTAGAAAGAGCAACTAAAGTGAAGGAAATCTACAAGCCATTTTTGTTATACACATCTTATCTATTAATTGAACCTCTCACGTCGTGGTTCGACTCATTAGATTAACTCAGGGTCTATCATAGATAATTCTGATAATTGTAATTTGGATCGTACTAAGTACAGTCGAAGTAAGACTAACTCACCAAAAACAAGACGTGCTCTAGCTTTGCATGCATAAACCAGAGCACCTCTTCGAGGTGCGAAGGCTTGTATTTAATAATTGATTATTCTTAATAAAAGTTTTTTTGGAATCCACTGTCCAAAATCCGAAGTCCGATCAATTCTTCCCCAATTTCTTCAAAAAATACTTAAACCCTCCCCCTCCATACTTAAGCATTCTTGACCCTCTGGTTATCTTACTGATGCTGATTTTAAGATCTTTCGAAATTTTTCTTTGCGGTTCGCCACTATCAAGCTTTTGAACAAGTTGCCAACGCTCGGCAACAGAAGCCAGCTCCTGTGGAGTTAGAATATCCTTAAGCAACTTCTCTGCCTCACGCTCTGTCTCTACAGAAGCAAAGAGTTTGTAAAGGTCACTAAGATGTGATGTTGGAATAGCCATGGAAGCACAAGTATATCACAATGAATTCATATTACCCAATCACCAATCACCCCTTCCCCAACAACAACATAGCTACCGTAGCAATAAGAAGGAAAACGAGAATGCCAAATCCGGCGATAAGTGCTCCCCTCTCTACCTTGCTCATTTCGGAAAACTTTTTCTTCTTCTTCCAGCTATCTTTATGTGCATAGCTTACTGCCAGGAAAATTAGTCCAACTGTCATAGTTGTGTAATTCTCAGCCGCAACACCACTGAAAATGAAAATGATTCCAATATAAGAAATAGCCCTGTAATCGGGTTTGTGTATTTCCCCACGCTTCCTTGCCTTGATATAATTAACGATTGCAACTACCGCAAGTAATACAACCAGAACAGCAATTACTCCGGAAAGGTCAAGCCATTGAATGTTTTGTAGATTTTCTAACATGAGGAAATGATAGGATTATAAATGACGGAATATATATAACGGGAATATGATAATATATCTTCATAAAAAGAGAATCAAACATTGCATTTGTTGACGGACAAAACTTGCATCTTGGCACACAAGAAAATAATTGGAACATCGATTTTAGAAAATTCAGAACATACCTACAAGATAAATACCATATTACCGAAGCTTATTATTTTCTGGGATACGTGTCCGATGAGCAACAAGATTTATATAGCAATCTACAAAAAGCCGGATATATTGTTTCGTTTAGAGAGCATAGTTCTAATCTTATCGGCAAAAAGAAGGGTAATGTAGATACCGATATTGTATTTGAAGTTATGAGGATACTAATTGAAAGAGATGACTTTGATAAAATTCTACTTGTATCTGGAGATGGAGATTATAAGAAGATGGTAGATTATTTAATTAAGCAAAATAGATTTAAAAAGATTCTTTTCCCAAACAATAAGTTCGCCTCTTCTTTATATAAGCAAATCAGTTGGCGATACTTCGATCATTTAGACAATAAAAATCTACAACACAAAATTGGATATATAAAAAGAAAAGGTAGCCTTAGGCACTAACACCGTTCGGGTCCCTTTTCGTCTTAATACAAGTATATTATACATATTTTGCAACTCTACATGCAAGTACTTTTAGTGTAACTGCTCACTGACCCTGCAAAAGATTACCTGATTTGCAGGGCTAAAGCCCATTCAAGAGCATCGGTAACCCCGACCTTAAGGTCGGGGTTACCGAACGCAAACAACCGGCTTTAGCCGTTTTATTGATAATACCTACAAAGCCAGTGAGCAGTTACCTTTTAGTGATATATTTTTACTCCAAATGCCTTTTAAGTAGAAGTTTTTCCTCACCCCACCGACAAAACCGTCTTCCAGCAACAAGCCTTATTGCACTTGGTACAATACTGCTCTCCATTCTCGTGCACCTCACCCGTCATACATTTCGCACCACAACATCCTGATCTTATATTGGTTTGCTGTTTTTTAGATATCTTTCTGCGCTCATCCAATGAAAGATGTTTTTCGCAATATTGCCTTCCATTGGTTGCCTTTTCGCAACCTTTCATTGAACAGAATTCGTATTTTTTGGGGATAGTAGAGAGTGGAATAAACTCGCAAAATGCGTAGGTCAACTATAGGCTACATATGGCAAGATTGCTATCAGAAAGGCTAGTTTTTCTTATACTTAACCGATTAGATGTTTAAAACCCAAAAAACAAGTACAGAAAAATCAAGCAAATAACAAAATCTAAACTAAAAAATATGCTTGCCACAGCATCTATGAATACAATGGCTTGCTTTTGTGTTTTAGTCCTTGTTCTCTGATTTTTGCTTGTTTTTTCTGTATTTAATATTTGTTATTTAGACACCAACCATTGCCCTCAGATCATACAAATTATCTCCCACATTTGCTCTCTATTTCATCCTTAGACGAGTATAATTAGAACATATGAACTCCGGTGATAAGTCCAATAAGAAGTTTCCCGACTTCCGGGAAATAGGCATTATTCCTGCACTATTAAAAATATTAGATGCGAACAGCATCACGCGTCCAACTCCCATTCAGCATCAGGCAATAGGGATGGTACTGGAAGGGAAAGATATGATAGGAATAGCCCAAACAGGCACGGGAAAGACTTTTGCATTCGGACTTCCGATGTTGCAGCAATTGGCAGCCGGAAAAAAGAGGGGTTTGATAATACTGCCAACACGCGAGCTTGCTTACCAGGTGGAAGATGCACTAAAACCTTATGCAAATGCTTTGGGGATCAAAACTGCAGTCTTTGTCGGTGGTGCCTCCATGCAATTGCAACGTCAGATGATCAAACAAAATCCACGTATTCTGATTGCAACACCCGGCAGATTAAATGATCACCTGCAAAAGAGAACAGTGTCACTTAAAGAAGTAGAAATTCTGGTTCTGGACGAAGCAGACCGTATGCTGGACATGGGATTTAAGCCACAAATTAACAAGATTCTTGAACACGTTCCGCGTGAACGCCAAACACTTCTATTTTCCGCAACAATGGCACAGGAAATAGTTCAACTCGCCACCGCTCAAATGCGTATGCCACTTCGTATAGAAGTAGCTCCAACCGGAACCACGGCGGAAAAAGTTGAACAGGAATTGATAATAGTAAGGCAGCAAAACAAGCTGACACTGCTTAAATCTTTACTTAAGGAACACAGCGGACAAGTTTTGGTATTCTCGCGTACCAAGCATGGTGCCAGAAAAGTTACACGTGCACTTAACGAAGATAAATTTCACGCTGCAGAAATCCACTCAAATAAATCACTTGTCCAGCGCAGAAAATCACTCGAAGGATTTAAAAAGGGAACTTATCGTATTCTCGTTGCCACAGACATCGCCTCCAGAGGCATCGATGTTACAAACATTGCATTGGTTATAAATTACGATCTTCCCGATGATCCGATTGATTACATACACAGAATCGGACGGACAGGAAGAGCCGAGCGCGAAGGACTGGCCATATCATTTGCCACACCAACTCAAGCCCGTAACATCCGTGACATTGAACGACTTATCCGAGCCCCAATCCCCCGCCGCCAACATGAGTCGCTGACTCCCGTATCCATGGAAAATGGTCCGGATACATCGCAACGTCATCGCCGAAGTTCAGGAAGACGACCTGCGCAGAGATCCTCCGGTAGCCGTAAGCCAAGGAGGGATTCTAGTAGGAATAGTCGACCGAAGAAGAGTTTGGGTAAGCGTAAGTTTAAGAGGAAGTAGATAACGACCTCCGCGCATAGGCGCGCCGACCCCTCTCCTTGACCGACCTCTCCCCCTGGCACGGCAGTCGCGACTGCCGTGCCCTGGCCCCCTCTCCTCCCGTACCACTTAAATATTGGAACAACGTATTTATTGCATTTCAAAGCAATAAGCTTAAGCCCACAAGGAGAGGGGGAACTACGAAGTTGGAGAGAACAAACTTTGATTTCAGCAATATTAAAGAGAGAAAACTTGGAATTCTCCAATGGCAGAGCTCCCCTCTCCTCCTCAGAGGAGAGGGGCCGGGGGTGAGGTCGGTTGGAGAGGGGCCAGGGGGTGAGGTCGGTTGGAGAGGGGCGGCGCGCCTATGCGCGGAGGTCGGTTGGAGAGCTCAGCCATAGAAGAAATCAAAGTTAGTTCCCTCCTTTTGCATAGCTCCCCTCTCCTCCTCAGAGGAGAGGGGCCGGGGGTGAGGTCGGTCGCCCCCCCCAGGGGGGAGCTCCTTCCTTCCCTTACATAAGCCAAAAAGTAAGAATAGCAAAAAGTTTTTTTTCATGGGATCTTACCAAACACACCCACCATCATATTTAATGGTGCACTGCAATTAAGCAGGAATTATTTTGTTTTTTCCCAATCCAATTATGTACCATTCACTAAACAAATCAGAAGAAACTCAGGCAATCGACGAAGCCATGAGTGTTTTGTCCGGTCTGGGTAAAAGTACTGCACCTGTGCTTTCCGGAAGAAGATCTAGTAGGAAGAGAGTGGCAGAAACTTTTAATCCGGTAGCTGCGGAAGTTTTTGAGGAGAGGCAGATGCTTTCCGGTAATCCGTTGATTGTGGATACTTTTGATGACGGGGTTGGTGATAACTGGAATATGGAGGGGAAAGTGAGTGTTGCGGATGGTCAACTTGAGATGAATAGCAATTCTCATGTTTATTCAAAAGACGTCATTCGGGCAACAGAGGAGAATCCTCTACACCTGGAAATGGACATGAAGATTACGGGTTACAATGAATATGGATATATAAGAGTAGACACAAGAACCACAGACAATCTGGATGCGCCTGACAAAGTTATGTTTCAGATATTATCCAGTGTGAAAAAGGGTCAGGGCAGAGGCGAACTTATGGCACATGATAATGGAAAAGGAATAGGTGCCGGAAAAGCATATATGGATATTGTTAAAGGACAGGTATATCACGTAAGCATTCATGACAACGGACAAACCGCATCCCTGACGGTTGAAGAAAAAGCAAATCCCGAAAACAAAATGGAACTGTCACGGGAAATAACCGCAGGTTCTAATGCAGATTTACAAAGATTAAGCTTTTTCGCATATGGGGGAAAAGTGATTATAGATAATGTTGAAATAGGAGAGAGCCCGGCTCTTGCAGAAGGAGAGCCGATTGTCGGGCCGATACAGCAGATACCTGATAATCAATATATGCCACTGCCTGTTCCGGAAATTGAGATCCCGACGGTTTTAAGTAGAACTACAAATGTTATTGAAGGTGACTTTGCAGACAACTGGAATATGAAGGGAAATGTGAATATTTCGGACGGACAGTTGGTAATGGGAAGCGGAGCTCATGTGCATTCAAAAGATATAATGCCGGCAGAGAATTTACATTTCGAAACAGATATTACATTTCCAAAAAGCAGCAAATGGATGTATTGGAGGTTTGACGTAGGTACAACTGATAATCTTGATTCACCCAATCAGATAGTAATTCAGGCTTTTTATGGTGAAAATTCTGACAGATTCGAAGTTAGTCCAATCAAAGACGGAAAAGGCACAGGAGGAGAGAAAGTAAAAACAAAATTTACTCCGGATATTCCTTACCATGTAACGGTCGTTTACAGCGGTGGTGTTCTGGAAGCATCGATTGAAGAGAAGGGAAATCCGGAAAACAGATACGAACTTAGAAAAGAAACTGATGCATTATCTCCCGCAGAGATGCAAAGGATTACTATGAGCGTATATAGTCCGGATAATTCAAAACGAATTACTGTTGATAATACTACAGCAGGATATCCGGCAACTATTGTAGAAACGGTAAATCCACCTGTTGAGGAGCCTATAGTTGGCCCGATTCAGACAGCTCCCCCTGTCAATCAATCAGAAACCACTACAAAACTGGAAAATCTTTATGCAGAACTGGATGATATAAATGGCATACTTGCAAGAGCAGACAGTGAAAAAGATCTGGGTAAAGGAGTTACTTTTAATCCTCATGTTTATACAAGAGCAAAGGGCAGTGCCACCGGTGATTACTTCCCTGTCAGTTACTCCGGAATGCCCGAGGGTTGCAGCGTTTTGATTGCTGATACAATTACGGTCGCATTCCCATCCGG
>JAHISE010000086.1 GCA_018818235.1 Patescibacteria group bacterium
AGATACTAATCAATAAAATAAATTGCTACCTCCTCTCGTGCCCCGTAGCGTTTATATAAGCCAAAAATCAACGGCCTAAAGCTTGAGTGAATTAGTACTATTTTAAACGCGAAGGGGTATCAAATATTTAAGAAATCAAAGTTTGTTCTCTCCTTTTGCAGAGCTCCCCTCTCCTCCTCAGAGGAGAGGGGCCGGGGGTGAGGTCGGTTGGAGAGAGCCGGCGCGCCAATGCGCGGAGGTCGGATAAGGATTTGACTTACAAATACCATTATTAGTGTTTCATTTATATATTTTCTCCAGCAAAGAATCAGATGATTCCTCGTTCGCTGCTGTAAGTGTATTTAACGAACAAACGAGCAACGAGTAAACTTGTAAACTTCCTCAGCTCTCCTTCTCCGCCTGTTCCCTTTCATCTTCACCTCTCTTAACAACTAAAATACAACCTCGAGTTAATGCATTCTTTCGAAACCCCGGGCTACCTGCGCCAACTGTAGGCATTGCAATGAGTGAATGAGGCTCTAACTCATCTTGCACCATAGACATAGCAGTAGGAATAGAGGCTGCAGAAACATTTCCAATGTTACGTATACAATTGTGAATACGAATACTAGAATCAGGTAATTGTAATTCAATTTGACTCTCCATTCCTACAATCATCCCCCCATTGGCTTGATGATGAACAACATGTGTTGGTTTTCTATCATGTGTTATAAGTTGACATTCATAAGCTCGCCGCAGCGATTCTGTCATACTTTGCACCATAAGCATCGGACCAAGACGTAATAAAGAATATCCACTCTTTCCCGGCATATTTATACAATGAGATATTCCTGACCGTACACTTTCATCAAAAGCAATTGAGTCCTCTACAGGAATAAGAACTAAATGCCCCTTAGGATCATCCACATCTGTTGTAAAAGCATCCAGTAAATCGAACTCAGCAGAATGCCCAGGTGGCTTTACAATTACAGCTCCGGCGCCATCACCGAATATCTTTGAAGCTTTACCTCTTGCTCTAGTATCATCCTTCCCGGACATCCCTGTAATACCACCACCACCGGGAGTCTCCCAATTAATCAAATCACTCATAACTTCCGTTATTACAACAGGAACATGCTTATGAGTTTGTTGAGCAATTCTTGATGCAATATCCAACCCCCGTGGAAGTCCGCTGCAAGCACGATCTATCGGATAAACCTTACCACCAATCCCACACTCCTTGGCAATAGACAAGGCAGCATCTTTTCCTGTTCCGGTATGACAAGTAACCAAAACCATACCTCCCGCATCTTTCGGGTCTATGCGAACAGAATCATATAGTTTGTTTAAAACCCGAACACTTAGAGATTCGACAGTCTCTTGCGCACATTTGATTCGGCGAGACTCAACATGAGTTTTTTCAACAAATTTTGGTAAATCATCAATCTTAAATGGCAAATCTTCATTTGGTACATCACGCAAACCACCATCTTTTGATGTCAGTGCCACAAATTTGCTTAATCCGCATAATTTCATGCTATAGAATTATTAAGAAAAGTATTAATCCATGGTTCTTCCATGGCAAGGAACCTTAACAGTGCTTAGGCTCAATATCAAACAATACACATCAATTATTTATCAAAATTACATCCAAAAATTATTCCACGGAAATCATCTTTCCGTGTATCACATCCACAATAGATGCAACTGTAACTATGGTACATATATCGCAGATTCTGGGATTTTTTGCCAATCGATCCACATCTGCATTTGGATACTGTTCTCGAAACGCCACTAGACCCTGCAGTGTAACCTCTCCGTTCTCAACATTTCCTGGTGCATCAAGGATCTCACGAAAGCCAAATTGCGAATAGCATCTTCCTACTATACGACCTGTATCTACTCCAAAAGCCACAGCAAGAGCAGCATCTAATGCAGTAATAGAAATACTGTCAGCATTAAAATCATCAATTAAAGTATTATGCATTTCTATATCATCGGCTGGTACATCAAAATGTTCGGAAAGTACTTCGAATACTTTTATAATAATCTCTTCGCGTCTTTGATCTAAAGTCTGTCTGGTTTCGGAATCAGAGTGTTGCTCTGCTGTTAGTAGTTGTGGTGATGTTTCCATAGGGCAGGGATCTTATTAAACAAAATAATAATGTCAACTAATTAACATGATAATACAATTAATTTTACAAATTTTCCAATATTTATCTTATTGGTCTTCGTTCTTATATGCCCCGAGGTGCCATTCCATTGCCCCCCACCCCTGAGACATCTTTTTCTCCGGATCCCTGACACAAATTCCTGCTGCGGGAAACAGAACTATGTCTCCATCCTTTATCTCTACAGTCTCCTCTTTCCTACTTTTCATGAGCTTAAGAACCTCATCAATTCTGGCTAAAGTTGAAGGAATCGTGCATGAAATCGTATTGCCCATTCCCTCCGCACCATTTACGAATCGAGCATTCATTTCAGGACCCACCATATCGTCTAAAGCCAACATAATTTTTGCATTTGGATTATGTGGCACTGCAAAAACATTACTTTCTGAATAATCCCCCATCTCCATCACTCTTTGCATAGACTGACGTGATGCCTGCTCTATAAGAGCCTGACCATTTACATAAGCCAAATCACCATTCATTCGAAAAATAGTCCTTGTTACCTCATTTCCAAAAAAATCATGCACTTTCTGATCGTAAATAAACTTGAATATATATTCAGCATCAGGATCAGGATGCGGTGGCTCAACATCTTTCGTCTCTGAAAATAGTAATCTGTGTCCCGGCCCCTGCCAAAGTGTTGTACCTGTTGCTCCAGCAGCAAATATTGGTGTTGCACGGCTGTCTCGAGCATCAATTTGTCTGTCAGGAGTTTCTATATTTAGTAATACAAAGTGTTTGTCAGGAGCAATATTCATTGCACGTTTGGCAGACTCTTCAACTCCTTTGGGGAAACCAACGCACCCATAAGGAAATCCTAGAATAACCTCACAAACTATTCCCATTTCTTGTGCTACCTGCTCAGTCATATTCTGAACTACTTCTCTACTATTCTGTGAATTGATTATGATCATTCCTTCACAATCACCACCACAGATCCCCAGCCTTTCAAATAACTTTCTTGTCACTGCCATTGCAATATCAATAGGCTCTTTGTCTTCTTTTAAAATATGCCTGATATCAATTCTTGTTGACCTCTTAACTCTTTTCTCCTGCATTCCGGTTAGCTTAGCTATGCACTTATTATCCAGAACTTCGAAGAACTCCGGATCACCGGTTATGTCTACAAAATCAGTAAATGAAATTGGCATAGTGAGGCATTCTAATTGTTTCGAACATCACTTGGCAATACCATTTCTTTTTTTCACACCACAAAACTCACCAACTTCCCCTCCACATAAATCTCCTTCTTGATCTTCTTCCCATCCAAAAACTTAGCAACATTAGCAACTTCCTTTGCTTGATCTATCGCATCATCCTTACCAACCCCTGTATCAGCTTCAAAGTTCCCTCTCAGCTTTCCGTTAACCTGAACCGCAATTGTAACTGTGTCAGTTACTATCAGCTTCTCATCAAACTTTGGCCAATCCTGCTCTATTACAAATCCTTTGCCTCCCAACACCTCCCACAATTCTTCCGACAGGTGTGGAGCAAGCGGAGATAACAGTCTTACAAAGATCTGAGCTGTCTCTGTATTGCATCCACCTTCCTTCTCTATCAAATTAAGAAATTCCATAAGAGCAGAGATTGCGGTGTTAAAGTGGAGACGTTCAATGTCCTCTGTTACACGCTTAATAGTTCTATTTAGCCCTACTATAAGGGCAGAACTCTGATCACCTTTTTTGTTCACTATCTCGCTTAGAACTGAATAAGTTCGCTTTGCAAACCTGTCCACTCCTTTTATGCCAGTATCACTCCAATCCCCTCCATCTGTAAATGGCCCCATAAACATCATGTACAAACGAAAAACATCAGAGCCATATTTCTCCACAAACTCATCCGGACTTACCACATTGCCTTTGCTCTTACTCATCTTTGCGCCCTTGTTTGTTATTAGTCCTTGATGCAATAACTTTTTGAAAGGCTCACCATTAGTAACAAGCCCAAAATCTTTTAACGCCATTGCAATAAATCTAGCATAAATCAAATGCATACAAGCATGCTCCGGACCACCTATATAAAAATCTACCGGCATCCATTTCTTCTCTATGTCTTTAGGAATAAATTCTTTTTGATTCCCTTCGGCAAGGAATCGAAATTGATAAAAACTTGAACACACAAACGTATCCATAGTATCAACTTCCGGAGTCCAGCCTTTTCCAAATATCTTCTCCGTACGTTCTTTTAATTCTTTTGAATTAGCAATAGGAGACTTACCCTTGGGTTTAAATTCAACATCTGTTGGTAACTCCCAAGGCAAATGTTCTTCCGGAATCGGATGTGGCTTGCCATCAGGGTCATAGACAATTGGAATGGGAGCACCCCAATAACGTTGGCGAGAGATAAGCCAATCTCGAATACGATAATTAACACCCATATCACCTAACTTATTCTTTTTTATGTATTTAACGATAGGATCATATGCATCCTTCCACTTCATTCCTTTGACCTCTTCAGGAGTATCCAGAATTCCCTCATCTGCTTTATAATAACAATAATCCAGATTTCTGACTTTTTCTGCTTCTTCTTTATCATCAGGAACCATAACAGTTTTTAGTGGAATGTCATACTTCTTTGCAAATGCAAAGTCTCGTTCATCATGCGCACTACAATTGACTATTCCTGTTCCATAATCTGCCACAACAAACGATGCAACCCAGATAGGCAAATCTCCTGTTCCAAACGGATTATCTATATATCGTCCCGTAAATATTCCCTCCATTTCATTCTCGATATCAAAATTCCCGGATGCCTTCTTTGCAGCTACACGATTAGAAAATTCCATTACCTCTTTTTCATATTTTGTACCTTCAACAAGTTTGGCAACAAGAGGATGTTCAGGAGCAATAATTGTAAAAGTCTGTGCCATAAATGTCTGAGGAACCGTATCAAAAACCTCAATATCAAATTCTAAATCTTTCACCTTCTCTTTAAACACAATTCCTGTCTTCCTTCCAATCCAATTCCTCTGCATTATCTTTGTTTTCTCCGGCCAATCTATTTCCTCCAAACCTTTCAACAACTGATCTGAATAATCTGTGATTTTCCAAAACCATTGTGTTAAAGGCTTTTGAACAACTTCTGTTTCGCACCTCTCACACTTACCATCCCATACCTGTTCATTTGCCAGAACAGTTTTGCAATCAGGACAATAATTTACATTACCTTCTTTGCGATAAGCCAAACCATTTTTAAACATCTGAAGAAACAACCATTGTGTCCACTTATAATATTCCGGCTCAGAAGTTTTTAGAATCTTGCTCCAGTCATACGTACATCCCATGCGTTTATATTGCTCAATCATATAATCAACATTCTCCTTGGTTGAATCATGCGGATGCTTTCCTTTTTTTATTGCATTATTTTCCGCAGGTAATCCAAAGGCATCAAATCCAATCGGATGAAATACATCCTTCCCCTGCATCCTTTTAAAGCGGGTAAACGAATCAGGAATTGAGTACTGAAACCAATGCCCAACATGCAGTCTGGACCCACTAGGGTACGGAAACATAACAAGGCAATAATAAGGATCTTTAGCCTTTTTTAGGTCAACCTCAAATAATTTGGCCTCCTCCCACTTTTTCTGCCATTTGGATTCTATTTCCGTTGGTAAATATTCGGCTTTCATATGGGGAAATGGTACATTATTTTGTTTCAAAGTACATATAATGTGCTACAATCACCGTCTCTAATGGCTAAACTCCCAACAGTAGCAATCACCCTTCGACTCCTCGCTAGCGCTCAGAGCTCTGGGCGAGAGTGCTATATTATTGCTTTTTCGAATTATGCCTAAATTACCTACAGTAGCAATCATCGGTCGACCAAATACAGGAAAATCCACTCTGTTCAATCGGCTTGTAGGAAGGCGAAAGGCAATAGTAAGCGAGATCCCCGGCACTACCCGAGATCACATTGCTCATAAGATGGAAACTGAGGATTTGGACTTTCTTTTGATAGATACGGGTGGAATGGGAGGAGGAACGGAAGATAAGGAGATTGAGGACGATGTTCACCTGCAATCCACCTTGGCACTGGAGAATGCCGATTTGATAGTGTTCACAATTAACAGCAGAGAAGAACTGACCGCCAGCGACTTTGAAATTACCGAAGAACTTCGCAGAAACCGCAAAGCTCATGTCCCTGTGATAATCGTTTTAACCAAATGCGATAATCCGGAAAATACCGATGAGCTCCTGCCGCAGTATTATGCACTGGGAATAACGGATCAAATTATTCCTATCAGCGCTACTCACAACTTCGGAATGGATGAGCTGGTCGATACCATTACCGATGAACTCAAAAAATTAAATTTCGAAAAAAGTACAGAAGAAGAGTCCGAACACTTGCCACACATCGCAATTGTCGGAAAACCTAATGTCGGCAAAAGTTCTTTTATAAATGCTCTGATGTCCGAACCTCAAAAGAAAACATCTTCTTTGCTGGTATCGGATATTCCCGGAACCACACGCGACGCAACTGATACTGTGATTAAATACCACGATCAGGATTATGTATTTATAGACACAGCGGGGATAAGAAGACGAAGTAAAACCGATAGAGGTATAGAAACTTTTGCTTATCTAAGGTCTGTTCAAGCAATGGGACATTCCGATATAGCAATACTCATACTTGACGCAACTCAACCGGTTAGTAAACAAGATAAACGCATCGCATGTTTGGCTATCGAAGAAGGTAAAGGGCTTTTGATCTTATTAAATAAGACTGATCTTCTATCATCGGAAGAAAAGAAAACAGCTCTGGAAAATGCAAAACTGGAACTCGCATTTTGCAAATTTGCATCATTTGTATGTATTTCCGCTGAAAACAAATCAGGGATACTAAAGATTTTTGATCAGATTGAAATGATATATAAGAGCAGAACAAGAAGGATCACAACTAAGGTTTTAAATGAATGGTTCAGAGATACTATCCACGATAAATCACTTGGACCGCTTACTACTTCTAAACTTATTACTCAGGCAGAGGATGTTCCTCCCACATTCGTCTTATTCGTGAAAAATCCCAAACATGTTCATATCAGTCAGCTTAGGGGGTTGGAGAATTGTTTGAGGAAGTCGTTTGGGTTTGAGGGGACTCCGGTGCGGTGGGTGACTAAGAGTTCTTGATTTTTATATCAAGTTAACTAGTTTCAAGTTAACTAGTTAACTAGTTAACCAGTAACTTGCAAACTAATAATCTGATTGATTATTTTTATCCCAACCTCCGCGGCTCTTTAGCATCTATCACCCTCCCATCCTCATGTATCGGATGCGGGAACTCTTCAATCGCCTTTTCGAGTTTGTCCAAAAGTTTTATCGGATCATCGTCAAAAACCATGTTGGGCGGTATTTTTCTGTGACAAAGTTCCTCAATTATCATAGGAATTGAATTTGATATACCTCCTGTATTCGTAAGTATTGCCATAGGCCTACCTTCGTCATATGCAATTGTAAGTTCATTAAGAGTTCCAACTCCACCACTTACAAAACAAACCCCATCGGAAGATCTGATATTAATTATGTCACGCTCCATAAAACCCTGACCCGTATATATCACCATATCATTATCGTGTGGTGACTTGTATTCGAACTGATGCTCATGCTGAGAAAAGGCAGGAGAGATTCCGATTGTAAATCCACCGGTTTCCTTCGCTCCTATCAAAGCATCATGCGGAAGTCCCGGGCATGCTCCATTAATAAATATATGACCACGTCTTCCGATTTCCCTCCCAAGCTCCAGTGCCATTTCACGTGAATGTTTATCTTCTATTTGCGGGCCACTTGCGGAACCCATAACGCCGATTTTTAGACTGTGTTTTTCTGTCATGATTGTATTTTAGTTTTTGGTGATACCAAATGCACGTTCAACTTGATCAAACTGATCTTATTCAAAATCAATAGCTTCGTCATATTGCACATATTCATCAGCATATACACTCATATTCATCGCCCCATTTGCTTGCGAGTATTCGAATTCAACATTAACCGCCGGATATTTGTTCATACCATCCGGAGGCACCATTGCTACCCAGAAGAATATGCCTACGAAGATGAAGAAAGTGAGGAATTTCATTACTACTATTATACCATAATCTATGGTTCTACTCAATATACTACAAATCGAAAGAATCAGAGGATTCACAGTAGAATACTGGATTATTGGAATATTGGGCCTCGGCACGTTAGTCGCGACTGACGTGCCTCGTCAATAATGACATACCCAGTATTCCAGTATTCCAGTATTCCAATACTTCATAAATCCTCTGATTCTTCTGGTTCCTCTGATTCCTAAATCCACTGCCATAAACTCGCACAAACCTAAATATATCCATAAACTAAGCACCATGTGGTTTTATTTCGCACTAGGCTCATCAATCCTGTACTCCGCTATGTGGCTGTTAGCCAGAGCAAGTAAAGGATTGCCATCATCTGTAGTAACAGCAATAAACACAATTTGGGCACCAATTTTACTAATATATTTTTTACCATCAGTTCAATTCCCATGGGATAAATGGTGGTGGTATTTATACCTAATACTTCCCATGGTACTTATGCCAATATCAACATGGACATTGACTCATGCTTGTCAAAGAATAGATGTAACAATAATTAAACCATTGTCATCTCTTTCTACGATAGCAACATTATTTGTGTCGATGTTTATATTCTCAAAGTCATTTGAACTCATTCATATTATCGGAATATTTGTAATTACGATTGGACTTCTGTCTTTATACCATAATAGATGGAACACCATCCGTTCTATATGGTTATGGCTTGCAATATTTGCAATCATAATTATGGGAATTAACGGCTCTGTTATAAAAGAGGTATTATCAGTATTTCCACATCCAATTGCGCTTATTGCGTTTGGTGCTACAGGAGAATTTGCCTTTGTTTCATTTTTCGGAGCCAAAAATGATTGGAATAAAATAAAATGGACAAGAAATAATATATCGCTAGTCACCTTATTTTCTATAATTGTTTTTGCACAGAGCATATGCACTTTTCTCGCACTCTCGCTGGGACCTGCCCCACATGTCATCGCCATTAAGAGAACATCAATACTCCTCGCCGCATTGGGAGGATATTGGATATTTAAAGAGCGCGATCAGTCGCTTGTGAGATTGGTTGTTTCTTGTGTGGTGGTGGTGATGGGAGTTATTCTGCTGAATATCTGAACCATGATTCATAGGATTAAAGGATTACCATGATTAAGCCAAACTGTAATTCATATCATGTTAATCCTTTAATCAGGAAAATCATGGTTCAGACAACAGGTTTACTTAAGATAATCCATCCTATTAAGATTATGCTCCTCATTCGTCTTCGCATAACGAATCTGCCCATCTTTGCCATGCAAATAATACATATACTCACTCTCCTTTGGGAAAAGCGCAGCCTTGATACTCGGTTCTCCGGCATTTGCTATGGGGCCCGGTGGCAAGCCTTTGAACTTACGTGTGTTGTAATCTGAATTCGTATTCAAATCAGCAGTAGTTATTGCTTCGGTTTGCTTGTTTAAAACATAACGCACAGTTGCATCAACACCCAAACCAAGACCTGCATCAAAACGTTTCCAGAGTATTCCGGAAATTACAGAACGCTCCTCATCATTTTGAGCTTCCTCCTCAATTAAAGATGCCATAGTTACTATTTGATGCAATGAGCGCTCAGGTGACTCGAACTCCTGAGGAAATGTTTCAATTACTCGCCTTCTGAAAGTATTTAACATTCGTTCAAGGAAAAACTTAGAAACAAACTCTTCAACATTTACATAATAAGTATCAGGGAACAGATATCCCTCTAGCTTTCCTCCACGCTTTATCTGCCCGTCACCTGAAGGCAAAAAATCATATGTTTCGAAATCACATGCATTGGCGCAGTCAATAATCTCTCCACCATCAATAATTCCCTTATCTGACAAAAGTTCATCAATCTCCTTAACTGTAAAACCTTCGGGAATAGTAATAATCATTTCTTCCGCCTTTCCATCCTGAAGAACTTCTATGAGTTCAGAGACATTCATAGAAGGACGTAAAACAAATTTACCGGCTTCCAGACCGCTCTCCACACCATTGAATTTTGTATACAACTTGAAAGCAAGAGGAGACCTGATAATACCCCTTTGTTTCAGAAGATCAGAAATCTGAGAAACCGACATACCGGACTCAATCTTTATGGCACTTCGCTCCTGACTGGAGGAGTCTGCAGGACGAAGAGACAGAGTGTACCAAACAAATACTGCGATGATTGCAAGGAATAGGAAAATCAGAAGTTTTTTCATGCTCTAATATTACGTGAATATTTTTAAAGTGCGAGAGTAATTTGCTTGTCATCAATGATACTTCTATGTACTACATATTCCGAACTGACATCAAACTATATTAATATATGCGCCTACAATCGGAAGCTTCTTTTATTGCATAAATGCATGAGCAAGATGCTCATGCTACTGTCCCAACCCCCTCATCCCCTCCTCCGTCGGCATCCCCATCTCCCCCATCACCCCTTGCATCTTTTCCGCTGCAACTACCTGAGCTTTTTTAAGTGCACGATTAAGAGCATCTTTTAGTAATTCAGGAATCTTTTCTCGCGGTACTTCGGGCTTGATACTGATTGAAAGCACTTCCTGCTCTGCATTCACAACAACTGTGACACCTTGAGCTTCAGCTTCGACCTGAATTTTCCTAAGTTCTTTCTTAACTTTCTTTGCTTCGCGCTGCATGCGGAACATGTCCTTTGCTTGGGAAAATGAAACCATGTTTTAAGTTTGTTATAGAAGTAAATACGAGTGAGTAGTGAGTAGTGAGTAGAATTCGATAGAATTGTACACCAAAGAAGACTCACTACTCACTACAAACTACTCACTTTTTTATCTAACAATGCCTATCCTGTCTTCTATCTCCTGATCCACCCTTCGACTCGCCTCTGGGCTCGCTCAGGGTCTATATGCTTAAATAGATTCATCTTATTATCCCTATGCGATCTTCGATTTCTTGATCGACAAACACCTTCTTCCTCCCATACTTCATCCGACTATACTCTTTGACCAATCCCCCCAGCTTCTCGTTCCTTTCTGACTCATCATAAATCGTTGTCATACTGAATGGTCGTGATTGGACATTGTTTATGTTGAGCTTGCAGTAACAACTGAAATTAGGAATTCCAATTACATCCTGCTCAGAAAGCACCGGAGCATATTCCTTACCCATGTATTCCGCATCCTCCGCACCTACTTTAAAGCTCATAATGGTACCGACGTTACCAAAGATAGCATCACGCATTTGAGTACTTGCTTCACCATAAGCCGCAGTTTTACCTACTAATTGTCCTATATATTGATGCGCCATTATAAGAGCCAGTTCATATTTTCTGGCCTCCGAAAGAATGGTCACAAATGCATCCGTCACAAAGTTCTGGAACTCATCAACAAACAGATAAAACCTTTTGCGCTGTTCCTTTGGAACATCCGCACGCGAGAGTGCCGCCATGTTTATTTTGTTCACAAATACTAGACCTAATAATTGTGCATTAACATCACCGATTTTTCCTTTGCTCAGATTAACCAAAAGAACTTTGCCCTCATCCATAATTTTACGAATATTGAATGCACTCTTTGGTTGTCCGATTATATTCCGCATTGTTGTGTTTGTAATAAACGGACCGAACTTGGAACTGAAGTACGGAATCATTTCCTCTTTTTCACGTGCTCCTGTTTTTGCCATCTCGTGATTCCAGAACGAAAGAACCACAGGATTTCGGCATTTGCTTACCTTGTAACGCTGGAATTCTTCATCTACGAACAATCGCGGAACGTCTATCAAAGTTGCACCTTCTTCTTCATCGTCCATCAAAGTAAGACAACCATTTCGGAAGTAATGCTGAATTCGCGGACCGAAGATTTCGTTACCGAACAACTTAATAAATATTTCCATTGCATCTAGTGACGCGCGATCTTTTTCTTCTTCGTTTGCAACTTCCAGAAGATTGAGTCCCATAGGGCGCTGCATATCTGAAGGATCAAATACAACTACATCTTTGGCACGCTCTTTTGGAATATGCGCAAGAGCATCTTCGATCAAATCTCCATGCGGATCCACCATACAAACTCCATCACCGTTTGCAATGTCCTGACGGGACATATAGGAAAGCAGAGTAGATTTACCTGAACCGGATTTACCAATGATGTAATGGTGACGTGTTCTGTCCTTTGGAAGGAATCTGATTTGCGTTTCTTCTCCTCTGTGTCTGTTTATACCAAGAACAATACCTTCATCCGGTGCATCGGGTGGCGGAGGCAATACTTTGTAAGTGCTCCATTCAATAATCGGGATCTTGTTGTATCTGCTGTCCGGAAAGTGATAAAGCCCAGCGAGTTCTTTTTCTCCCATTATGCATTCTTTGCACATATATCCGCTTATCCTGTTTTTCCATAATCTGTGTATCAAAGGTGCATTCCATTTAAGAGGAAAGAAATCTATGAACATTCTTTTGTTTTCCAGAAAATTACCATATAAATCTTTGAAGGCATTAAATGCCACCTGCAGATTATTTGTAATATCCATGGAACGTTCATATGATTTGCTAGATGCCAATATCCTGATAGAAGCATGATAAATATTCTGTCCTGCTTTTTCTCCCATTCGCTTATAAAGCTCCTCTTCCGGCTGGATCATTCTTACGTAACTGTCACCACTGGAAGTTCCCGGTGCAAGTGACTTTGTATCCGACGTTGCCACACTGTAAAAAACTCTCATAATTGAACTGATTATCGGAATGTGCCCTGTCCAATTATCCTTTTTGCCTTTAAAGCTCATTGTGGCATATTGCTTCGCCAGCTTTGCCCATTTATTCGAGAATGATGGTGTTAGCACCACCTGAACCGCCGCTTTTTCATCGTCATTGAGCTTACTTAAAACATTGGAGATTCCGTTAAGAGGATCATCCTGCATTTCGGTGTAATACCTTAGGGGATAATAGAACGGTCTGCTAAACACCATATTGTATCCAACCAACTTGCTGCCCTTTGGCCATATCTCCGGCACATCCTGCGGAGTTACTTCTGCATTTGAATAGAAAGATGTTATTTGTTTTTCTACAATAGAAACTAAACTTTTTTGAGTTACAACGTAAAATGCAAGCTGACCGTTCTCCAAAAACAACTCAAAACTCATTACAATGTGTCTGAAGAACCAAAAATGAACCATCTGTTTAAAATTCAGACTTTTAACTTCCCAAAGAGCACGGAAAAGCTGTTCCATAACTGCAATCTTTTCTTTGAAATCTTTCTCTGTCCTTTTCTCCTGATCAATTTTGCTATCATCCCGAGGCAGAATGACTTTTAGTGAAATCAAATGCTTATTTATCCTTAACTGATACCAAAGCCTCCCCCAATATTTAAATAGCCTCCAGGCAATATATGCTGATATAACAGTAAAGAAGAAACCGAATGTATTTTGTGTTACATTTCTCCATATCCAACCCCAAAAACCGTTTGAGACTAACGTAGCTATCCCGAGAGTCAGAAACCACAATAACGGCCAGGTACAGTAGCGAAGAAAATTAACCAAGAATTATATGCAGGGAAGAATTTAATAGATAATACAATCCTTTTATTATAGCGCAAAATTGACGTTTCAGATAGGGATTGACAGGGGGTGATAGGATGGTCGGGTGTTTGTTTTGGTAAATATGAATACGGGCGGTCACTGGTCTTAAGCAACAAACTGTTTATATTTTAAATGAACATTTGAGAGTCGCTGGTCGCTGGTCAATAAAATGGTCAGGTGTTTGTTTTGATTAATATAAATGCGAGCGGTAACTGGTCAAACGTTTCAAACTGTTTCTAATTTAATTGAACATTTGAGAGTCACTGGTCACTTGTCCCAAACCGAGTGCATGAGTGCTCTGGTACGGGGCTGTCCAACAGCACCGAGACCAGTGACCAGTGACCCCTAAAACTCCTATATTGGAATACAACTCCGATTCATCTACTCCACCACCACCTCACATTGCCTCACCATCATCCCCATCTCTCTACTTCTCCCATCTTTGTTGCCAATAACAAACTTATAATATCCTGTCTGTTCTGGTGTAAAACTAAAACGTTCTTTGGGTCCAACCCAGTTCTGAACCTTGTGAACAAAACCATCCGGATATTGAATTGAACGAACAACAAAATATTTGTTGGCACCCAGATATAAAGTTTCACCTTTGTTCCACATGTGAGGAATGCCACGATGAAACCTTACGTTTCTTGTAATTCTTTTCTGAAATCTAAGTATATCTTCCGTACAAGTATCAATCATAAATTCATCACCAAGACGTTGGAATGTTGCAGATATTACTCCATTGGATCTATCGGCAATTTTCTCGAAAGCTGCAAGACTTAGATCCATATCACGACCGTCAACATAAGGACCACGATCATTGATTCTTACAACAACACTTTTTCTATTATCAACATTTGTAACTTTTACAAGAGTATTGCTGGGATAAGTTCGGTGTGCCGCAGTTAAAGCATACATATCAAAAGTATCACCAAATGCGGTTCCATTTCCATGAAAATCATCTGCGTAATAACTTACTTCATGAATTTCCTTCATAAGAATATCGTCAAGTGCATACATCAGACCATTCAGATCTTTAATTGTCACATACACATTTGCAAAATCATCACTGTATTCAATGATTGGATAATCACTAAGCATTCCCGGAATATTCACCTTCTGCATAAAAAACAGATCTCTTATATTTCTGGTTCTGAATATCCACAAAAGCGCATCTTCCATATTTAATTTTTCATTTGGTCTGAAATAATTTTTTTCATCAATAATACCTCTCCCGACTGCAAAATTGATTTCTTCGTATCCGTATTCATCGTTGCCAATGTCTACTATATCTTCCTTGTAAGGTTCATATGTGGCACGCTGAATACTTTCCCAGATAATCATAAAACCATTACGACGGGTGATGTAGTCCTCCTCTGCAAAAAGAGGAAATGGAATAGCCAGCACTAATATCAGCAACAGGAATCTGCGCATAGGGCAACAGGTTGAATGATTATTAATTAATAATCAATTGAAAAAATTCCATCAAATTATACGTTGCTAGTTTACTAGTTTGCTCGTTTCTCGTTTGATACTCATAACGAATAACGAGTAAACGAGAAACGAAAAACAAAAACATACTAGTACATTTATCTTAGAATAAAATTCTATAACACTCTCCACCCCTCCCCCCTAACCCTCCTATACACTTCCCTAACCCTTTCATTATTCAAAGTCTGCAAAGTTTTCGGTCCAACAAACCCTGCAGCCTGATGATCAGCAGAATCAATTAAACCTTCGGCTAACTGATACTTAATGACCGCCTCTTTTGTTATTGGACCGAAGTAGCCGGATACACGATCCTCCGGAAAGTAACCTTTTCTTGCCAATATATTCTGAAGAGATTTAACTTCTTTCCATCCTTCCCCTTCCCCAAGAAATCTTTCCACAACTTCACCTCGCTCTTTAAGCACCTGTACAACACGTGTGCGATCGAGAAGATCACGAGCTCTTTCGTAAACCAGAATCCGATTCCAAACCGTCCTTAATGCAGTCTGAGTTACAGGGCCTATCCTGCCGGCTCCGGGATCTTTGTGTGTTCCTACAAGTCCGTAATCCTGTTGGAACTTTAGGATTGATCCCGAAAGTGCGCCTTCGTATTCACCATCTGTCCTTCCGGAATAATATCCCAAAAACCTAAGAATCCTTTGCGCCTCCTGATTGACGCTTAAAGCACTTCCCTTTTCTACAAATCCGCTAATTGGATGCCCCGCTTCTGATCTTTGTACTGCAGCAAGAAGAACTGCCGCAGTCTTTTCTGTCAAATATACCGAAGATTCATCCAATTGGTAATCACGGATAAACTCAAGCAAACTCTGCGAAGTTGATGCATCATAAACGCCATTCACTTTGTGCTTTTTGTATCCGGCTCTGACAAGATATTCCTGTAGTAATTTAACCGAGGGTCCTTTGTCTCCTTCCTCAGGTCTTACTGCGAGAAAATTTCCACCTTCGGGCATGTAAGGGTTAAGTCGCTCATAAATAGTCGGAATCGCACCGAAATCAAAAGCAACCTCTGGTTTTCTCGCATTAACCGGATATACGGTTCCTTTTATGTGACGTACTCCAAGTGACAACGCGCGAGCCAAACCTTCCTCTCCATGCCCAACCCAAACGTCGAGCCTATGTACTCCGCCTGCAAGTTCCGTAATAGCACCACCCCTGTCATTAACTTCGAATGTGCCAAGCCCCGGAAGCAGTATTCTTGTTCCGAATGGATAAGTGGAAGGCGCCGCTATCATTCCCGGATAAACTCCTGTTCCATCCGCTGATCTAATTCCTTCACCATTTAAAATCTTATCTGCCTTAAGTCCACCTTTTACATAGCAACATTGTCCCTCAATCGGAGAATAATACGCAGTGATAATAAACTCCTGTTCGAACGGCTCACTACCCTTAAGCAAGTCCGAATTACTTCTGATTTTGACCGGAGCGATCAGCATCACGGCTGTGAGGATCACAAGAATGTGCCTTGGAATTTTTGGATTGGTATTTATATTTGTCATGGCAATTTCCCGTCATTTTACCATATTTCCGAATACTTTTCGTCCGTCATCAGATGACATATCTTTAACTATAATGTATTTCATAGTAATGTTTAGAAAAGTTTGCTAGTTTGAATATTTCTTATGTAATTAACTTATTTGATTAACAATTTAAGGAAGCTCTGAAAAACTCGTAGCGGCGGCTCGTCATTCGACAAGCTCATGATGACAAACCGCCGTACAGCACAGCGATTTGTCATCCTGAGTTGATCGAAGGACGAATCGCTGCTACGTTTCATGTGTTTTTCAGAGCTTCCCTAAATATAAACTTATACAGATACACTCTTCCTATTTCGTCAAGCCCTCATTACTCAATACTGAATTTTTGACTTGAATTAGCCAAAGTAAATGAGGGACAATGTATAAAAGTTTTACCCCCGATCGATTATGAATAAATTAAACAATCTTATGATTCGTCCGTCTACAACAATATTTTTTTTGATTGCCTCAACCGGTAAAGCATTAGCAACAATAGATATAGGAAATGTTCCGGAAAATCTGGGTGGAGGAGAAGTTGGATCAGAAACACTCACAAACACTGTTACAGATATTACTGTTTCTATTCTCAAGTTCATGGCATTAATTGCCACAATCGTAATTATAATTGCAGGTATCAGGATGGTAATCTCATCCGGCGATGAACAAGGTGTTGAAAAAGCAAAGAAAACGCTTTTGTGGGCAGTTGTAGGTTTGATACTAATTCTTCTTGCAGGTGCAATAGTTAGTTTTGTTTCTGGCATCTTTGCTGATTAGACTATCACCTCATCCTCCAGTCTGATTCCAAATTTACCCGGAAGATAGACCCCCGGTTCTATGGTGATAATTTCATTTTCTAGCAACTTTTTCTGTGGAGCTTTTTGACTTAACGAAATTCCCTCATGTATTTCCAATCCCACTCCGTGCCCCAATGAATGTGTGAAATATTTTTCGAATCCATGTTCATCCAAAACTTTACGCGCAATGCGATCAAGTTTGTGATTAGTAACGCCCGGCTCCAAAGCATCGATCACTTTTTCCTGAGCTTCCTCCACTGCCAAGTAAACTTTTTTCTGAAGTGAAGTTGGTGTTCCCGTAAAAAACACTTTGCTCTGGTCACTACAATATCCTTTGTACTTAACCCCAACATCAATCTGAACTATCTGACCTCGCTTAAGTTTTTTGTCAGTCGGATGATGATGCGGACAACTTGTGTTATGTCCGAATGCAACAATAGGATCAAACGAAAGTCCATCTGCTTTAAGTTCGCGCGCCCAGGTTTCCAGTTTCCAGGCAAGACCCTTTTCTGTCGGCAATGATCTGAGTGCAGCCGGAATTCGCCTGAGAAGTTCCCTTGTTATCCTTTGTGAACGTTTGAATCTCCTGATCTCATCATCTCCTTTTTGCCTTCTGAAATGCTGAATTACTCCTTTTCTTCGAACAAATTTTGTGTTCTTATTTTTTCGCTTCCACCTGCGCAAAACATCAACTGTAATATGCTCAGACTCATACCCGCATTCAGGCACTTTTTCCAGACTCCTATCCAGTTTATCTATATCTTTGACTTTGATTCCATCTTTAACTCCCTTTTCGGATGCCTCTGAATATCTGCTATCAACAAAAAGAATCATAGATCTTGAACTTATAAGGACTAATCCAAAACTAATATCCATTCCTGTCAAATATCGAATATTTATCAAATCAGACACCAGAAAGGCAGAGGTTTTGGATTGGCGGAGGATTTGGGAGGGGGTTGGATTCATACAGGAGGAAGTATAGCTTATACGGCAATTAGCATATTGGCAGATTGGCAATTAGCTAATTGTTGTCGATAACGAAGAATACTAGCCAATTGCTAATTGTCTGAACCCTGATTTACCTGATTTAATGATTACCATGATTTTCATATATTGGTAAAAATGGATAAGATATTTAAAATCAAGATAATCCTTTAATCTTATTAATCATGGTTCAGACAAAGTAGCAAAACACCCCCATCTATGCTAAAATAGAGAGAACTATGAAAAATACTATCTTCAAAATCATTTCGGGCTTAGCCCTCTTTATTAGCAATCCTGCTTATGCCCTTGCACAAGTGTACGGTGGAGGAGGAGTGGCCGCTGGAGTTGACGCTGCGGTTGAAGCAGGAGTTGGAACCAATGCCAACTTAGGAACAATATTAACAGATATTACTGTTGCGATAGTAAAATACACTGCGTTACTGGCAACAATTGTAATTATTATCGGAGGCATCTGGCTGATTGTAGGAGTTGGAGATGAGCAAGCGAAAGAGAGAGCAAAGAAAATTGTCCTGTTTACATTGATAGGAGTGATACTTGTGGCAATCGCGGGAGCGATAGTAACATTTATACAAAGCATTCTTTAACCAAATTGATACAAAACCCAAACATAAAATGAAACGCAGTGTACTACAACGGCTAATGGTTGTCGCTGCTGTAGCGGGAATTGCAGTGTTTGTTCGCACTTCCTTTGCCGCACAGCAGGTTACAAAAGTTAATCTGACACTGAATAAAGGTTCATTCTTCGAAGTAATTCTGCAAAACTCAGTTCAAAATCCACTATACAGCTGGGTGCTTTCCAAAGACGGAACCTTTATTGAGGCAAAAAGAGCTCCTATTTTTAGAACGCGTTTGATAGAACAAGGTACTTATCAACTTAATACGGAAATTTCCACAGCAAAGGAAGGGGTGATACACAGAAGTGTCATTACAATTCAAGTTCCTATCAAAAACGTAAGTACTGCATCTAGCTCTGAAAACTCTTCATTAGTATACACCATTCCGAAGATTGATTCCAATGGAAGAATTGTAATAGCTGCCCAGAGCCCTCTTGTAACACTTACTCCGGTGTACCGTAATACGAAATTGCTATCTTTGGATATGGATGCACAGGCAGATAAGAATAAAGATGGAAATGTAATCAATGACAATGATGCGGATGGAACCTTCTTTTCTTCTCAGGGAACCCCATTAAGCGTTCTGATAACAGAACCAGATAAAACTCATTCCTTTACACTTTCATCTGCCGGAAAAATTCAGAATCTTAGGATCGTAGACAGTAAAACTGCACAAGCGGAGGATGCACTGGCAAACAAAAAAACGGAGATAAATGCCGAAGATCAGAATAATGGTAGCTTTGTATTCAGTATAGATTTTAAAAATGGAGAACCAAATGTTCCTACGGTTGCAAACTGGAATTTTGGAGATGGCAGCTCCAGTATGTTGGATAACCCGATTCACAAATACTCACAGACAGGAAGCTACAATGTTTCGGTTCAGGTTTTTGACATATCAAACGGAAACAAAATTGAGGAAGCCAAAAAAACAATCAGAGTAACAAAAACTACGGCGCCACAGGTAATACCGGACTCACCTGATACGGATGATGATAAAGAAGGATCATCTATTTTTGGATTGATACTTAAAATTATCATAGTAGCATTTATCGCCATAGCAATTGGCATGTTGATTATCTTTATTATTTCCAAGTTACGAAAGGGAAGCTCGTTACAGGAAAAACTTGAATCAGCGGAGCAGAAGTTGATGGGTGACAAAAAAGATGGAATTGAAGTTGAGCCTATGCCTATGGAGATTGTGGAGGAAGAGATTAAAGAACCTAAGGAGAAAAAAGATGTATCTTCGCCTTCGGCCAGAGGTGCAAAGGAAAGTAAAGAGGAAGTAGTGCAGGAACAATTGCCTGATAAGAAAGATATTATAGATGCAGAGCCTATAGAGGAGCCTCCACCTATTGCTGCTGAGCCAAAGCCTGAGCCTATTAAAGAACCTGCAAAACCAAAACCGGCTCCTCAGCCAACGCCAAAAGTTGATGAAGGACCACCTCCATCACAGCAAGGAGGACCTATTCCTTCGTGGCTTCAACCTTCGTCCGCCCCGGCGGATCTACGGTCGACAGGTCAACCTTCGTCCGCCCCGGCGGATCTACGGTCGACAGGTCAACCTTCGTCCGCCCCGGCGGATCTACGGTCGACAGGTCAACCTTCGTCCGCCCCGGCGGATCTACGGTCGACAGGTCAACCTTCGTCAGAGACTA
>JAHISE010000087.1 GCA_018818235.1 Patescibacteria group bacterium
AATTCACTCAAGCTTTAGGCCGTTGATTTTTGGCTTATATAAACGCTACGGGGCACGAGAGGAGGTAGCAATTTATTTTATTGATTAGTATCTTTTTAAAAGCAAATTGGTATGAGAGAACAAGCTTTGAATTCTCCAATGGCAGAGCTCCCCTCTCCACAGTGGGCAAGCCACGTCAGTCATGACTGAAGTGGCAGGGCACGGCAGTCATGACTGAAGTGCCAGGGCACGTCTCACATGTGAGACGTGCCAGGCGGAGCAGCGTGGAGAGGGGCAGGGGGGTGAGGTCGGATAGAAAGCTAAAAATTTATTCCAGCAAATTATCTTTTGACTCACTAATAAACGAAAAACGAGAAAACGAGTAAACGGTATATTTGAAGTTGTTCAAGTATGCTAGAATCCTTTCCCATGCCTGCCAAATAAATGGACTCCGTCTTCGAAATCAAATCTCGGCTACCAATAGAAGAGCTAGTAGGCCAATACTGCCAGCTTAAAAAGAAGGGAAGGAATTTTGTAACTCTTTGTCCGTTCCATAACGACACAAAACCAAGTATGCAGGTTTCTCCGGATAAAGGAATTGCATACTGTTTTGTTTGCCAAACAGGTGGGGACATTTTCAGTTTTTATCAGGCGATAGAAAATACGGATTTTAAACAGGCATTGGTTGATCTGGCGGAAAAGACGGGAGTAACAATTGAGCATGTTTCCAGAGGTACGCCTGTGGATAAAGACGAGAAAGAAAGGGCCAGAGAATGTCTTAAGGTTGCAGAATCTTTTTACATGAAGCAGTTAAAAGAAAATAAGAATGCTCAGGAATATATTAAGGGTCGCGATATTGATCCAAAGTTATTGGAAAAATTCTCCGTTGGGTATGCACCGGATTCATTTTCTGATACATATCAATATCTCCTTAAAAAAGATTTTAGTAAAAAAGAAATTCTTTCAGCCGGTATGGGTGTTCAA
The DNA here is from genome assembly GCA_018818235.1 of Patescibacteria group bacterium. Taxonomy (GTDB): domain Bacteria; phylum Patescibacteriota; class Gracilibacteria; order Peribacterales; family Peribacteraceae; genus UBA2144. The sequence continues at coordinate 964 of JAHISE010000087.1, forward strand.
AAAGATCTTGCGGAAGGCAGAATCTACGATCGATTCAGGAATCGAATAATGTTTCCTATTCAAGATCACCGCGGGGATACGGTTGGGTTTGGAGGAAGGACAATAGGCGAAGATGATGCAAAGTATTTAAATTCCTCGGAAGGTCCGCTTTATAACAAGTCTAATATATTGTACGGGTTAAATCATGCAAAAGAAGCCATGCGCGAAACCAAATCAGTGATATTGGTAGAAGGTTATTTTGACGTGTTGGCGTGTCATCAGGTGGGAGTAACCAATGTCGTGGCAGCAAGTGGTACGGCACTAACTCAGCAGCATGCCAAAATGTTAAAGCGCCATGCAGAAAAAGTAATATTGTGTCTGGATCAGGATCAAGCGGGCAGAGAGGCGGCGGAGAGATCATTCTGTTTATGTGCAAAAGAAGGCATGCAGATCAATGTAGTTAAATTAGATCAAAAAGATCCCGATGAAGCCGCACATGCAAATTCAGATGATTTTAAAAAGCAACTGACAGATGGAGGAGTTCCGTATATGGATATGGTTCTTTCTCAGATTGCAGAATTGGATTTAACATCCGCTGAAGGAAAGAAAAAAGGTTTGCAACGCCTAATGCCGTTGCTTGATTCTTTATCTACTTCTGTTGAGAAAGAACATGAGCTTAATCGGGCTGCTTCGGCTTTGTCTACAACTGTGTCGGCGCTTGGTGAAGATCTGGAAAAATATATTAAGCAGAATATTCTTGCGCCCACTCAGCAGATTTCGGTTATGTCCGTAAAGAAATCCGATGAAACAACAAAGTCAGATATATTTTCACGTGTGGAAGTAGCATTGGGGCTTTTGCTTTTGTATCCACAAATGCGTGATTATTTAAAAGAACTTATTGCTCCTGATTCAGGATTTCCAAAAGCATTGTACGATGCAATTGAAAATATTCCTGAGGATATCAAAGAAGTAACTTTGGATATGCTCGATCTGCCGGAAGAAGATCGCGAAAGGATGGCGATATTGCAATTGTACTGCGAACACCATGTATTTGATGACTGGTCTGATAATGTTGCAGCACGTGAATTGAAGGGGAATATTGCTCGGGCTAACAAAGATATAATCAGAGCAAAGCAAAAGGAAATTACTGCAAAACTTTTGGAGGCTCAAAGGTCAGGCAAAACTACTGATGTTGCTCAGTTGATGAATCAGTATCAGCAGGTGCTTAAGCTAGCCAAAAAAGCATCATAGTTAGTTGGGGGTTTAAATAGAACATGGGAAATGGAAAGTGGAAAGTGGCCTGCCGACCGTAGCCTGGGCGAAGGTTGGAAAGTGGAAAATAAAGTAAACCGAGTTATAAATCCCAAAACACAAAACACAAATCCCAAATTAAAAATCCCAAAACCCAACGAAACCCAAAATCCAAAATTCTAAACCATGATCGTTTTTAGTTGCTCGTCCTGCGCAGTAGCAGCATTGTTGGGATTTGTTATTTGGGATTTGGGTTTTAGCTTATTACATACAATCATCGTATCATTTAAAATTCAACTTGGTATTAAGACTAGCACAATAAATCACATTTAGGATTTGTTTTTTGGGATTTGGAATTTAAAAAAATCCCTGCATTTTGGCATTGATCCGTTTTCCGCTTTCCGATATTTAGTCTAATTATTGCTTGGCTACAGCTCAATTTTCACTATACTCCATCCAAATGGCTTCGCATCCACGTAAATTCATAGTGCAACCTACCGACGACGACCTCAAGAAGTTTCCTGAGGCTGTTAAGCATTTGGTTAAAAAGGGGCGTGAACAGCGATATGTGACTCATCAGGAGGTAATGGGTGCTGTGCCGGATGCCGAAGATAACATAAATCTTCTTGATGATATTTATACGCTTTTGGTGGATCTGGGTATTCAGGTCATTGATGTTAAGGATGCTTTGATATGGGAAAAGCAAGGCAAGCAGGCTTTGGATATTCCGGAGCCAACTCAGGACCTGGCAGAGGTTGCATCGTTTGGTGGTGTTGGCGAAGACGACGAAGATGAAGATGATTCTGTGGAGGAAGTGGGACAGCTAGCTACCAAAGTAGGCAAAGAAGATGGCGAAGTATTGGATGTTATTGCCACTGCAGGAATTGCGATTGACGAAAAAGATTTGACTGCGGAAGAGCGTGGCAAAAGGCGACGTGAGCGCGAGGTTGATCTTTTGGAAATCAGTAACGATTCAGTTCGAATGTATCTGTCGGAGATAGGACGCGTTCCTCTTATTGATGGGAAGAAAGAAGTTGAGCTTGCGCGTCGTATTCGCAAAGGTGATGCGTCCGCCAAACAGCAACTTGCCGAAGCGAACTTAAGGCTTGTGGTTTCGATTGCCAAGAAGTACATAGGTCGTGGCTTGAGTTTTCTTGATCTTATTCAGGAAGGCAACATAGGACTATTTAGAGCTGTAGAAAAGTTTGATCCCGAGAGAGGTTTTAAGTTCTCAACTTATGCAACATGGTGGATCAGGCAGGCAATCACCAGAGCCATTGCTGATCAGGCCAGAACTATTCGTATTCCTGTTCACATGGTGGAAACAATCAATAAGCTAACACACACTCAACGCAGACTGGTTCAGGAGCTTGGACGCGAGCCCACTGTGGAAGAACTTTCGGTTGAAATGGAAATGGATATCAAAAAGGTCAGACATATTCAAAAGATCAGTCAGGATATTATTTCGCTGGAGTCACCGGTAGGATCCGAGGAAGACAGCAAGCTGGGAGACTTTATAGAAGATGAAGAGGCGATCAATCCGTTTGATGCAACCAACAGGCAGCTCAGAAAAGAAAACGTGCATGCGATGCTGGAGTTCCTTACTCCTCGTGAGCGAAAGATTATCGAAATGCGTTTTGGATTAAAAGATGGAGTGGGTCATACACTTGAGGAAGTTGGTAAGGAGTTTGGAGTAACTCGAGAGCGTATTCGTCAAATTGAAGCCAAGGTACTGCAAAAAATGCGTGATCATCCGCGATCAATGACAATTCGTGAACATGGAGGCGCTCCTAAGCGTGTAGGATTCTCCGCAATTCAGGCATTTACACAGGGCAAGCTTTGTCCGGAATGTAGGAAGGGTTCTATGATTGAATTGGTTCAAGAGGGAAGTAAATATCTTAAATGTGATCATTGTGCTTATGAGGTGGGGAATTGACATTCGACAGTCGACAATCAACAATCGACTTGTGACTTGTAGTGACCCTTTATATAATTAATAACTTAAAACCACCTCCGTAAAACAATGAGCTCACGAAAGTGGTTTAATTTTCTACGATGATATTTTTAACAACTCAAGCTAGCACTTTTTGCCTACCAACATCTTTACAGCACTCAGACCAACTAAGACATAAACAATGGATTCAACCATTGGGAAGCTGCCTACCAGCATATTTACGACATTAAGATTGGTGCCCATAAAATCGCCGATTCCGATAAGACCCCAGTTAAGGGCTCCAATAAGTACTAGGTACTTTGTAACTTTGCACAAGTTCATATAAAAAAGGGGAAAGGGAAAGAAAACTTTTTAGAGATTTTACCATAAATAGGGGAAAGTGAACTTGATGGAATTGTTAATGTGTTGTCTGAATACTGATGAGGATCGGTTCATGAATGTGGGAGATTTTGATTGAACTTACCCGTGGCCATGAGTTGAGTGTGTGGTTGGTATTAGTGTTTTATACCCCCTCTCCCCGATCCTTTCCCTACAGGGAGAGGGGGGCCTCGTTATTCAGAATACCAAGATAATATTCTTATTAACGGAGCTCCCCTCTCCAATCGCAATTGGAGAGGGGCAGGGGGGTGAGGTCGAACAAACTTTGAATTCTCCAATAGCAGAGCTCCTAAACCGACCTCACCCCTGGTCACTCTCCTCTGAGGAGGAGAGGGGAACTCTGCGAAAGGAGAGAACAGGCTTTGATTTCTTAAATATTTGATACCCCTTCGCGTTTAAAATAGTACTAATTCACTCAAGCTTTAGGCCGTTGATTTTTGGCTTATATAAACGCTACGGGGCACGAGAGGAGGTAGCAATTTATTTTATTGATTAGTATCT
>JAHISE010000088.1 GCA_018818235.1 Patescibacteria group bacterium
AACAAAAGCACCCTTAACTGAAGTGTCATGAGTCGTCACGGCGGTCTCCAGCGACGCCAACTTGGCGTTGACGGTATCGAGCTTCTGCTCGATGACCGCCGAGGCCTTGCCGTCGCCACCGCCATCGACCGTCCTTTTCAGGCGGGTCCAGTTTTCGACGGCGGCGTCGAAGAGCGCCTTGACTGCGTTGAATGCGGCCTCCTTTTCGTCGTGCCGTGTCTTAGCCTTGGCCTTGGTAACTTCCGCTTCGGCATCGGCAACTGCTTTCGCAGCCTTGGTAACCTCAGCTTGGGCTAAGGTAATGTCGACGTCGACCAGAGCGATGTCGGCCGGAATGACATAAGTCGGCGGAAGGTTGCGTTTCGCCTCTTCCAGCTTCTTTTGAGCTTCATTGTAGGCCTCGACGGCCTTTCTGAGACTGAAAAGTGCTGTATCGAGCGCGGCGCCTGCTTTACCGGCAACTGCGTTCCTGGCGTTCGTCATATCAGTCTTCGTCTGGTTGACCGCAGCATTGGCGGTCTTCCATTCCGTCAGTCGATCAACAACGTCTTGTGCAGCGTCCTGGACGGCTTGCGCCGCCCGCACCGCGTTTTCGAGCGGCTGGACAATCTTCTTCGCAGCCGCGAACTCGGCAAGCGGATCTTGCATGTTCGCGTTGGCCATCTCCATGGCCACGCGGGCGTTCTCCAACGCCGCAGCGGTCGGGTCGGCTTTCGGAGCCGCACCCATAGCCGTGACGGCCAAAGAAACAATCAAACAAACAGCGGTCAGTTGGGTCGAAAAACGTCTCATGGTACTTCTCCTTGCCTCATTTGAGGCGACTTGTGAAAATTGTTTCGAGCACACACACGAATTGGGTTCATGAACTCAACGCGACGTAAACGTAAGCTTGCCTCCCACGCATACTAAGCGCGGTTGGCGAAAAGACTCAGTTCCCGATTGCACCTCCTTTTCCAATTCCCCCACGACACAATCCAACGGACAAAATCAGGCATTCCAACGAGGAACACCAATCCGCTGAAAATGGTCGTGGCTTTTCTGCATGAATTATCAAATTTGATATTCATACAAAACGATGGTTTAAAAGGACGAAATTAAGGCTGTTAGAATACAATATTAAATGGGATGTGTCAAGGGTATATATAGGAGGAAGGTACTGCGTGGGATTGAAGTTTTTGGCTTGGGGATGCGGAAATAGGCCTTGAGATTCGGAATCCGGAATCCGGAATCCGATAGCTGGAATTTGTAAATGGAGGACAAATTGAACCAGTTTAAATTCTTCTTATGTATTGATGTAAATAACGGATTCCGGATTCCGTATTCCGAAACCTCACTAAACCCTTTACTACCACCATATTTACCTTTAGGATTCTTTGGCTAATTTATAACTCTCTTATGCCAACCATTAACCAACTAATCCGTAAACCACGTAAATCCAACCGCAAGAAGTCAAAGGCTCCTGCGTTGCAATATACTTGGAATGCGCTGAAGATGCGTAATGTTCCTTTGAGGAAGGGGGCTCCTTTTAAAAGAGGAGTTTGCGTAAAGGTAACAACAATGACTCCCAAAAAGCCTAATTCTGCTCTGCGAAAGATCGCACGTGTAAGACTTACAAACGGTCACGAAGTTAAGGCTTATATAATGGGAGAAGGTCACAATCTTCAGGAACACTCTGTTGTAATGGTTCGCGGAGGAAGAGTAAAAGATCTTCCCGGTGTTAGATATCATATTGTACGTGGTATTCTGGATACTGAGGGAGTTCAGAATAGGAAGCAGGGTCGTAGCAGATATGGTGCTAAAAAAGCCAAGTCTTGATCGACCAGCCTTCGCCTCTTGGCTACGGCTGGCAGGCAATTGACAATCTACAATCGACATTCGACCAGTGACCAGCGACCAGTGACCAGCGACTCCCAAAACTCCAATTACATCTACTAACTACGCTCTACCCCATGTCCAAACCTATCAAGAAATATATTCCCAAAAACTCCGATCCTCTGATCGAGAAGTTTATATGCTGCATGATGCATGATGGAAAGAAGAGTATTTCCCGTGGAATATTCTGGGATGCCATGGATGTAATTAAAACAAGGACCAAAGATGAACCTTTGGACATATTCAACAAAGCTCTTCTTAACGTTACTCCTCTGGTAGAAGTCCGGCCAAAGCGTGTTGGAGGTTCCGTATATCAGGTTCCTACCGAGGTTCCTATCAAAAGACAGCAGGCGTTGTCCATCAGATGGATTATAAATGCAGCCCGCGATAGAAAAGGAATACCAATGTCACAAAAGCTTGCAATGGAGCTTCTGGATGCTTCCGTAGAACAGGGTAATGCGATTAAGAAGAAGCAGGATGTTCTTAGGATGGCACAGGCGAATAAGGCGTTTGCGCATTTGGCGAAGTAATTATTTTTAGGTTGGGTAGGTTGGGTAGGTTGGGAATGGATTATGCATTTGGTGAATCTCTGAGATGTTGTAGTAAATACGATACTTTATTTACCTGATGTAAAAGCTTTTTATATTCATCTTCTTTTAAATAGTTAAGATCCAATGAAAGCTCAAGGAAATTATCCACTTCTGAAGCAGAAGAATATGCTCTCTCATAATATAATTTCCTGTGAGGCTGTGTTCGCATTTGTGATCCCTCTGCAATTTGAGCACCTATTGAACTTGATGCATTTCTTAATTGCTTTGTCATCTCATACATTTCTGATTTTGGAAATGATACTGTTATTTTGTATATCATCTTTGTAAGACAATGTGCCTCTTGCCAGACAATTAGTTTTCTGAACCCCCTTTGATACCTCGCATGTGTCATGTGTACGACAGTACACCATCTACATACAAGCTGCAACATATTTGATACTTACCCAACCTACCCAACCTACCCAACCTACCCAACCTAAACTACAGCAAAACCATTGCTTTATTCCCATAATTTAAGTATATTCTCTCGGAATTTCCCGAATACTTAACTTTCTTATACTTTTTACCATGGATCTTAAAAACCTCCGTAACATTGGAATTATTGCTCATATTGATGCCGGTAAGACTACTGTAACCGAGCGCATTCTTTTCTATACGGGAATCAACTACAAAATAGGAGAAGTGCACGAGGGAGAAGCAACCATGGACTGGATGGAACAGGAGCAGGAGCGTGGTATCACCATTACTTCAGCCGCAACACAATGTCATTGGAAGGCGAATAATGTGGATGGAGAGGAAATTGATTGCACTATCAATATTATCGACACTCCCGGCCATGTGGACTTTACGGCGGAGGTGGAGCGTTCACTGCGAGTACTGGATGGAGGAATCATTGTTTTTGATGGTTCACAGGGTGTTGAACCACAGAGTGAGACTGTTTGGAGGCAGGCTGATAAATATAATGTTCCGCGAATGGCTTTTGTTAATAAGATGGATAAAACCGGAGGTGACTTTTTTATGACTATGGGAAGTATTCATGATCGATTGAGTAAGAATGCGGTTGCCGCACAAATACCCCTTGGATCAGAGGACAGTTTTACCGGTGTTGTTGATCTTATAAAAAAGAAGGCATATATGTTTGGCGGCAAAATGGGTGAAGAAGTAAAAGAGACAGAAATTCCGGCGGATATGGAGTCTCAGGTGACGGAATATCGTTCACAACTTATGGAGAAAGTTGCTGAATGCAGTGAAGATCTGCTTGATGCATATCTGGAGAACGGTGCTTTGACTGATGAACAGATAGTAAGGGGTATAAGAATCGGAACAGTTTCAGGTCAGATATATCCTGTCTTTTGCGGTTCAGCTTTAAAGAATGCAGGTGTGCAGCTTCTGCTTGATGCGGTTGTTGCGTATCTGCCATCACCTATGGATATTCCGCCAACCAAAGGTATAAATCCGGATACGGAGGAAGAAGATGAGCGCAAGCAGGAGAACTCGGAACCCATGTCGGCATTGGCTTTCAAAATTGCCACAGATCCGTTTGTAGGAAAGCTGACTTTTGTTCGTGTTTACTCCGGAGTTCTAAAGACAGGCGATTCGATACTTAATGTTCGTACATCAAAAAAAGAGCGCATAGGAAGGCTTGTAAAAATGCACGCAAACTCCCGATCAGAAATTGATAAGATAGAAGCGGGGGATATTGCCGCAGTCATAGGTCTTAAAGATTGTCGTACGGGCGATACCTTATGTGATACTGACAAACCCATTCGTCTTGAATCAATTACATTTGCAGAGCCGGTTATTTCCATTGCGGTAGAACCAAAGACAAAGGCGGATCAGGAGAAGATGGGGATTGCATTGCAAAAGCTTTCGGAAGAAGATCCCACTTTCCGTGTAGAAAGTGATGAAGAAACAGCTCAGGTAATAATGTCGGGTATGGGCGAGCTTCATCTGGATATTTTGGTGGATCGCATGAGGCGTGAATTTAAAGTGGAAACAAATGTTGGTAAACCCCAGGTTGCGTATCGCGAAACTATTCAGAAAGAAGTGGATCATGAGGAAAAGTACATCAAACAATCAGGAGGCAGGGGGCAATATGGGCACGTTGTATTCAAGCTTATTCCGCAGGAACCGGGCAAGGGATATGAATTTGTTAATCACATTGTCAGTGGAAAGATTCCGAAGGAATATATAAATCCTTGTGACAAAGGATTCCAGGAAGGAATGAGCAGGGGAGTACTTGCCGGTTATCCGCTTGTCGACGTAATGGTCGATCTGTATGACGGTTCGTATCATGATGTTGATTCATCCGAGATCGCGTTTAAAACATGTGCAAGTGTAGGATTGCAGGCTGCTGCAAGAAAGGCAGACCCTGTTATTCTTGAGCCAATTATGAAGGTGGAAGTGGTAACTCCTGAGGATTTCCTTGGAGATGTAATGGGTGATCTAAACTCACGTCGAGGTTTAATTCAGGGTACCGGCGAGCGTGGGAATGCCAAAACAATCGATGTTAATGTTCCTCTTGCCGCTATGTTTGGTTATGTGACTGAACTTAGATCTATGACGCAGGGGAGAGCAAGTTCCAGTATGGAATTTTCGCATTATGATAAGGTTCCTAGGAACGTTGCGGAGGATATTATTGCGAAGAGAGTAGGGGGGAAGTAGATAGTACTGGAGTGTTCGCTGATTCGTTTACTCGTTGTTCGTTTGGATGTAACGAATTTCCTATGAATCCTCTGATTCATAAATATTATATATTTGACAAATATATAAAATATGATAGTGTATCATATACAGCTTGGATGGAAAAGCTGTTTGATCTTTTCCATGGAAGGCATTCAAGAAACACCATGAACGGAGAAGAATGCTATGAAGTTTTGGACTTGTGGTCTGATTGCTATAGTTGTTTTTTCAGCTGTAACCGGACTTGGGTTCCATGATTCCGCATACGGAATGTATGCGAAAACAAAGGATCCAGCTGCGATGGAGTCAGCCAGTTTGTGGTTTGCCACAATTGGATCGTTCTTCATAAGCTTTCTTTTTCTAAACGGATTATCGAGATTAGTTTTTTACACGTCGGTATTTCTGAATTGCTATCTGGCGTTTCTAATTACTCGGTTCAGTTATCTTCCATTCGACGGATTCGTCGAGCAACTCATGCAGTTGGGGAGTACGGCACTTCTGCGCCTCTCCAATATACTTGCATGATTTCCATGGTCTAGAATCGACACCCGGTGGCGCTTTTGCTGCCGGGATTTTTTATCTTGAAAAAACTAGTGTTTTAATGTATTAATACATTGACACCCCTTCGCCCGTTTGCTACCATGGATTCGATTTGATCATTAATTAATTGATTTTTCAATCGCAGGGAAGTATCCCTGCGCTGGAAAATAAATTATCAATTATTCACTACTCACTACTCACTCGTAACCATGTCCAAACGAAGCTTCACCGAAGGCAGTTGGAAAAAAGACCCGCAATTCCGGGCTCTGTGCTCTGCCTTGGCTTCATGTAAAGGGCCCGAGGAGGTTGCAGATTTACTCAGGGATCTGGGAACTTTAAGCGAACTTAAGGCGTGGAGTGAAAGGTTGGAGGTTGCAAAGATGTTGGCAAAGGGAATGAGCTACAGGGAAATATCAGAGAAAACAGGAGCAAGTACAACTACAGTTACAAGGGTAGCTAGATTTATAGAAAATGGCCTCGGTGGCTATCGCCGATATTTAAAAACTGCTCCTCAGCATCAACATAATTCTCCCCATGGTGGGGAGAAGACGGCGTCGGTGTTGCAGGGGTATTTGGATAAAGCCCAGAAGTAAGCGAAAAACTGCAGATCGAATTCGTCTCCTCCTAATCCGAGGAGTTTTTTATTTTATTTCCAAGTTTTCTAATGCAATCAAATGGAACAATCAGAATAGCAGTACAGCGATCGGGCAGATTGTCTGACGGATCAATTAATCTTTTAAAGGAGATGGGGCTAAAGTTCGAGACGTATAAAGATCGCCTATTTACAAGGTGCAGAAACCTGCCTTTTGATATTTTGTTTCTGAGAGATGATGATATCCCTGAGTACGTAAAAGACGGCGTTGCTGATATTGGAATTGTAGGCAGCAACGTATTGGATGAAACAGGTGCTGATATTAATAGGTTGCTCGCGCTTAATTTTGGATATTGTGCGTTATCAATTGCAGTTCCTGAGCAGTCTGAAATTGTATCTGTCAAAGACCTTAGCGGTAAAAAAATTGCAACGTCTTATCCAAGCATACTCAAAAGTTATCTGGCAGAGCAGAATATTAAATCTGGAATAATTGTATTGAAAGGTTGTGTGGAGATTGCTCCCACATTGAATGTTTCTGATGCAATATGCGATCTTGTATCAACGGGAAGTACATTACGTACAAATCGGCTTAGGGTAATCCAAACCATATCCGAAAATCAAGCTGTGATGATTGGTTCCAAAGAAATGAGCATAAAAAAGAAGGCTTGTGTAGATAACTTACTAATGCGAGCGAATGCAATTCAGAAAGGAATGAAGAATAAATACATTGTATTTGATGTTCCGAAAGCCGGAATCAAAAAAATAGAAGAGGTTATATTAGGATATAAGGCCTCAATTTCCATACTTTCACAGGATTCGAGATTGGCAAATATGCAAACCATAGTCTCCGGTGATGATGTTTGGACAATAGTTGAAAAAATTAAAGAGTGCGGTGGCGAGGATTTAAAAGTATTTTCCATTGATAAATTAATTATTTAATTATTTCCCCTTTTTATAATGATAGAAATTATCAAATGGTCACAGGCAGGCAATATGCGTAAGGATCAAATTATGAAAAGATCAGCTCTGGATATTTCCAAAGTGTTGCCGCAGGTTAAAGAGTGGATAGATAGCATCAGAAAAGACGGTGACAAAGCAATTATTGAATACATACGAAAGTTCGATGATCCTGAGTTTTTCAGAGGTTTTCGCATAACTCAGAATGAAATCAAGAATGCTTATAAAAAGATATCACCTGATGTTCTTGATGCCATAAAAAAACAAGTGGAGCTTTCGAGGTCTTATCAGGAGAATCTGGGAAGTAATTCGCAAGTGCAATTACAAGAAGCAATACCTGGAGTGCTTACCGGCAAAAGGATTACACCAATCGATAGTGTGGGGCTATATATACCTGCAGGATCCGCACCTCTTCCTACGGTTATGCAGGTACTGGGTGTTGCTGCAAAGCAGGCAGGTGTAAAGCGTATCGTTGCTTGTTTCCCTCCAAAGGGGAATTTACCTGAGATGCTTGTGGCAGCTGATTTATCCGGAATAGATGAGCTTTATTGTATTGGAGGGATAGCAGCGATTGCTGCAATGGCTTATGGAACACAAAGCATCGATCCGGTTCTAAAAATTGCCGGACCGGGAAATATATATGTTCAGGCTGCAAAATCACTTGTAAGGGATGATGTAGCAATTGATATGATTGCAGGGCCTTCGGAAGGTTTGCTTATAGCCGATGAGCGTGCGGACCCCAAATATCTGGCAATAGATCTACTTGCAAAAGCTGAGCACGATCCGAATTCATCCGGCATATTGGTAACATGGGATCAAGAGTTAGCTATAAAAACCAAGAAAGAAGTTGAGCGATTATATTCTCAGCTTAAAAGGAAGGATATTATCAAAGAAGCTCTAAAGCGCTACTTCGCGATCATAATTGTAAATGATCTGGAAGAGGCAATTTCTTTGAGTAATGAGTACAGTCCGGAACACATAGAGATTCTTGTAGAGAATCCAATTGAAATCTTGCCAAGGATTACAAATGCAGGATCGATATTCTTAGGTGACTATGCACCCATTGCGGTTGGAGATTATGCCTCGGGGACCAACCATGTTCTTCCAACGGGAATCTGGCCCAAGACCAGTTCTCCCATATCTGTAAGAACATTTCAAAAAGAGAGTGAGGTTCAATACTTAACCAAGGAAGGATTGGAAGGCCTAAGACCCATTGTTCAAAAGATAAGTGATGTTGAAGGATTGGATGCGCACAAATTGTCAGTTGATATTCGATTATCTTAACTTCTCCCAATTATTATCATGACAGCACTTGGAATTACATGGACGGCAGAGGAAATAAACCGAGTCTCACTTGAGCGCAGTACGAGGGAATCAAAAACCCTTGTAACCGTAGAAGATGCGCCCAGAAGGGATTACAAGATCGATACGGGGATAGCATTCTTTAATCACATGTTGGAAACCATTGCCTGGAATGCTTGCCTTAACATTGATGCAGTATATGAGAATACGCAGTATCGTCTTACTCATGTTATAACAGAGGATATTGGCATAACGCTGGGGCTCGCATTTGCAAAGCTTATAGAAAAGCGCATGGAAGGAGGTATTAATTCCTCAGGAAGCGGAATAAATGGGATAGATGAAGCCTTGGCAATTGCCAATGTCAGTTTTGAAGGCAGGGCGATGACATCATTGGATTATTCGAAAGCAGAAGGTGCAAGTGTTCTTTGCGTCGATGATGCGTTATCAGCAGACATTGCTGAATTCTTTTATGGCTTTGCGCAGGGCGCCGGTGCAACAGTAAACATTCAGGTTCTAAGTGGCAGAAATCCTCACCACACCTGGGAATCCGTTTATCGTAGTTTTGGTACGGCACTTAAAAACTCTTTATCTTCTAACGTCTGGAAGGCCGGTACAACTGCCGGCGTAAAAGGTACTCTATTATGATGGATCGAAAGATTGGAATCATTAGTTACTCGGCAGGCAATATCGGGAGTATACAAAGAGCTTTA
>JAHISE010000011.1 GCA_018818235.1 Patescibacteria group bacterium
AAATCCCAAACTTCGATCATTCCTTACTCTTGGGATTTGTTATTTGTGTTTTGGGATTTTTTTGGGGATTTGTTATTTGGGATTTGGGTTTTAACTTACTACATAAAATCTTCATATCATTTTATATTGATCTGGCTATAGTGACCAGCCATCGACTCTGAGGCTCAGGCTCGAAGAGCGACCAGGGACAACATGGTCAAGCTACAATAATGCAAAACGACGTTATTCGCTTACCATAGACCTAGCCATATCAGTAACATCCCCAGCACCCATTATCAGAAGGACATCATCTGGTTTTAAAATATCATTCTTCAACATCGATTGAGTACAGTTAAGATTTTTTCCATATAAAACGTCGATCTGACTCCCCTCTTTAATGTCCGAAGCAAACTTTTCCATATCTACAGATTCTTTTTCAACATCGTGTCTTGCATCATAAACATCTGTTAAAACAAGAATATCAATTCCGCCAAAAGATTTTATGAATTCATCATATAATTTGAGAGTTCTATCATGCATATGAGGCTGAAATACAGCAACTAATCGCCTATTTGGATAACCTTCGAGCATTGCCTGAACAGTTGCTTTAATTTCCAGTGGATGATGAGCGTAGTCATCTATGACTGTAACTCCATTATCAAGATTTCCAAGTACTTCCATCCTTCGCCAACAGCCTGAGTATCCCTTGAGAGATTCCAATGCTTCCTCTTCGGGTATGCCCAATACTCCCGCAAGCCCCAAAACAAGTTGTGCATTCATTTTCATGTGTTTTCCGGGAACATTTAAGTCAGGTAATGTGAACTGATCAACTGCGTATACTTCTTTTTTGGTTTTTCGGACAATATTCGCACAATCCTTATCTTCCATATGAGTTACAACGATTCCATTTACAGATAAACATTGAATAAACTCGACAAAAGCCTCCTGATAATCTTCAACCGAATCGAATGCATCAAAGTGATCTCCATCGGCATTGGTCATCAAAATAATATTCGGTGAAATATTAAGGAATGACCTTCTGTACTCACACGCTTCCAACAAAAAATACTCTCCTTTTCCTTTTCTCCAATTTGAATTATTAAGTTCCTTGAGTTTTGTTCCGGCAATCACAGTCGGATCCATCCCCAGTTCTATCAAAACACGAGCTGCCATAGCAACAGTGGATGACTTTCCGTGTGTTCCGCAAACTGCAATCACCGTATGGTCACGTGAGATTTCTCCGAGCGCCTGAAAATATGTGATACTTCTGATCCCAAGTTCATCGGCTCTTTTTCTCTCAGGAGAATCCTTCGGAATAGCTTCTGAGAATACAAAAAGATCCGCATCTTCAGGAATAAAAGTTCCATCCTGATTAAGTGCCACAGAAATCCCCTGCTCTCTTAAGCTATCTAGAATATCACTTTCTGTTCTATCACTTCCATGAACTTCGTGACCATTTGCTTTTTGAAGCGCTGCGTAAGCACTTAGGCCTATACCGCCGGTGCCGGAGCAATATATTCGCATGAGAGATGCTATTGTACATACAACTGGTAACAATCGACAATCGACATTCGACAATCGACTTTGGGAAATAATTAGAGATGGATCAATGCCAAAATGTATGGACTTTTTAAAATCCCAAAATCTAAATCCCAAACCCAAATGTGATTTATTATGTTAGTTTTAAGATTATTGATTCTCCTAATCTTATAATAGAACCTTAAGAAATAATAGATTTTATCCTATATTCAGTATTAGAAAAATGGTATGGATTTTTTGGGTTTTGGGTTTTGGGTTTTGTGTTTTGGGATTTATTTTGGGATTTGGATTTTGTGTTTTGGGATTTATTTTGGGATTTGGATTTTGTGTTTTGGGATTTATAATCTGGTTTACTATTTTTTTTCACAACATTTGGCATTGATCCTTAGAGATACATAGGTTTCATTCATAATATCAGGTGTCGATTGTAGAAAGCGGAGCGTGTCGATTGTCGATTGTCGTTCTAGTAGCACCAACTCCATCAACCAAGTAAGATACATCCATGGCATACCAGAATCTTGAGCCCGTCAGCAAACAAGTAACGATTCTTATCGGCCTTACAGTCGTCGGGTTCATGGCATTCGGACTTGCGCTTTCGTATTACAGAAACGTTCTGTTTGAACAAACTCTGGAAGGAATTCAGGTACAAAACAACGGCCTAAAAGAAAATATTGCTCAGGGCTACCGCGATCTGGAGTACTTTAAATCTACACAATACAAAGATAAATACGCCAAAGAAAATTTAGGACTGGTAAATCCCGGAGAGAAAGTACTTATAATCCAACACCCATTGGCAATTGCTTCTAATGGCAAGGAGGCAAGTGAGATGCAGAAAGAACAACAACAAGCAGCGTTCCTGGAATTACTCAGACAGATGCCTTTGATAGAACACTGGAAGCTTTACTTCTTTGAGAGGGATAAGTTGCAGGAACTACGAGGAGGGGCTTGAAATGTTTTTGGTTTTTGGTTAACGTCGCAGCGGAAGATCGTTATCTTCCGCTCCAACGGCATTAGATTACATTATTAATTCAGTGGCGGAAGATTGTGATCTTCCGCTGCGAACATTGGCTCCTCATTCGAGAATATAATTTGAATGCACTTTTTCTTGCAGAAATACTCAATTTCCATCAAGATATCGCTACCAACGCGGGGTGGAGCAGCCCGGTAGCTCGCGAGGCTCATAACCTCGAGGTCGCAGGTTCAAATCCTGCCCCCGCAACCAGTAATTCAGAATCTTCGCAACCAAGCATAATACTCGATATGATAATGAAACAGAGTTTTGTATTTTGGCATTTGGATTTTGCTTGAAATTTGGTATTTGGTATTTGAATTTTTAAGCAAAAAAATCGACAAGATTATTGGACAACCGCCAAAATATCCGTAACATATCTCCAAATGGCTCATAAAAAAGCTGGTGGCTCAACTTCTAACGGCAGAGATAGCAATGCTAAGCGCAGAGGCGTTAAGCGATTTGGTGGTCAAAAAGTGGACGCAGGAGAGATTTTGGTACGCCAGAAGGGATTTTGCTTCAGACCAGGTAATAACACACATGTGGGCAATGATTGGACAATTCACAGTGATATTCAAGGAGTTGTTGCCTTCAGTAAAAAGAATGTGCTTAAATTCAACGGTCGTAAGGAAAGATGTACTTTTGTGCATGTGGAGCCGGTCAAATAGGAAATGAACCACAGGAATACTGGGATGTTGTTTATCACGTATAGACATTTGCTGTTACTTTAGACCAATATTCCAATACTCCAGTATTCTATTAATTCTCTGATTAATCTGATTCTTATGTTATTATATGCCCATGTCAGACATAGGAGGTCCAGAATCGTTTAGTCCTGATGAGGGCGTCGGCGGCGTCAGCGAGGTTTTGAGTGAGGAAGCCAAACAGCGTTTTGCAGGTGCCGCTGCGGCTATGCAGCAAATTAAGAAAGAAGAAAAACAATCCAAGAAACGAGATGATCAGGTAGCTAATGCAATTATTCAATTCTTGGGTAGTGATGATCATGCTCATCTTTTCGTTCTAATATCACGTCTTGTTGCTCGTGACTGTCCAAGCATATTTATTCTTTCCATTCTTTCGTTGATTAATGATGAATGTCTGAAGACAGTTCAGGAGTACCTTAAGGAGATTGCAGAGAAGACCGCGGAAGAAACTGTTGATGAAAGTATGGCACTGACCAAAACAGGTGAACTGGATCCGGAAACTAACAAAGCGTTGGTCTCGTGGATTACAAGAATGCAAATGGTTCTATCTATATCACCGGAGGCGATATTGCTCAAACTTATGATTGATGAGAAGAATATCGACGGTACAGTGCTGCAACTTACAACCTTTGTATTACAAGAATTCTTCGAGAAACGTAAAAAGGCTCTTCCATTCGAAAAGCTGCAACCGCTTACGGCAGGAATCCTGCAGGCTGTGTTGCAACCGTTTATGGAGAGTGTGAAGAAGGCCTTGTTGGAACAGGCGGAGGAGGGAAATGGCGAATCAGATGATTAAGAGGAGTCAGAAGAGATAATCCAATTAATCTTCTGCCTCTTTATTTATACAACTTTGAATGTCATCATCAATATATTCATTAATTAATATATTAATTAATGGATGAGTCTTACCAGCCATCAATATATCAATTAATTGATATATTAATATGGCTTACATAAGCCAAAACCCGGTACTCCAATATTCCATTATTCCAATACTCTAAGTTTACCTCTTGAGCACCGACAAAAACGCCTCCTGCGTCAGCGTCACCTTCCCCATCTTCTTTAGCCTCTTCTTCCCCTTCTTCTGTTTTTTAAGCAGCTTCTGTTTTCTGCTTACATCTCCTCCATAAAGTTTTTCAGTCACGTCTTTGCGCAATGCTGATAGAGTTTCGCGAGCGATGATTTTGGCTCCAATAGATGCCTGAATGGGTATTTGATACTGCGCCTTCGGAATAGTGTTCTTTAACTTTTTGCATATGGCACTTCCGGCAGACTGAGCTTCGCTTCTGTGAATAATAGTACTTAAAGCTTCGGCGGGCTCACCAAGAAGCAATATATCCATTTTTACCAAATCACCGCTCCTGAATCCAATCTGTTCGTAACTCATAGAACCATAACCTGCTGTTGCGGACTTTAGTTGATCGAAAAAATCCAGTACTATTCCATTAAGCGGAACTTCAAAGTGCAGTAGCGCACGATCTGCATCCAAATACTCCAATGATTTTTGTATTCCTCTCTTCTTCTGAACCAGTTCCATAGTCGGCCCCACGTCTTCATTCCTGCCAATTACTTCCAATTTGACCCATGGTTCACGAACTTCATTAATTTGTGCCGGGTCAGGAAAATCCGCAGGATTACTTATTAAAGCAACATTTGGCTCGTCTTTTTTAAGAGAACTTGAACGAACTATTTCGGCAGGAGTTTTAGAATTTAATTCAACTTCATAAAGAACACTTGGAGCCGTGATTATCAGATCACAATCATGCTCACGCTCCAGACGTTCCTGAACAATATCCATATGCAGAAGTCCAAGGAATCCACATCTGAATCCATTACCCAATGCTGCATTTCTTTCGGGCTCAAAATTAAGTGCAGCATCATTCAGCGACAGCTTCTCCAACGATTCACGAAGCTGAGGATAATCATCGGAAGCGGAAGGATAAAGCCCGGCAAAAACCATTGGCTGCACCTCTTTATATCCCGGCAATTGATGTACTCCGGAAGATGAAGCAATGGTATCCCCTGTCCTGACATAAGTAACATCTTTGGCACCTGTAACAATATATCCGATTTCGCCTTCAACTAACTTGTGATCAGATACATAAGTGGGAGCCAGGTGTCCCAGATCCAATATATCCACCTGCATCTTTGTGCCAAGCAGATGAACCTTTTGGCCTTTCTTAAACTCCCCTTCCATAACACGAACGTATGCTACAGCTCCTCTGTATGGATCCATTACGGCATCAAATATTAATGCGCGTGCGTCACTGGTCGCTTGTCGCTTGTCGCTGGTCTCAAATATCTCATCCGATGTTGACGAGTGACCTTCCGGTGCAGGAATTTTTTCAACCACCTCCGCAAGCACTTCATCAACCCCCCTCCCCTCCTTCGCCGAAATCAGCAAAATATCTTCCTTCTTGCATCCCAGAAGCTTAATTACCTCTGTACTTACACCTTCGGGATCCGCTGCGGGTAAATCTATTTTATTCAGAACCGGAATAATAGTCAGATCATGCTCCATTGCCATATACAAAACCGCCAATGTCTGCGCCTGAATCCCCTGCGCAGCATCCACAAGCAATATCGCACCTTCGCAGGCTGCCAGACTTCTGCTGACCTCATACCTAAAATCCGTGTGACCGGGAGTATCTATCAAGTTCAACTGGACTCCTTTGTGTACCATCCTGATCGGCTGAAGTTTTATGGTAATCCCCCGCTCCCTTTCCAGATCCATGCTATCGAGCATCTGATCTTTCATCTGACGTTTATCCAATGTTCCCGTCAGCTCGATCATGCGATCTGCCAAAGTGGATTTGCCGTGATCTATGTGGGCGATGATGCAGAAATTGCGGATGTCCATAGCAAGAATATAATGCCTGTATCAAGCGATATAAGCGAGTACTTAATCTCTATTCTTTCCTTTTTTTCTCCAGTCAAGCTTGTACTCACCAAAATAACTTGATCGTTGTTCATTTGGATCTAAAGTTTTTCCATCCTGCATAAACTCTCGAAGTTCATTTTTCAATTTTTGAATTTTTGTAACAAACTGATCGAAACTCATTGGCCGTTTGAACATTTGATTTACCTCGTAATCCATAATCTTTACAAATGTGTCTATACGTCTGTGCTCAGGCCAATTATCGCTTTCGCCAGCAACGTCACTTAAATATTCAGCTTCGTCATGTTGTAATAGTGTTTCCGAAAGCTTTACTACAAAATTAACTCTATCTCTTTTTGACTGCTTATCTCTTTTTTCTAAAGTCATTTGCATAAGATACGGATAATACAGAGCTTGAAGTTTATTTTGTTGATGTGCTTCCAAATATGAAATCACCTCGTTACTTGCTCTTGCAGGAGGGCCCAATGATAAATCAGTACCAAGATAAGGATTAGCCCCCCTTAGGTTTTGCAATTCTGATTCAAGTATCTCCGGATTTTCTAGCTGCTTAGCGCGACGACGTAAGTGTCTCAACTCAGCAAAACTTTGAGCAAGCTCAAGTTGTTCAGAAAATGGATATTTGGAAAGCTGTTCTTTGTTTTCCTGCAAAAAGGAAAGCATATCATTATAGAAATGACCAATCTTATCTTCAAAAATAATCATACGTTGCTTATCGAATTCTTCTGAATCGTTGCAAGTATGCTGTAAATACGCTTCATCCTCAGAAGTAAAATCAACAATTCTGTTGTTATATATATATGCATGTAATGCTGTATCACGTCGATATTCTTTTGAAGCTTGATTTTCCACGAGCCAATCTCTTTCGCCTTCCATAATTGCAACCAACTCAGAAGGTTGCTTCTGTCTGAATTGCTGTAATTCTACTCTGTTGGCATCAATTGCATAATCATACAAGTAATCTGAAGTATAGTTTTTGGTAACCAGGCCTCCCAACGCTAACCACCCAGCAGGGCCGGAGAATGCGAATGCTACAGGTACACCTACCACACCAACGCCAGCATCTGCCCCCTGAGTATATAACTTACTTCTTAGAATGCGTTTTTCATTTTCATTACCCTGTTTGTCTGCTTGTTTTATTTCCTGATAGGTAATATTCATAAAATAACCCTCTAGCAGAATACCAAAAACAAGAAGAGAACGTCCGACCAACTTACCACCCTTATATACTTTTCCCAATTTGAGTGAATCAGTTGCCAAACCACTGGCCCGTTCCAGTCTGGTTATATCAGCTGCAACACTTGGCGTACTAGTAAATGCTTCTTTTGCCCTTCCAATTAGTTCTGTAAATGCTTCTGGACGAAAACTCGGTAACTTTCGCGGAAGTTCCCTCAGGAATCGAACAACCTGATCGGGATCCAGTAAATCAAACATTAAGCGTGCTTGTTCAATAGTTTTAACCGGCATACGCAATACTGCAGATGGAGCCTCTCCGGTAATACCGAGTCGTACGAATCTTCTCATTGCCGAAGTTCTTTGTGCTTCGTCCAAACCATCTACTTGGCTCAGAGCTTTCTTTAGTGCTGAAACTTTTTCTGGAATAGAATCCATTTTGTGAGCCTTTTCTATTACTTCCCATAGATCATCAGATATTTCTATTGTATTACCAGTTAGTCTAGAAAGAAGCTTCTGGCTAATTTGACGACGTAACATTCCTGTATCACCAACTTTTTTGAATCCATCCAATTCACCCATATATTTCTCGACCTTCTGTCTAAAGGCATCACGAGCTGCTCTACGTTTAGCTGCTTCGGGAATCTTTTCTATTTCATCCAATTCTGTATATAAGTCGTCAAATTGTTTCATCAACTCTGTTGCCCTGTCGCTCTTAAGAGCCTCTACAAGCAGAGGCCCAATACCCTGTTGAACTTGTTCCGCCGAATATCCCGACTTAAGCAGAATTTCTTGAAGTTTCGCCGGATCAGCCTCAAAACTACTTAGAATCCTGGCAACTTTTTCCGGTGATTTCGGAAATTGCTTTCTTATCTGTTTTCCATATCGCTCAAATTCTGATTTTTTCATTGAAGAAAGAAGCGATTTACCTCTTTTGTTTAATCTACCTCTTTCAAGA
The DNA here is from genome assembly GCA_018818235.1 of Patescibacteria group bacterium. Lineage (GTDB taxonomy): Bacteria > Patescibacteriota > Gracilibacteria > Peribacterales > Peribacteraceae > UBA2144. Next base: position 8,259 of record JAHISE010000011.1, read on the forward strand.
ATAGCAAATCTGCTTTGTAAATCTGTAATTTCGCTATAGATGTCTTTTGCAGCAATTCTTGCACTTCTAATCTGTTCAATAGTAATTGAATTATCGAGATTAAATACTCTTCTAAATTTTGTTAGATCTTCAGTACTTGAAATCGCATCAGTGTAAAACCTATGCAATCTGCCTGCATTCAATTGATATGTAACTCTACGAATCTGCACACCTACTGGAACACCTACAGCTGCTGTACCTGCAATAATGCCTGCAATCCAAAATATTGGGAAGTTTCTCGCCTCTGCCATGGATCTATCAATTGCTTCCTGAACTGCATCAGCTGTTTTTAATCTAATAGTTTCACCTACGTTGCTAACTGTAGTCTGATGTTCTGGAGGAATTTTCATCTTTTCCATAGCTTCAGTTAAACCTTCTGCATCAGTAGCAGTATCTATAAACAAAGATACCACTCTATTAAATAGTTGTGATTCAAGATTTATTACAACTTTTCGATTATCAGGATTTTGTCTTAGCAAACTTAATGACTTCATTGCGAGCATCAGATTCGGGCCCGGCTTACTTGCAGATTCCTGTGATAGCCTAAGTAAGTAATACATACTGGCAATATCCTTATTCTTTAGCGATCCTTTTTCCGGATCTAACAAATCCTCAAATGCTTTAATGGCTTTTTGCTGCCAGTTATCACTGGTATCAGCATCAATAAATAGTGAGGACCTTAATGAAGAAACAGTATCATCGTTGGCAACTTTTCTTACCATTACTTCTACAATTGCCTTTTCAATTTCTCCCAACTCATCGTAATTAACTTTTCTGTTCCTAAGTGGAACACTGTGTTCTTTATCGTACAGGTATTCCAACACCCTATCTAAATGACTTCGTAATTCTGATTCAGATAAATTTTGAAATTCCTTTATTTGAGCTACTTCCATTAGTATTTCATTATCTATTTGTTCACGAAGTGCGGGTGGAATACTGTCTATATTAAAATCAATCGTGATATCGGATAAATCTGGTGCTTGACCAGGGGTAAGCTTAATTATTTTTCCATCCTTGATAAATTCAGTAGATTTTTCAGCAATTACCCTAGATAAACCATCCGTAGTATCCTGAACTCCTGGTAAAAAGCTTGATTGTTCCAAAGCTTGATACAAACGCACTTCACCTCTGTTAGTAAATCCTTTGTTTTCCGCAAAAGCATCTATTGATGTTATATGTTCAGAAACATATGTAACAATTAACTTTAGAGCTTTAATATTTTCTATTGAAGTTTCATACCCAATATCTTCCAGAACAGATATATATGCCTGTTCTTCTTTCTTTGGTTTTCCATCTTCTTGTAAACAGGGCAATACGCAATACTTCAGTCTAAGATTTTTCCCAACCATTCTGATTAATATATTATTAGCAACAGGCGCAAGCCTATCTGCACGATCGTCTCCTTCTGTTAGATGATGTTGGTACGACAATATCTTTGCAGTTGTTGCGATTGCTGTATTCCTGCGATCATCCAATTCCACTTTATCTGCCAAAAACTCAGGCAACTCAACGTATCTATAATCAGCTTTCCATCTAATATGATATTGGTTTAATGAATTTAAATATCCGGCAAGCTCTCTGAAAAATTCTTCCCCAGCTTCTTCATCTACTTTCTCACCATTTTTCGAGATTTCAATGACCTCTTTTAGAAGTCCTGCTACTTTTCCTCTCTTAGTAATTATTGCATCAAATTCTTTGTCCCATTCAGCTTTCTGTAATGCAGTTTTTCGTACTACCATCTCGGGTTCAAGCAATAAATTGGATACTGCATTTTCCCAATCAGGGATCATATCCTCGTTTATAGACATTGCTTTCTCTAAACCATGGTACTTTTTGTATATCTCTTTGTTAAACGCGGATTGCAAAAGATCTTTTGTTACTAACGCAGATATTGACGAAGGCATATCTATGGTTCTATCAGGTCGTGCCCATTTAATATGATATTTATTGTATTGATATGAATATCGACCAAGAGATAACAATGCTTCTTGCCTTTGCCCTTCTGATAATTCTGCCACTCCAAATAAACCTTCAATGAACTGCATTACCTGTTCCTGCTTTTCTTTTAAAAGCTTATTATCAACATCAAGTTTTTCTTTTTGTTCAGGAATTCGCGGTTCCAGTAAAGTCGGGTGACTGCGAGACAACTCGATCATTCTTTCAACTGAGCCCCTATGTAAAACATCCACATTCAGCAACCTGATAAACTTTTCGTTATCAGTTTCATTTGACTCTATATGTTCAGAATTGCCTTGAAATGTTTCATTTGAATTTTGTGCCATGTGGTCGATTTTTGTGTTTTTTTAAAAGACTTTTTTAGAGTGTAGGTACAGTTGGCAAAGTGCCACCTGCGCCTGCTCCTGCACCGGGCAGATTACCAGCATTTGGTATTTGTTCCATTATCTCCGGAATGGTTTCACCGGCTGCTCCGGCTGCTTCGCCAACAGCGTCAGCAACATTGCCTGCTACCTCTCCTGCTTCTGCTACCACCTCCCCCGCCTCCGCAACAACCTCTCCGGCACCTGCAACGCCTTCTCCAAGCAATGATCCCATCACCTTTGCCTTGATCCAACTTATGGCAGTTGCCCCTGCACCTGTGTAATAAAGTGCAGCAGCCGTAATACCAAGAACAACAGCAGCCGTAATGTATGGATGAGCCTTAACAGTCTCCCAAGTGGCCTTCATGGCTCTTCCGGGCATCTTCTTAAGCTTTGTAAACCATGACTCTTTCCTCTCTAATTCCTGATGATTAAGACGCAAATGCTCAACTAGTTTTGATGCATTGCCGTTTAATTCAGGATACTTTTTTTGCAAAGCTGCCATCAAATCTTCGCGATCTCCTACTGAATCGGCAGTTGTATGAAGTCGATCAACATCATAATCAATGTCACTCATATATTCTCCAAACTCACGCTGGTTCCTGAAAACCGGAAATTCGAAATGTTCCAATCTGTTTTCTCCCGGTGCCTCTGGTGCGGTATCAGAAATCATGTTTATTTGGTGTACGAAATAGAAGCATTTGTTTCCAGTATCTCGTGCCTTATAAGTGTCATTCCTGCCAAACCTTCAACATCCTCATCGGTTTTTGCAGACTTTAGGACACTCCTGATAAGCACATTCATTCCCTTAGCTCCAATGGTAAATGCAAGCTCGCGCAGGATATCATCGCCGACATCATTCAGATTTATATCCATTAGCTTTTCGCCGGATTGAAGTCTCTCCAATATGGTCAAAGCTTCCGGATACTTATCCAGATCCACCATTTGCATGCGCATTTTAAGAACCTCTGGGGGTTCGTATGCGTCAATGGTTTCATCCTCCACTGTCCATCCTTCTTTAAGGTCATCCGAAAAATTATCGAATTGAGGTTTTTCCTCAGCCGTTAGATGTATAGTATTTAACATATCCTCTTTATTATAACAGAAATGTTAACTAGCTGATAGATTGACAGTTAAAGCTTCTTCTCCTCTAGTATAAAGCTCTAATATTTTACTTCTGTCAATATTTTTTAAAGCTGATAGTTTATCCCCCTCGCCTTGCATAACAATCTGAACTTCTTTACCAAGAGCGATCGCAACCAACGCACCGTGATACCTTTGAGTCAGAACAGTTTTTCCTTTTGATATTTCTGCTATCAACTCCCCGAGAGTTTTTATTGGAATAATTTCTGTTTCCATACCAAGACTCATACTCATGCGAGTACAAAGCTCCAGCTCCTTACCCGAAGCCGGATTGAGTGATAGGAATCTGATCTGATCCCGGCCTCTTTGCTTGATGTCCATCAGTGCTTCCAAGAATGATTCTGACGAGTTATTTCTTGGTATAACTATGAGTATATTTTGTGAACATGACTCTGGGTTTTCGTTATTAATAAGCGATATTATCGGATCACATGTTTGAACAACATTTGTATTCTTTTTCCAATCTTTGATTCGATCAAATGACAAGTTATCACGCACAGAAATAAACACAGATCTCTTAACCACCCATCTTGCACACCACTCCCCGACACCGGTTTTAAAAGGACCGATCCCCTGAAAAGTCAGGTAAATCTTTTTTCCAAAAAGTCTTGCTACAAAAGCATGCCACCACCAGATTAAACAAGCTCTCGGAGACTCGATATCTGTGAATAGTGAACCTCCACCAAAGACCATTCCCCGAGATTTCCTGAGTGCATTCAGAGTCTTCCACCAAGGTTTGAAAATTGATCGAAAACCGCAAGGTAACCTTGGAACTTCACCTTCCACAGGATTAGCTGAGATTACCTTAAAAGAAGCCTGAGGATACTGCATGAGGAAATAATCCTTAAGCGCCTCATCTCCAAGGTTTCCCACGCCGTAATTGCCTATAAGCAAATAGCTCATGGGTAGATGATACCAGAATAATAAACAATTATTCTTATTACAGACGGAATGTGCCCTGTCACTGGTCACTCGTCGCTAGTCACTGGTCAATAACGAAAAGACTAGTGACAAGCGACTGGCGACACGCAGAAAATATATTAGAAATAAGAAAACGTATCACTAAATCTAATATTATTCCCCCTTCTTTTCTTCTTCTTTTACCTCTTCATCCGCAGGGACGTATCCCTGCTCTGGTTCAGTTGTTGTTGAACCTTCTGATTCGTTTGGTTCCTCGACCGGTGCTTCAACAATATCATCGTCATCAACCACTTGCTGATCACTCGCATCTGCTGCGGCAATGGAAAACTCGTCTGCGTTTGTAAACCTTTCGCTCAGGCGTGCTGCCTTGCCACGGCGTCCACGCAGGAAGAAGAGTTTGGCTCTTCGGATTTTGGCGACCTTCTTTACTTCAATTTTATCAATAAGAGGAGATTGTAATGCGAAGATGCGTTCAACCCCTATCCCTCCCACTATCCTCCTTACAGTAAAAGTAGTATCTGTGGAAACCCTGCCTTTGTGCATAGAGATTATCAGACCTTCGAATACCTGTATGCGCTCCTTTTCTCCTTCTTTAATCTTCTCGTGCACACGTACAGTATAGCCGGGCCTAAGCTCTGGGCGCGGTTTGGTAAAGGTTGCCGCTTGATCCTTGAGTAATTCTGAGGTCATTGCCGAATCAGACTAACTGGCGTTTTTGGCTTTGTAAAGCTTTTTTGTACGTTTATTTATATTTCTAGTTAACTAGTTAACTAGTTGCAAGTTTGAAGCCTTGAGAGCACCAAATATTTCATAACGAGAAAACTAGTAAACCAGTTAACTAGTTAACAGATCTGCAATCACCTCAATACTCCAATATCATCATATATCCTGCTACTTTTTTTGAGCATCCTCTATCTGCTTCTGAATTATATTATGTACTGTCAAATGCCTTGGATCGTTTATTATCGTAGTAATGAACCTGTCGCGTAAGCTAAGCCTGTAGAGAAAGTCACCCTGAGAGAATATCGAATATTTAATATTCTTAAGATTTGTATCTTGTAAAAGGAGTGCTTCCAGCATCTCCTTTTTTAATTCACCAACTATTAACAGATCCACCTTACTTTCGGTACCTACAAAGTTACCGGCAAGCAAAATAAAATCTATATCCGGCAGCTTTTTAAGGCTAGCGACTATCGGACTCTCGGCTTGTATCTCTTTGGAAAAGATATTGCGCAATTCCACATAAAGCGAGAAATCAGGATCAATTCGATAGTACTTCTTTCTGTTCCTGTGGCGAGCACGTACTAGTCCTATCCTGCGAAGGTTTTCAAGCTCTCTTCTGATTGAATTGATCTGCTCATGAAGCAATCTGGTAAGTTCGCGTATGTAGTACTCCTCCTCCGGATGCAGTAGGAATGTACTAAGCAGCTTGACTCGGGTCTGCGAACTAAATAGTGCTTTTAGGATTGTAGATGACATACTTATTATTATTGGTGATGTGTTCACAAATCGTACTCATGAACATACTATAAGTGCAAGAAAATTGATCAAGCAAATGTTCTACTATTTTATACACTATATTCTGCTTAAATAAAGCAAAAATTGACTATTTGGG
>JAHISE010000089.1 GCA_018818235.1 Patescibacteria group bacterium
ATGATATGAAGATTTTATGTAGTAAGTTAAAACCCAAATCCCAAATAACAAATCCCCAAAAAAATCCCAAAACACAAATAACAAATCCCAAGAGTAAGGAATGATCGAAGTTTGGGATTTTGGATTTGGGATTTCGTTGGGGTTTGTGATTTGTGATTTTCTATGTAAGGATATTTTTATACCAAATTATATTGATTTAGCTATAGTAACTTTTCACTATTAACTTTTAACTATTATTCTGATCCTGACAATGATGTCATGCGATACCCACTGCTTGTTTGATGGCAGGCAACTCTTCATTTTCGATATGATCAAGACGGCTTACCGTTTCAATGCGACGTTCGTATAAACATTGAAGTGCAACATCGATCTGGTCAAGCCGTTTTGTGTTGCCCTGAATCTCGGATCGCAATCTTTTTTCTGATGCCTTAACTATATCACTCATTGCTTGCATAAGTCGTGTCTCCATACTTCGCATATGTTCCAGCAGGATTTGTGGAGTGGTGTCTTTAGCTTCATCTGTCATAGGTGGTGGAGCTTATATTGGTGGGGTGTTGTGGGCAAGGTTTTTATATTGGAGTTTCACCATTTCTTAAGGGGGGAAAATAATCTGAGCTGGTTTTTCGGCTTTCTATAGCAGTTTCTATGGATTTCCATTGAGGTATACCGATAAGACACAGTGACAGGCATTTGGCTCCATGGAGTGTACCCCATATACTAGACACTGTTTCTATAGAATAATTACATCTGATATTCTTTTCTGATTCTTATACCAATTTGCTTTTAAAAAGATACTAATCAATAAAACAAATTACTATCTCCTCTCGCATGCCATCCATAGCTTAACGTGCGACGGATGGTGCCCCGTAGCGTTTACATAAGCCAAGGATCAACGGTCTCAAGCTTGAGTGAATTAGTACTATTTTAAACGCGAATGAGTATTAAATATGCCAGCAGTAAAACCAGTACCATTACATATTAGACAAAAGATTCTCAACGATCTAAAAGAACAAGGCAAATCAGTTCCTGAATTTATATGTTTCATTTTTCAGACTAGCAGTCTATTTATAAATACATTTGCGCAAATGTATTTATAATACTAACATGGTGTTATGAATGATGTTCAAAAGCTTGAGAGGCAATTAAAAGCGATGGCGAATGAAAGACGTCTTTTGATAATCAAGGAACTAAAAAAGAAATCGAATATGTCAGTAAGCGAACTTGCGGATGCACTGGGTACTTCAATATTTCCAATGTCTCAACACTTGCGAATACTCAGAGCAGCTGAAATTGTGATATATAAAAGAAGAGGCAGGCATGTCACTTATCGTCTATTGCTTCCACAGCAACAACCGATTAAGCAGATCATTGCACAGTTATAATAACATTCTTTTTGTGGTTCAGATTAAGAATTTGGCGGTTTGAGGTCATTTTATGGAGAATATATGATATCCAGTCCATCAAAAAGTTAAACCTTGACGTAGATTTTTCACGCTCTAAAATCAATTTCCTTTGTCCTATCCCCACTTTTCAAATGGCAGATGATTCAAATCAGACTACTTCCGCACCGATTCAATCTTCTTCTACAGATCAATCAAATGGTTTAACCGGTGACAATCAAAATATTCCGCATGTAACCGAGAGAGACAAGAAAGCGGATATATTTTCTGCATTTGAGACGCTAAAGAAAAAATATGAAACAAGTGCAGTTCAGGCAAAAAAGAAGGGCAAAGAAGTGGAAGAGGCAAGTTCGAGGGAAACCGTTCGAAAAGCTTCTTCACACTCGGCAGATCGGATTGTTGAAGAGTCTGTTCAATTGGAAAAAACAATACATTCCAGTCTTTCGGAAATCGGAGTGCGTCTTCAGGAAAAAGTACAGTCTTTAAATGAAGTGCAGGATGCTATCGCGATTGAAGAAAAGCGATTAAAAGAAGTGCATGATATAACTGCAGCCGCAGATACTTTGGCAAGCCTGATAGAGATACATCGTTTAAAGAAGCAGGAACTTGAAGAAGAAATCTCAGATGAAAAACTTAAATGGAAGCGTGAGCAGGAAGAACATTGTTATCAAGTTGAATTTGAACGTCGCCGTGAAGAGGGAGAGTACGAACGTACTCAGCAGGAACGTGAACGGGTATTTACTCAGCGTCAGCAGGAACTCGATGCAAAAGAGCAGGAAATTGCGGGAATTCGCAAACGAGCCGAGACTTTCGATCAGGAAGTTGCTGGAGCTGTTGAGAAATCACAGAAGGAAACGGAGAGCCGGATTCGAAAGGATGAAGAAGATAAAGCAAAATTTGTTGCAGAAGAATATCGTCGCGAAAAGGAGGTTGCTCAACTTAAGATCAATACGTTAGCAGCAAAGGTAAAAGAATTGGAAGAAGATAGAGACAGTCTTAAGAGTCAATTGGAAATTGCAAACAGGGAGGCAAAAGATATTGCAGTTAAAGTGATTGAGTCCGGATATGCAGGCAGAGAGCCGGATCAGTTTTCGGAGAAGAAATCAAAGATTACTCAGCAGAGAACGGAAGATTTGGCGTTTTAGGTGCGTTGCAATTGTAATATTTGCACATTCATTTTGAAGTTTCACTAACCTGATCGAGTTCGGCTCAATTACTATTGAACGAATAATGGGTAATTAGAAATTGGTAATTCTTAATAAAACTCATCATATGGCTTGTTTTGAGGCTATTTAGTCAACAATATCCGATATTGACTTTATTAAACTAAAAGGCATACAATTTTGTCCTGACTTCTGCCAATTAGTTTGACACACCAATTTGCTGTAGGATTTTACTTGTCTCCTCTGGTATCTGAGGAGAGATCAATATTTCCTCTTCTGTTGTTTTGTTCAGGATTCTGGCATCTCCCACCTGCTTGAGTGCAT
>JAHISE010000090.1 GCA_018818235.1 Patescibacteria group bacterium
ATGCACTCAAGCAGGTGGGAGATGCCAGAATCCTGAACAAAACAACAGAAGAGGAAATATTGATCTCTCCTCAGATACCAGAGGAGACAAGTAAAATCCTACAGCAAATTGGTGTGTCAAACTAATTGGCAGAAGTCAGGAAGATTAACAGTTACAATTCACAAAAGTTATCATTTTTCAACTCCGTCAGTTAGATTTTATCATCCTGAACCTTATTCTACATCTGATCCCAAAGAACAATATTGGGAAGATGCAATAACTTCAATCATAGCAATTCAACAGGCAACTCATGATTTCTGGAAAGAGCTTGGAAATTCCTTCAGAATAATTGCTAAATCGTAATCTACACACACCATTTCCCCCTTGGCGAAACATACATAATTCTGTACACTGCCATTTCAGATATCTAAATCATTCAAATATTATGTCTCAACCACAATTCCGCACACCCAAGGGTACCCACGACGTCCTCCCAGAGGATCATCAGTACATGACATATATAAAGAAGGCAGTACGTCATCGGGCCAGACAAGCAGGATTCAGACGAATTGATACTCCAATGTACGAGAACAAGGCGATATTCGAAAGAGGGATTGGAGAACACACGGATATTGTGGAAAAAGAACTCTTTTTGGTTACATCCAAACAAAGGGAAGCTGAGGAAAAAGAGGCAGAATTTGCTCTCAGACCTGAATTTACAGCCGGCATTTGCCGATCATATATAGAGCACGGAATGCAGCAATTGCCTCAACCTGTCGAGCTTTACGCAATCGGACAGTGTTTCCGGCATGACAGACCTCAGAAGGGCCGCTACAGGCAGTTTCATCAGTTTGATATGGAGGTAATAGGGCTAAAAGATCCAAGTATCGATGCCCAATTGATTCAGGTGATAATGAATATTTTCAAAGATATAAGAATCGCAGATCGCCTTCAGTTGCATATTAATAACATCGGAACAGCTGAAAATCGAGTTGCATACACCGAAGCACTCAAGGATTTCTTTATTGGAAAAGAACGCAACCTTCCGGAAATCGATCGTGACCGCCTGACGACAAATCCACTCAGGTTACTGGACTCCAAGGAAGAAGATACTCAGATACTACTCAAAAGCGCTCCAACATTTGAACAATTCCTTGACGAAGAAAGCAAGGCGTACCACAAAACATTACTTGAATATCTGGATACTCTGGATATTGAATACATAGAGAATCCAAAACTTGTACGCGGTCTTGATTACTACACCCAAACTGTCTTTGAATTTCAGGACAAAGAAACAGGCGCCCAAAACGCGGTTGGTGGTGGCGGCAGGTATGATGGATTGATTGAGTTGTTTGGAGGCCAACCAACACCGGGAGTGGGATTTGCAGGAGGAATTGAGCGTATGGTCTGGCATATGAAACAAGCCGGCGTAAAGGCCCCACACAAAGATCAAGTTGATGTTTTTGTGGCGCAGCTGGGTCCGGAAGCCAAAAAAGAGTGTCTTAAGCTAATCACAGGTCTTAGAGACAAAGGAGTTCACACTCTTGGTGCACTTGGAGAAGCAAGTTTAAAAAGCCAGATGCGTCTTGCCGACAAGTTCGAAGCACGCTACACACTCCTGCTCGGAAAAATGGAAGTAAAAACGGGAACAATAATTCTCCGCGATATGGCAGCAGGAAAACAACAGGAAATTAAATACAAAGATGCTATTTCCAAGGTTATTGAGTTATTGGGAAAAGATAATTTGGATACATATACTATTAGGGATAGGTTTGTGGAGGTTGATGAGGATTAAAATTAATGGAAAATTGAAAATGGATAATGGAAAATTGGATTCTATTTCTTTTTAAGATTAGCCTTAGATGTCTTGATGATTGATACCAAAAGTCTGATTAGTTCTTCATCCCTGTGCAATAACCCCAAAACAGTTTCCTTTGCCCATGGCAAACTATCTCGGATTATCTTTAACCAAAACCTTGTTTCATATGCTTCCTTCAAAGATATAGATATACTGCTTTTAGTTAATAATTCCGAAAAATTCACTGTGCTTTTATTATGCAATCTCGTACTCCATAGCCATTAGAAATAGATTTGTTAATAATTAATGAATCCTCAAGAATCGGAATTATTTAGGCGAAGGAGTATAA
>JAHISE010000091.1 GCA_018818235.1 Patescibacteria group bacterium
TAATTCAAACACAACAGTTGATGCTTGTAGAACGGATTGTAAGAATCCAAGATGTGGTGACGGAGTTAAAGATACAGGCGAAGGATGTGATGATGGAAATAATGTGAATAATGACGATTGCACAAATGCATGTACGATTGCGACTTGTGGAGATAATATTATTCAGGGAATTGAGGAGTGTGATGACGGTTCTGCAAACTCAAACACTGTTGCCGATGCATGCCGCACTAATTGTACAGATCACAGATGTGGTGACAGTGTTCCCGATACAGGAGAAGCTTGTGATGATGGAAACAATGTTCAAACTGATGATTGCATAAATTCATGCTTGTTTGCGATTTGCGGAGACGAACATATATGGACAGGGCATGAACAATGTGAACAAAACGATGATTGTACAGGAAATAATATCTGCACAGGATGCCAATGCGAAGCAACTCCAGCAAATTGTGGAAATGGAAATCGCGAGGGTGATGAAGAATGTGATGATAAGAATAATGTTGATACTGATGACTGTACAAATGCATGTGAAGAGGCTGAGTGTGGAGATAATATTATTTGGAACGGACATGAAAACTGTGATGACGGAAATAATGTGAATGATGATGCCTGCACAAACACATGTGAAGAAGCTGAGTGTGGAGACAGTATTGTTCAGAATGTTACCGGAGAAGAATGTGATGCAGGAGGAACGGATACAACAACATGTGATTTCGACTGCTCCCTACCAATTTGTGGAGACAACCATTTAAATACAATTGCGGGAGAACAATGTGATGATGGTAACTTAACTAATGGAGACGGATGTTCCAGAATATGCTTGCGAGAAGCAATTTGTGGTGATGGAATTATTAATGGTGATGAAACATGTGACTACTATCATCCTTCAGCACCTCCGAAATGTCGTACTAAATCTGACCCTGATCCATGTACTTATTGCGGGGACGCGATTCTTCAAGAAAGCAGTACAGAACAATGTGATGAAGGAACATATAATTCAGATACAGAACCTGGTGTTTGTCGAACGAATTGCATGAACCCAAGCTGTGGAGATGGAACCAAGGATAATGGTGAAGAATGTGATAATGGAGATGATAATTCGGATACTTTGCCTAATCAATGTCGAACTGATTGCGCAGAGCCGCACTGCGGAGACAATGTTGAAGATACCGATGAAGAATGCGATGACGGCAATATCGAAAACGGTGACGGATGTGACAGCACCTGCAAAGAAGAGACATTTGACTGCAGTGCATGTTATTTATGCGAAATCACTGAACCTAGCCCATATGGGGGGTACATGGGCGAATGTGATGAAGAAACATGCTTAGGTATTGGGACATGTATATATGAAGGTGGAATAAACGGAATATGCACACCGGATCCAACTGTATGCCAAATAGAAGAACAGGCATGCGGAAAAATCAAAATAGAGATAGACGGTGCCATAGATAGTCTCCCATCTGAACCGGGAATGTCCACAATTGTTTTTGAGGATAGTACTATCTCGTTCTCTCAAGGTTGGAAAACACTATCTAATGGCACAATTATTGCTCCAACCTTTATGAATTCATTCGATCCGAATACCGGGACTCCACTACTCAACGATGGCTTAGTGATTTACAAAAAAATGTCTTTGGGTAATCTGCCAATTAACTCCATAGTAAAAGGTGGAACTATGAATGCGATAATAACACCGGCGAATGCAGGTATGAGATTTTACAATGATAAAATACCGCATTATTTGTCCGTTCCGTTCAATTTCATTGGAAATAATTCTCGCATGGCGAGAAAAATTAATGAAGCTGAAATAGAAATCAAAGCAATAACTCAGGCCGGAGGATATGCTGGATCACAAGTACGGATGAACGATGAAATATCAATTTCAATAGATCTAAATATGGCTGGCGGTTCTCCTCTTGTTTCTCCTTCCCCATTAAAGGAGAATCTGTATGGGGATCTCCCTGGTGCCCCTTCATTCTCTATAAGTAATATTTCAATTGACTTTGATGTTTGCGGTTCCGCAGGTGCAATCCAACACCTCCTTATGGATTGTGGGAATGGAAAACCAGATGATGGTGAAGAATGTGATAACGGTCCTGCTAATTCGAATACGGAACCTGACGCATGCCGCCTGGACTGCACAGAGTATAAATGCGGAGATGGGATAAAGGATTCAAATGAACAATGTGACGATGGGAATACAAATGATGAAGATACTTGCTCCAATACATGTCAGGCTTTAAGTTGCGGTGATGGAATCACGCAGCTTGAATATGGTGAAGAATGTGATGACGAGAACGAAATTAACTTTGATTATTGTACAAATGATTGTAAGGATGCAAGTTGCGGAGATAGCATTGTTCAGATTGTCATTGGAGAAGAATGTGATGATGGGAATTTTGAAGAAGGTGACGGATGCACTTCATACTGTTCATTGGAGCCGGGATATCTTCCGGTTTGCGAGGACACGGATTTTGGTATCAATTACTCTGTAAACGGAACTTTAAGGTTCAATAGAACTTGGATGTCAGATCCTTCTCCGATATTTTATACCGATAAATGTTATTTCCCGACAGATGATAGATCGCATCCATCTGAATGGTTAGAGGAATTTTATTGCGATGATGGATTGCGATTCGCCAATAAAAACTACGAATGCGATAGATGCTGTCAGGGACGCTGTCTTAATCCGGATGAGCCCGTACCTTCGGAGGGATGTGATATTAACTGCCCGACTGGAAGCAGGATTTGTAAGTCCGGTACAGACCAAGCATGTGTGCCTGTGAATGTAAGTTGTTGTGGTAATGGCTGGATTGACATAGGCGAAGAGTGCGATGATGGTAACCGAATTAATGATGATAATTGTACAAATGAATGTATGGATAACCCGATCTGCGGTGACAATAACCCACAAGGTGATGAAGAATGCGACGATGGAAATAATGTCAATGACGATGAGTGTACTAACGAATGCAAAAATCCGGTCTGCGGAGACAATATCTTACAAAGCGATGAAGAATGTGATGATGGGAACACAGAAAACTACGACGGATGCAGTGATCAATGTAATAAAGAGTTGACCATGTTGTGTGAGGGCGATGAATGGATCGATCTTGGGACAGTGACAGCGCCTAATAGTATTGGTGATCCAATCAGTTCTCATTCATCTGTCGCATACTACAAAGGAGAGTTATTTGTTTCCATGTGGACAAGGAGACAAGTATCAAATTCTTCCTTTACACGAGGAACAATCCAGCGTTACGCAAACAACAACCAATGGGTACCCGATTACAGTAAAACGGGAAAAATGAATTTGTTTACAAACAGTGGAAGCCTATACACATATGATATAGATACCGGAACTTTCTATCGCAGAAGGAAAAATGGAGAAGAAGGCACAAAATGGCAATATGCAGGGACACCCGATCTGTTTGACGGATCGGAGATATATGATGTTCTTTCAACTGATGATACGTTCTATGTAGTCAGAAAATCCGGTGGAGTATTCCTATATGACGGAGAAGACCAATTTACAAAACTTGGTGAAGACATTCCAAGAATAGGAGGGTATTTCCAGATGGCAATGGATGGAGACACTATTCATGTATCACACAAAAATATTTATGCTACAAGTATTTATGAATGGAATGGAACAACTTGGGATTTATTACCGGAAGAGTCGCCCCCACGGACATATACGATTCTCGGCAATAGTTACAACACAGCTTACATATATAACGGAACTACTTTTAAAGCTTACGTAAGGAATGATCGCGACTATGCCGAAATTTCATGCAAATCACTTACACCTGTGGCCAAGTCCCAACACAGATTTAGATTCTGGGCTTCTTTGTTTGATTGGGCGAAAGAGTTTCTGAAATAAATTCAACTAATCGAAAGCTGCTCAGTTAATTGGTTATTTTGGAGTACTGGATTATTGGAATAATGGAGTGCTGTTTATCAGACACAAAGCTAGTGCCACTTTAGCACTGTTGCACAAGTGCGACGTGCTTTAGTCCAGTAATCCAATATTCCAGTATTCCATTTAATTCCAATATTATAATTATAGCTTTATCTCCTTTCGTTTTTTCCTTGCAAGTCCAACCCCAGCTGCAGCCAATGAAATAATAATAACTGCTGCCGCGGGACCTGAATCACCCACCGAAGCTCTTCCTACAATCGAAGGAGATAATCTATTGGTTACTTGTGTATTTACATTATGTACTGGAGATTGCAGTGAACTAAATACTTTCTGAAGCAACCCGGGACTCAACTCACTAACATTATTTACCTTAACTATATTATTTCCGGAAGATATTTGTGCCGACAAAGACCTTTCAAGCTGACGATCTCTATTCGCAAATACAATGGATGTAATCACAATGATAGAAATTGTAACAAATGCAATCGGGTTTGGCCTGCCAAGAGTTAAAGCATGCATATTTACTGGAATTGTATCAAATTCGAAACAAAAACCGAATTGCGTATTGTCTGAACCATCGCAGTATAGTCAGCAATTTTGTTTACGATAAAAATACATCACCAGCATCGCAGCGGAAGATAACGATCTTCCGCTACGGACTATACTTATGATGGCATTATCATTAAAAGGGCAAACCATAGAACTCAACTGTATTCTTTGTCGTAACCTCATCAACTTCTTCGTAACTAACTCCTTTGATCTCTGCAATAAGCTTTGCTACCTCCACCACAAATGCAGGTTCGTTGCGTTTTCCTCTTTTTGAATCGGGAGCAAGGTAAGGTGCGTCGGTTTCTATCATAATTTGATCCAAGGGACAGTTCTTTATCACTTCCCTGATATCTGATGACTTTGGATAGGTCGCAATTCCTGTAAATCCAAGTAGCAATCCCCTATCAACAAGATCAGAAATATCATTCCACTCCTCCGTGCAACAATGTATTACTAATTTCGAGTGTCCAACTTCATTAATTATTGTCTTAAGATTATCGATAGCTTTGCGACAGTGAATCACAACAGGAAAATCCAGATCACGAGCAATCTCTAGCTGAGTTTTAAATACTTTCTGCTGAACATTACGCGGTGAGTTGTCGTAAAAGTAATCTAATCCAATTTCCCCGATGGCTTTGACTCTACCTGAAGAACTTATGAGTTTTTTTAATCTTTCTGAATCTGAATCCTGCCAATTTTTCGCAGCATGAGGATGTACTCCTACTACTGCAAAAACATTCGAGTACTTTTCGGCAATCTGAATACACTTCTCCCCTTCCCTGATCGTGTCTGCAATTGTAATTATATGTGAAACTCCTTCTTCCTTCGCTCGGAAAATAACTTCATCCAGATCTCGAGTGAATTTTTTATCCGCCAAATGAGCATGAGAATCAATCATAAATTCCATTTATACAATACTTTGATAACGAGTAACGAGCAACGAACAACCACTAACTTCTATACTTTATCAATGCAGCCGCAACAATGCATCCAACACTATTTGAAATCAGATCCCAACCCGTATTTATGTACCCTCCGACATTGGTATTTGGGATCAGAAGCACTGCAATAAATTCTACAATCTCGTTTACTGCACCAAGCCCCAATCCTATCAAAACAATTGCAACCAAAACTCCTCCGCTCGGTTTTGTTATTTTAAGAGTTCTGCGAAGTGCTTCCCAACACACCCAAGTGGCGGTGCCAAATCCGTATGCGTGAATAAGATGATCGTATTTTAGGTAATCCGGAATAATCCATAAGCTATAGAACACCGCCTTGTCTCCGTTAAATGGTAACCCCTCCGGAATTGGCATCAATCCTCCCATCATATGTAACAATCCCCAAATCGAGAGCGCCCACAAAACTCCCTGCGACAAATTTACATGCAAATGAACCGCAATCACCGCCGCCATCAAAATAATTACTACTGCAATGTAATAAGCAAACTCCCAGTTGGCGGATTGCAACGAAAAGAGAGCTGAAATAATAAGGTATGCGAGTGTGAAGATTCCGACCGGTAATAATTTATTGTTCTTTTTTAAAGCAGACATAAATTGATTGGTAAATCAATAAAATTATACCTGAAATTTTACTATCAAAAGTGCAAAATTATATTTCACCTACATCGGCATCCAATACACGCTGTAAGTATTGTCTTGAGTATGGTTGCCCTGCAATCTCTACAGTATTCCCTTCCGACAAATCCGATTTGGCTAGAGCATCTAAAAGGCTTCTTGCATCACCAGATAACTTAACGATTCTACTGCTTACAGATGTAACAGCAGGAACTCTGCAATCCCCCGATTCCAACCTTTCCTTTGTAACCAATCCGGCAACTATCTCCAATCCTCGTGGATCTCTATTTGATTTTCCCTGACTTGTATCTAAATCTGCGTGCTCCACATTTAGCTCGGTACATGTCATACAAAGAGGTTCATCAGCAAAGTGTCCGGTAATTTGATAATCGATATTCATAATAATTGCTGATGAAAGTGCCGATATATTAATAATTTGAATATTCTTGTCAATTAAATTCATTAACATAATTTATATATAAATGAGAGCCAATAAGTGTAAAATAGCCTGCTTATGCGCGAAGCCAATACAGAATGCGGCGTTTATGCGATCTTCGACTACCGACGTGACCGCAACCTGATACAGGATGCATATGAAGGAGCACTGGAGCTTGGGCATCGAGGTCAGCATGCATGCGGAATCGGATTTATAACTTTAGGCATCCGTGAAAACACAATGAATGTTATTCATCATAATGGCCCCATAGATACAATGGTCGATAAACTCGAGAGTGTGATTGCACTACCCGAAACCAGAGCCGCATTCGGGCATACTCAATACAGAACAAGCGGTAAACATGATACCGAACTCGCACAAGATGAAAAAGATCCCTGTTCAGCTCAACCAATGCTAAGTCCGAATGGCAGCATGGCATTAATCTGGAATGGTAATATCGCGAACTTTGAAAATATAAAATTAGATGGAGAGGAAGTGGATACTCAAACGCTCATGAGATTGATCATAGAAGGAATGCGTAAATCTAACAGGGTAACAATGGAAGAAATAATGAAAGATGCATTCAAAAACGTGGAACATAAAGCTCAGGGCGCATTTAATATTGTTGTTATGCATAAAGGGGATCCTCAAAGAAACATACCTCCGGCATTATTCGCTCAAAGAGATCGATTCGGTACGCGTCCACTTGGATACACGCTGGACAACGGTAGATTAATAGTATATTCCGAAGACTGTGCCCTCCCCTCACAAGACTCTTACAGGCACAACGTACCACCCGGCCATATGATTCATTCAATGGGACTATATCCGGAGCCCATAAAAATTATTACCCCAAAGACCAAACATTGTTTTTTCGAATGGGTTTATTTCTCGCATGTTAAAAGTAAGCTTGATGGTACAAGAGTAAGTACCGCTCGACATGAGTCAGGTAAATATCTTGCGGAATTGGATAAAGATAATTTCGGACCTCAAGATCCTGATGTAATTGTGGTACCGGTGCCGGACTCTGCAAGAGCAACTTCTTCGTCTTATGCAAATGAATTAATGCTTCTTGAAAATACGGATGCAATTACACGAAATCCAGAGTTCAAGGGAAGACAATTCATTGAACAACGCAAAAAAGGAGATAAACATATTGTTAATAGAAAAGAAGTAAAAGGTAAGAAAGTGATATTAGTGGAAGACAGCTTTGTACGTGGAGATACAATACAAGCTTTGATAAAAGACCTTCGGGCGGCTGGGGCAAAAGAAATTCATTTACGCATTGCATGCCCTCCAATCCTTGGCACCTGTTATAAAGGTATTGATATCCGCACAGTCGAGGAGCTCTTTATACCAAAACTATTTGACTATAATGTTCCAGAATTCGATGAAAATGGGTGCTTGCCTCTACCGGCTCTTGATAAGATTGCCGAGGCTCTTAATGTTGATTCAATCAAGTTCCTTCCTATTCAGGATGTACCAAAGGCACTGCTTAAGAAATTCAATCAGCTATGTATGTCCTGTGTATTTGGAAAACCTGAGTGCTACCGAACAAAATCCGAACGGGAGCTGGTGCAATTGGATTTAGAGAAGGTTCGTAATAGTAGTGAGTAGTTCAGAAAACTGTGTGTAACCTGCAGCTTCGTTAATGTGACCTGCATTAGGTATGACCGAGAGTTTTACTCCCAATTCATCCGCAGCTTTTTGACCATTTGCAATGCACACATAAGGATCATTATCCGAATGGAATACTAGGAAATTTTTTGAATGACTTTTGATTCTGTCCCAATCAAATCCTCCTTCCAAAAACGGTGAATCCCCTTCTATATATTTAATTGGAGGAATCCCAAGTGTCGCACTTACAATTGCCGTAATTTTCACAGGTGTTTTGATCCTTTCTAAGAACCGTAAAGCAATTGCACCCCCAAGACTGTGACCAATAACAATGGAATCGCTGTCTACTTTTTCTTTGAGCTCATCAATAACAGGATACCAATTGTCTGGAGTTGGATTATCAGGTTCGGGAAAATTTGGAATGATTACATCGTAACCAAGCTTAATCAGTTCCTTTTTCATCCAAGGGAACCAATTTTCTTCACTGTGGCCACCTGTTCCGTGGAAGATGAATGCATTGGGCATACCATCAGTTTAACAAACTATGTGTAATTTTGTCCCTAATTCTATTCAATAATCTTAATTTCACGTATAATAAATATATTGGGTCAGTAGCTCCAGCCGTCGCTCTCCGCTTCGCTTCGAGCTATGGCCGGCAAGGCAAGCAATGCCTTCAATTGATCTTTACGTTGTAATTCGATTCTGGGTCAGTAGCTCAGTGGTAGAGCAGTAGGCTTTTAACCTATTGGCCGTGGGTTCGATCCCCACCTGACCCACCACGTCTCACATGTGAGACGTGGCCCACCAACCTCCGCAGGAGGTTGTCAGCCGTAGCCTCGCCGCAGCGAGCGTAGGCTGACCTTTCAACTTATACCTCCTGGCTACGGTTGGCAGGCCAGTTATTGACAGTGAAACCATCCATGCTAAACTATGTTTGTTAGACCTGAGACGGAGATATTCAAATGATCCGTCTCTTTGTATTGTGTCTTTTCCAGATAAAAATTGACACCTAAAACATCTATATGTTAGAATGGTCGTGTTAGATCTGAGGCGGAGTCGTTCGTAGAGTCCGTCTCTTTTTATTGTTGATAATTAAATTCTAATTGTGTTCGAAGATTATCAAGATTAGAGAAATCCCCTCCCACTAACCTTTTTAATTCCTTGGCCGTTTTGTTTGGACTTGCAAGAAGCCAAACATGCTTTTTGCATTGCATTAAATGTTCTAATACCCAATAAAAATCTCCATCTCCGGTCATAACCACTGCACGATCATACTCCGTAAGCAGCTTCATCATCTCAAAGGTCATTCGTGAATCAACATCAGCTTTTGTATACCTTTCTCCCCTTTCATCTACAAAGTGCTTAACCGGATTGAGCCTCATTATATAGCCCCATGTCATCATCTTGTTATAGAGCCGGACCTGCACTGCATTGTTTTTATCTAATCCTCCATAGAAAAATACATGAGAGGCTCCGAATCTTTCGGAAAGATATTTAATTAGTTTTTTAAGATCAATTTTCCACGGGCTCTTATCGGAATTGCGATATACAATATTGGCTGAATCTACAAATGCATATGTAATCTGTTTGTTGGTTCTATTCATAGGTGTACTATCTTACACCTTTAAGACTTCTGTTCAATGCATCTTATCTAATTTAATATTGAAATATGAAAATAGCCCTCGTCCACGAACTCCTAACAATGAAAGGTGGCGCCGAACGCGTTCTGCGCATTGCAGCAGACATGTTCCCGGATGCCCCCATATATACACTCCTTTATAATGAGAAAAAGTTGGGCGACTGGTTCCCAAAAGAGAGAGTTAAAACTAGCTCCATCCAGGATTCCGGATTCCGGATTCCGGATTCCGAAATCTTCTTTAATCACCATCTACATCTAACAAAGTTCCCCGAAGCAATTGAACAATGGGATTTCTCCGACTTCGACCTCGTCCTCTCCTTCTCTTCCGCTTTTGCACACGGAATAATTACGAATGGAAGACCAAAACATATTAGTTACATCCACTCCCCTGCCAGATATTTGTGGGATCGTACTCACGATGTACTCAAAGATGCTGGCAAAGGAATATTTGGACCACTTAAAAGAAAATATTTGGAACATACATTCCACAATCTCAGAATTTGGGACTGCGAAGCTGCTGCTCGCCCCGACAAACTCCTCGCAGCATCCAAAGAAGTACAAAGAAGGATAGAATTGTATTGGAGACGTGAGAGTGATGTTGTTTATCCGCCGGTTGATGACCACTGGTTGAAAACAAATACGACCGTAACGGAGAGCCGCGGCTCTCCGCTGCAAAGTGATAACTATTTTCTGATTGTATCAACCCTCGTCCCATACAAACGCATCGACATCGCCATCGAGGCTGCCAACAAAGGCAATCTTAAACTTAAAATCGTTGGTGATGGTCCGGATAAGTCTCGACTTGAGAAACTTGCATGTCCAACTGTTGAATTTCTGGGATACAATAATCATGATGAAATCAAAGAGCTTTACAAAAATGCTCATGCAACTATCTTCCCAGGGGATGAGGACTTTGGCTTGGTCCCTATTGAGTCTATGTCACAAGGAACTCCGGTGATCGCATACAAAAAAGGTGGAGCGCTCGAGACTGTTACCGAAGGAGTTACAGGACTATTCTTCAAAAACCCGACTGCCGATTCTCTGCTAGCTGTAGCCAAAAAACTGGAGTCGTATAATTTCGATTTTAATAAGTTAAAGTCTCAAGCTGAAAAGTTTTCGAGCGAGAGATTCGAAGAAGAGATTACGAAAGCTGTTGATGAACTCCTTTAGAACTTTTCATATTGTCTGATTTTCATGATTTAAGGATTTCCATGATTATTTCTATTGAATAGAATGATTCCAATCATGTAATCAAGATAATCCTTTAATCCTATAAATCATGGTTCAGACATCTAAAACATCCCCCTCTGCACATCCACCGGAGCCTGAAATCCCAAAAGTTCATAAGCTGACGCTGTTGCCACCCTCCCCTTTGCAGTCCTTTTCAAAAATCCCTGCTGCATCAGGTACGGTTCATACATATCTTCCAATGTTTGCTCTTCTTCTCCCGTAGCGGCTGACAGAGTGGAAAGCCCCACCGGTCCCCCACCGAATTTTTCTATTATTGCTTCCAAAATCATGCGATCGGTTTTGTCCAAACCCTGATTATCAACTCCAAGTGAATTTAATGTGTCGCAAACACGCTTGATCGAGACACTTTCTTCTTCATTAACCTGTGCAAAATCTCTGATTGCCCTCACTAATCTGTTTGCAATACGTGGAGTGGCCCTGGAACTCTGTGCAATTCGTTGAGCAGAATCTTTTTCCAGTGTTATTTCCAGTATTCCTGATGTGCGCTCCACAATCTGCTCCATTTCTATCTCCGAATAGAAATTCAACCTGAAGTTTTGTACAAAACGATCCCTTAGTGGCGCCGAAATTGATCCGGCCTTGGTTGTTGCACCTACGAGTGTGAATGGTTTTAGATCAAGCCTCATCGAACGTGCTGTCGGCCCCTTGCCGATCATAAGATCAAGAGCAAAGTCCTCCATCGCACTGTACAAAACTTCCTCGATGACCGGACGAAGCCTGTGAATCTCGTCGATGAAGAGCACATCACCCAGTTCCAGGTTTGTTAATAAGGAGGCAAGATCACCGGGCTTTTCTATCGCCGGTCCCGATGTAACTCTGACCTGCGATCCCATTTCATTCGCAATGATATGAGCAAGCGTTGTCTTGCCAAGTCCCGGAGGTCCGTGCAAAAGAGTATGACCAAGCGGCTCGTACCTTTTCTTCGCTGCTTCCATGTGAACAAGCAGGTGTCCTTTAATATCACTTTGACCTATGTACTCACTTATTCTTTTGGGTCGAAGCGTGTTTTCGAACACATCGTTGTCACGAGGGGTTTTTGTAGGCTGGACTACGTGCTGTTGTCGGGATTGGCGTTGGATGGTCATGGGATCGGATTATACATGAACTTGAAAAAATCGTGTATTCGTTGATTCGTGTATTCGTTGATTCGTTATCTATTCTCAAATTCCAGCCCATATTAACGAATTTACCAATTAACGAATTAACGAATTAACGTTCCTCTCCCAAAGGAGTAGAATAGCATCCAACCATGAAGAAATATTCCTCCGCGATAGGCATTGTTGCAATTCTGCTGATACTGGGTACAGCCGATGCACTGCTAACTGATGCTGTTTTACCACAAGCGCAGGTTCCCGAAATGCCCACACAGCCCCTTCCTCCTCCGCCCAAGCCACCCAATACTACTTCAACCAATGGAATACAAAGAACATCCGGACCAAATGTATTGGATACTCTGATAAACAATCGTTTTACATTCGATTCATCCAGAGAAGACAGCTTAATCGGGATGATTATTTCAGATGGAACAGAAGTAAATTCCAGAGTTCTGATAAAAGATGGTGATCGGGCAGGATTTATAGCATGGACCGAGTCGCCAAGAGTTAAAGTATATTATCTTGCACTCAAAGAAGCTTTGCACACTTCGTTTACACCGAATGTCCATGACTTGATTGATGAGACAAAAAGGCAACTGGGTAAACCCGTGACAAATCTTCTGACATTTATGGATCCGGGAATAAGCGAAGACCGCCTTGTCTTCATCCGCGTCCGCGAAAGATTATTCGAATTTCATATACCGGAGGGAAAGGATGATTTGATATTTGAGTTGGTGGAGAAGCTGACTGAATAGCTTACGTTTATTCGTTTATTCGTTTGCTGGTTTTCTCGTTCACTGAACTTGATATTTTGTAAACTTCATAACAAGTAAACGAGGGAAATTAATTAATGGGTTAAATAATTGACTCTCCTCCCCCAACCCCCTACATTATCCCAGCTATATGGCAAAAAAAGTTGCAAAAATCTTAAAGGCTCAGGCGCGTGGCGGACAGGCTAATCCCGCCCCTCCTTTGGGACCTGTTCTCGGTCAAGCAGGAGTGGATATAAACGCTTTCTGCACTCAATTTAACGATAAAACTCAGGATCGTCAGGGTCAGATTATCCCAATAGTAATTACTGTTTATGACGACCGCAGTTTTACCTTTGAACTTAAACAAGCCCCTGTCGCAAACATGATATTCGAAAAAGCAAAGATCAAGAAAGGAAGCGGTCAGCCCAACAAAATCAAAGTGGGTAAGATTTCAAAATCACAACTAAAAGAAATTGCTGAAATCAAAATGCCGGACCTGAATACTACAGATGTTGAGGCTGCTATGAGAATTATTGAAGGAACGGCAAAAAACATGGGAGTTACGATAGAATAACTCAAATTACTTGAAAACAAATTGGAGTGAATAGTTAAAAGTGAATAGTGAATAGTTTTTCTGAAAAAAACAAAACTTGACTTCTCTTTAGTCACTTTTCACTATTAACTTTTAACTTTTCACTCATAAGTCATCAACTCTATAACAATACAATATTCAAATATATGCAATATCAATAACGTGCAGCATTAAGCCATATTCAATAACCTATATCAGACCCTTTTCCCAATTCTCATATGGTAGATCAACCACTTGGATCCGTCTTCGGATCAGTCGGAGTAGTGTACGGACTTTTGGTTCCACTCTTCATCATCCTTTTATTTGCCGTATTTGCTATTGCAAGTTTGAATAACGCAGGAGCCAAACCAAAAAGTGTTGTAAAGGCAACATATTGCTATCTGATGATGGGCGTTGGAATATTGCTTATGACAATTGCCGCAATACCAACCGTCTCCAGTGTGCTTGCAAATATGTCTTATGCGAGTGCAACTTATGTCGGACTTTTGGTTGTATTTGCCGTTGGTGGATCGCTTTTCCTGTTCCACGACAATATGATTAGGGCTTTGGATGCAAGTTCTCAGGTTGTTCCATCACTGATTTACCTTTATACAATAAAGATAATTGGAACTCTTACCGCAGTTCTTTCCGGACTTTCCATTTTGCTAACTTTGATACTGGGTGGTGCACCGGAAGGCTGGTGGGTAACTCCTCTGACAATGTTCCTTTATGGTTTCGTTTTGTATGTGAGCACACGGGAAGAAGATCTGGTAATCCCCTCTTTCTTTAAGTGTAATCTCAAGCTTCCAAAGAAATCCACAGCAGCAGTAGCATCTAAACCTGCCAAGACTAAGAAAAAAGGCAAGAAAAGAAGAAAGAAGAAATAGGTCAACTGTTGTCGCAGATTAGTTGACTAGTTTTCTAGTTACTGGTTCGCTGACGATGCACTATTTGATTTGTTCTAATCCTACGAACTAGTAACCAGTTAACTAATTAACTGCATATAAAGTCTCTTTTTTTATTGCACAAACCAAGTACTTCGATCAAAATCCCCCCATCGTGGGAGTCCATCCGGACGCCAGTACCCTTCGACTCACGCCCTTCGGGCGTTTCGCTCAGGGTAAACCACTTACCCCCTTATATAATGACTGATGCAAAAACATTGATAGAAAAGAAACATGGAAAAAAATATAACGAGAAAGTCGCTCTGTTGGGAAAAAAGAAATATCCGATTGATGAAGCGGTTGCACTTCTTACTAAAGTCTCTACCTCTTCCTTTGATTCTACTGCCGAGTTGCATATTCGTATCGGAGCAGATACAACTCAGGCAGATCAACTTGTAAGGACAACCGTATCACTGCCTCACGGAACCGGTAAAAAAGTAAGAATTGCAGCCTTTGTCCCTGATGATATGGTTGATGCTGCCAAAAAAGCAGGTGCAACCAAAGCCGGTAGCGAAGATTTGATTAAAGAAGTGGCAGCGGAAAAAATCGACTTTGATATCGCAGTCGCCCATCCAAATTTGATGAAAGATCTTGGAAAAGTCGCCAAGATTCTTGGTCAACGCGGTATGATGCCTAATCCAAAATCAGGAACTGTTACAAAAGATATAGTAAAGACTATTAATGAACTTAATAAGGGAAGAATCGAATGCAAGATGGATAAACAAGCAATCATCCATACGATTTTCGGGAAGCTCTCGTTCGGAGAAGAGAAGCTGAAGGAAAATCTTGAAGTTATTTTAAAGTCCATTAAGGAAGCAAAGCCTGCGGGGATCAAAGGTAACTATATTTTGTCTGCGACGATTGCGCCGAGTATGGGACCGGGGATTAAGATCGAAGTTTGAGGAGGATGATGATTGAGTTAAGGCTTTTGGCTGTTTCGTTTGCGCGTTTTTTCGTTTACTCGTTAATTCGTTCTCGATTTATTTGAAACAAATAAACGAGAAAACGAGTTAACGAATAAACGTATATTTAAATATATCTTTAACTTCATCAATCGATTCTACTCTCACCAACTTCGCCCTGAGCTCCTTCGCCCCATCTATCCCCTTAACATAACTAGCCAAGTGCTTCCTCATCTCCAACATTCCCCTCTTCTCTCCTTTTAATTTGACTGCAAGTTCACAATGTTCGAGGATGAGAGGGATTTTTTGAGTGAAGGTTAGTCTATCTTTGGTAGGTACGAACGGTCGCTGGTCGCTGGTCGCTCGTCGCTGGTCAGTCTCGGGTGACCAGTGACCAGTGACCAGTGACCAGTGACTCTCAAAAGCATCAACAACGTCACCCATCACCCACGGATTCCCAAACGTCCCCCGCCCCACCATCACCCCATCCAAATTCCCAATCTTATCAACCGCATCTTGTGCATTTTTTATGTCACCATTTCCAATCACCGGAACATCTACTGCTTTTTTTAGTTCATAAATCGGTTCCCAATCCGCATCACCTTTATATTTTTGACTGTAAGTGCGTCCGTGTATCGCCAATGCGTCGGCTCCGGCTTCGATCAATCCTTTGCAGAATGGAATTAAATTTTCGGACGAGTCCCATCCCAATCTTGTCTTTACACTTACCGGAATCTTTACAGCCTCTTTGGTTGCTGCCACAAGTTCAGCTGCAAGTTCGGGGTTTTTCATTAACGCCGAGCCGTGACATGAGGATGTAACTCTTGCTGCGGGGCATCCCATGTTAATGTCGATACCATCCGCTCCCATTTCTTCCACAACTTTTGCAGCGGAAAGAAAATGCTGCGGATCTTTTCCAAATATCTGAACTATAAATGGGTGTTCAATTTCTGCATCAAAATGGATCATTTGCATCGTTTTTTTTGCACCATAATGTATGGCATCTGTACTTAAGAATTCCGAATACACTATGACTTCAGGAGCAAGCTTTTTTATGAGCTGTCTGTATGCGGCATCGGTTACTCCTGCCATGGGGGCGAGGGCGACTATGGGCCGGGGGGTTGTTGACCAGGAAAACAAGTGAGTAGTTGGTAACGAATTAGAGTACTGGAATATTGGAATATTGGGCTAAAGCGACAACCAGCCATGTGATTGTTAAACATCACCCCGATATTCCAGTACTCTAATACTCTCGTATTCTATCACCAGATATACAACCAGTCATAAACTACCAATCATATTTTTTATTAAATCAAGAATACAAACATAAAAACACCATAAATGAGGCGCCATGACGAGCCGAAAAAAACAAAAGCTACTAACTCTCAAGCATAATATGTTCAATATGAAACAGGGATTAATAATTATGTGCTTTCGAACAATGATGCTTGTTAGTTCGATATCCTTAATGCCATCAAAAGCATTTGCTGGGTTTACAGTTGATATGTCAAATCCATCACTAATACCTGCGAGCGGAGGAACTGCTGGCTGTAACTTTGTTACAGGAGATATCAGTGCCTCTTGTATTCCTGATTATATACGTTATCTACTTCAAATAATATTCATGTTTATCGGAGCATTCTTTTTGCTTATGATAATCATTGCGGGGTATCAAATTGCAATCGGATCTGCGATCGGAGACAAGGAGGCGGGGAAAAATAGGTTGAAAATGGCGATAGTTGGCTTCATTATAAGTGCACTTTCATTCTTTATAGTCGATTTCTTCATTGCCGTCTTACAATAATGACTCCAAAAAAACAGCAAAAGGCATTCACTTCTCTCAGGATTGTCGGAAGAAAAGCACAAAAAATTATTGAGCGTGCAAAAAATTCATCAACAACATCAAGAAGAAGAAAAAGTTTTAATATTCCTGCAAAGCAAGAAACTGATGAGATCATCGTACATCTTTCCGTACGAAGTACTGTACAGGCCGCTTTTGCAATTCTTTTGATCTGTGTTTCTGCATTCGCAATCTATCATTTGCGCGACAAGCTGATACTTTTGTTCCTTGGTGTTTTTGTTGCAGCAGTAATAGATCCGGGAGTGGACAAACTACAACATTTTGGAATTCCGAGAGGAATTGGAATTCTGATTCACTATTTGATAGCACTGTTTGTCATTCTCTTCCTACTTTTCTCTTTTATTCCTATTATTGCCGACCAGTTGCAGGAAATTGGAGCTTTTTTAGGCACGGAAGTTGACGCATTTCTGGCAAATCCGGAGGTTTCGGTTCCGTTCCTTCCTTATGAATTAAATTACAGACTTACCATCCTCACACAAACCACTGTTCAGAGCCTTTCCATCAATGATTTTAGTGATGCCCTGCAGCAAATGGGGCAAACACTTTCAACTGCTGCACAGGGATCGGTATTGTTCGCAGCAAAACTTGCGGGCTCTGTTGCAAAGTTTATGCTTAACTTGATTGTAGTACTTGTATTTGGATTCTTTATTCAGATTGAGAAGGAAAGGATACTCAGATGGGTTGTAAGTTTTATGCCGGAACGCTACAGGTCTTACCTGCACTCCAAGTCCGAAGCAATGCATACAAAAATCGCACAGTGGGCACGCGGAGAATTGCTGCTTATGCTTTCAATCGCATGTTTGACTTTTATAGCTCTTGTTATTCTAAGAATGCCATATGCACTGACTCTTGCAGTCCTTGCCGGATTCTGCGAATTCATTCCGGCCGTAGGTCCGCTTATTGCAGCAATCCCCGCTGTGATTATCGCACTTTCAACCGGAGGATTTGTATGGGCAACTATTGTTGCCGGTGTTTATTACATTATTCAATGGTGTGAAAATAATTTGCTGGTTCCATTTATTATGAGAAGAGCCGTTGGCCTGTCCCCTGTCGCAATAATCTTTGCGATGATGGTGGGTATCAGTTTCCCAAACACAATTCATCCTGTAGTCGGCGTAATGTTGGCGATTCCGATAACAACCATTCTTGCAATCTTTTTGGAGGATTGGCAGAGGTTACATAAGTAGATAGCACTTCAAGTATGAATATAAATATCTTCGAGTTATAAGTCACTAGTCTCTCGTCACTAGTCGCTAGTCAATTATGGTTTATTTAATAATTATTTAACCATCACCGGTATACCGTGACTTGCGACCAGTGACCAGTGACCAGTGACTGTAAGATATACCAATATAAATAATGACCCTTTTGTAAATTATTCTTACCATACTATATCTATCCCCTATTTCCCCAATTCCCGTCAGTGAAGAGAAGTCATTTTTTTGCTATAATGTAAGGAACTTAGCAGACAAATACGCTTCATATCATTAGAGTATTAACTGCGAACTAGAAACTAATAAACTAGTAAACTAGCAACTAAATACATCCGGAGAAAGCTCAGTAACACTAATCCCAATAAATTATCCCCCCTCCCCCATGCACCCTTTCGATCGTTTCACCCCCAACGCAAAACTCGCACTTCAGATTGCCGAACAGGAAGCAAAGAATATGAAAAGTCCTTATATCGGAAGTGAGCATTTGCTACTCGGTCTTCTTAGTATTCCAAAGTCACTTGGCTTTTCGTTATTTACGGGAGCAGGTGTAACACAGGAAAACGTAAGAATATTGCTAAAGGCAATGAAGACAAAAGATATCGAAGGGAAACAAATTAAGCACGGACTTTCCCAATATCTTCATAATGTTATTGAACAAAGCGTAATAATCGCTCATAAATTCAGACATGCAAATGTTGGTACGGAGCATCTTCTGCACTCGTTGGTATCAACGGGGGAAAATGCAGCGACTGCGATACTGGAAGAAATGCAGGTTGATCCGGAGGATTTGAAAGAGCATGTTGAAGAAATGTTTGGACAAATCAATCAATTCAAACAACAAAATCGTAATATGGAGCAATCTTTGGAATCATTCTTTCAGGGATTACAAGGTGCAATCGTCGGAATGCAAAGTTCGGGAGCACCCGGCTCAATGATGATTGAACCCGAAGGAATGAAGCGACAAAAAGGAGATGTAAAAAGCAAGACTCCGGTTCTGGATTACTTTACTGACGATCTGGTTGCGCGCGCGAAGGAGGGAAAAATTGATCCGATTATCGGTCGTGAAGGAGAGATTGAAAGAATGATCCATATACTCAACCGAAAAACTAAAAATAATCCCGTACTTATAGGTGAACCCGGGGTTGGAAAGACTGCAATAGTTGAGGGGTTGGCGCAGCGAATTGCATTGGGAATGGTTCCGGCATCACTTCAGAATAAACGACTTCTGGTTCTTAACATGGGTTCACTTATAGCCGGCACAAAGTACCGTGGTGAATTCGAGCAACGTTTTGATGATCTGATTAAAGAAGCATTACAATCGAATAACGAGATTCTACTTTTTATTGATGAAATTCATACGGTTGTTGGTGCAGGTTCTGCAGAAGGATCGCTGGATGCCGCTAATATTCTTAAGCCCGCTCTAAGTCGCGGAGCAATTCAGATAGTTGGAGCAACAACTACGGATGAATATCGTACAGTAGAGAAAGACCGAGCACTGGAACGAAGACTGCAATCATTGATGGTAGAAGAACCTAGTCTGGAAGACGCTATTAAAATCATGCAAGGACTTAGGGGTAGTTACGAAGAATTCCACACACTCACTATCACAGATGAAGCCATAGAAGCTGCTGTTAACCTGAGTAATCGCTACCTTTCCGAAAGATTTCTTCCGGATAAAGCAATAGATGTATTGGATGAGGCTGCTGCTAAAAAACGTTTGCAGCTGGCAGAAACTCCTCCGGAACTTAAAAAGCTGGAAGACAAACTGGAGAAATTGATTCTTAAACAACAGGAAGCAGTTAGAGAACAAAAATATCACATAGCACTTAACCTAAAACAGGAACAACAAACCACTCAGGAAAAAATCAATGAATTAAAGTCACAAGAAGACGGAGACAGGCGTACGCCGTTGCAAATCGATGAAGATGATATTACCGAAGTAATCGGACGCATGACCGGCATACCTGTTACACGACTAATGAGCTCAGAGAAAAAGCGACTTCAGGGATTGGAAAATCTGATGCGCAAGAGAGTTGTAGGACAAGACGAAGCACTTAAGAAAGTAGCACGTGCTATCCGCAGAAGTCGCGTGGGAATCTCCGACAGAAAACGTCCAACAGGATCTTTCTTGTTCTTGGGTCCTACAGGAGTAGGTAAAACCGAATTGGTAAGAACAATTTCGGAAGAAATCTATGGAAAGTCAGACGCGCTTATTAAAATTGATATGTCAGAATTCATGGAACGTCACAATGTTTCCAGATTAACAGGAACCACTGCGGGATATGTGGGATACGAGGAAGGAGGACAGCTTACAGAGGCCGTTAGGAGAAGACCGTATTCTGTTGTCCTTTTTGATGAGATAGAAAAAGCACATCCCGAATTCTTTAATATCCTTCTTCAGATTATGGAGGACGGAACGCTAACCGACGGGCAAGGCAAGAAAGTCGACTTCACAAACACGATAATTATAATGACCAGTAACATAGGAGCAGAAAAACTGACAAAGCAAGCAGCTAAAATTGGATTCACCTTGGAAAGTGATGCAAGCAAAGAAGAAAAAGACTATGAAGAAAAGTGTGAAGAGGTTCTTGCAGAGCTTAAGACAAAGATGAGACCGGAATTTTTGAATCGAGTCGATAACATCATCGTATTTAATGCATTGGCTCAAGATAGCATCCGAAAAATAGTCAAATTACATATTGATTTGCTTCAGAAGCGTCTTAATGACCAAAACCTTAAACTTGATGTTGACACAAAAGCACTAAACCTTTTGGCGGAGAAAGGATTTGATCCGGAATATGGCGCTCGACCGGTAAGGCGTGTAATTCAAGAAATGGTTGAGGACGAGATTGCCGAACATATACTCAAGGGAATATTCTCCGAAGGAGACGTTATACGTGTCGTAAAGAAAGGTGATGACAAACTGGAATTTTTGCATGGAGAAGATAAGAGGGCTCCAACAAAGAAGAAGGCAAAGGCCACAGCAGCATAGATTTTCTATTGAGTTATACTGCTTTTAGTTAATAATTCCGAAAAATTCACTGTGCTTTTATTATGCAATCTCGTACTCCATAGCCATTAGAAATAGATTTGTTAATAATTAATGAATCCTCAAGAATCGGAATTATTTAGGCGAAGGAGTATAAA
>JAHISE010000092.1 GCA_018818235.1 Patescibacteria group bacterium
AGATTACTCGCGCTAATGTTTTTGATCTCGTCACTTGTAATACTTCCAAAGTTCAGACCCAACTGAGCCATAAACAGCTCTGTGGAGGCTTCTGCATTTGCAATGTCCTGTGATAGTTTGTCTACAAGAGTCGTGTATGTGAATGTTTTATCACCATGCGGCTCTCTGTTGTCTTCTGTGATATGACCAACATTTACTTTAATCTTCACATAGTACCAAGCCTTAAGATAGGAACGGAGATGTTGCATTGTTTAAAGAGAAACTTATTTATACTTCACGCTAATCTCACATATCTCTCTTGCGTTATCATTAACTATTCCATTACAAATACTTACATCTTTAATTTTAGAAGCTAATTGTGCCAGGCAAAGATCATTAAACGGATCATCTCCTTTAAATCTTGAGCAGTCGTTAATATCTTCTTCGCTGGTTAATAAAAGGATGTGACAGCATTTCTCTCCTTTTTCAGATTTAACGGAATCTTGTTTACATTCCTCCATAGTAGCTTTTTGTGGGTCTTCATAAACTGATTCGATCCACCATTCAACATATTTATTATAATTGATACTACATATTTCACCCTTCTTTCTCGCCGCCCCCAAACAACTCCACCCATAACTACTGGGCATCAAAAGATCGCAGGCTGAGGGGTCTTTGGTGAGGGAGGCGTATCTATAAACACAATGCATCCTTGATTCATCACTGGGAGGTCCAAAAATTCCATAATTAATAATCTTGTCACACAATTCAATATTTCCTTCTCTTGCAGCGATCTCAGCAACTTCTCCGGAATCATTATTTACTTTATATCCAACTAGTATCATAAATAATGGAACAAGAATTAACAGTAATACTATCAATCCCGTAAGTATCAATAACCATTTCATTATTATCCTGATGTATTGCATTAAATCATATGATTAGTAAATAGAACTAAGGTTGTGTAATGGTAGCATCAACATTGTTGATATAACTAATAATATTTAAGTCACTATTAGGATTGCCCCACTCAATCTTTCTTGGTAATGCCACATAATAATTGCCATACTTATCATTAGTTTTAACAGTATCTATGGTAATAATACCTTCATAATTACCTCGAAATATATTTCTTTCCATTTGCATGGATTGTTCACTTATAGGAGTCATAAGTGATTCCAGAGTAAGTGCTTGTGGGTATTGTCCTGGCATAAATCTTTCACTATGCAAAATACTTGAAAATGTTGTTATCGGTAGACCATGCTCCTGCCATGGAAAATGGGTGTCCTCTGAATCTACCTGAAAAGCAATATCTGCAGTTGCTGCAAGCTGATTGCTGCCAGCTATCCAACTACCCTCTATCGCTACGGAATTTCTAGATACAGAATCGAATCTTATATCACCATCATCAAATCCACTTAAGGCTTTAACATTTCCTGCAGGATCAAGTGCGACAATTGTATTTACTTGAAGCCCGCCTTTAAGACGCATAATCTCGCTAGCTGCTGAAAAGGATACATATGTACCATGACTATGTCCGTAGAAGTGTACTTTATCAGGCGAAAATCCTGCTGCAACTATCTGTTGCCCCACCCATTCACCGACAGATTTTGTCCAAGGTGCATCTTGTCCTGTTCTTGTAATGTCTTGTGCTGCAATTTCCCAATTAATGGTGACCACTTGACCTGCTTGGTCACCATATGCATATAGTTCCTGTGCTATACCATCAATCCTTGCATCATCTTCGTGTCCATTCATTCCATGTATTCCAACCCAAACAGGTTTGTTGGGGTTGAGACTATTAATAGCCTCTTTGCCAAATTCTTTTCTTTCATATGTTCCATCGTCTTTTTGCACAAACTCCGCCACCCCCATACTAACCGGCATACTCTCCCCACTCTCCGGAATACTGATTCTTCCCTCAATCTTCTGCGTGGTATATGGCTTTATATTTATTCCAACACCAACGTTTAATATAAGTTGTTCAACTTCTTCTGCACTCATAAGAGTTTCCCCTGAATAATCGGTATTATCCGTTAATGTTAATGTGTATTTCCCTGCAGGAAGAACGGAGCTTATTGATTCTCCTGCACCTCCCGCCTTATTCGAACCATAATCAACACTAACATTTAGTTTCAGAAAGTGCCAGGTTTTGGAATGCATACGCTGATTTTGCATGGTTTAAAGAGAAACTTATTTATACTTCATGCTTATTTCACATCCAGTCCTAATATTCTCATTATTAATGAGTTTACATTCTTCGATGTTACCCTTTTTAATTGCAAGCTCGTAGTGACATTGGTTTAACATGTCCCCTTTTACATTAGAAAGATGGTCGCAACTATTGTTTTTATCCGTATACCTAATTTTAGCTATTGAACAGCATGCATTGCTATTTGCCAGCGACTCCTTGTTCAAGCATTCTGAAAAATTTACATTTATTCCATTCCCTTTTATCTTTGGATTAGCACGTGTTCCATAGAAAACACATGGCATGTCCTCTACTGTCGCCCCCAAACAACTCCACCCATAACTACTGGGCAACAGAAGCTCGCAGGCTGAGGGGTCTTTGGTGAGGGAGGCGTATTCATAAACACACCGCATTTGCATTTCGTATGTAGTTGGTCTTGGTCCAAAATCAAATGTTCTAAGTAAGAAACAATCTTCAGCATTTCTATTATGTTCAACAAGCTTCTTAGCCAGTTCACTTGGTGAAGTATGTTTGTAATAAAATATATGCAAACCCCCAAAGGATAATAATCCAAGGATCAGAATTATGCCTACAATGTGTTTAAACCTATGTAGCATTACTACTGAAGTATATTATCTTATGGAGTATCAAGTAGCGAGGTGGGGATAGCTTGCCAGTATTCACCTTCTGACCCGGTATTTTTTTCTACAGTAATCGGTAAAACCCCTTCAGGGTTATAAGGATCAACCGATATATCAAGCATTTGTCCGTTAACTAGTTTTCCGATATCCAGCACATCAAGTGTTGAGTCTCCGTATCCGTTTATCAAGTTTGCAAAATAAGAGACAGAATAACCATGTTCAGTTAAATATGCCTGTGCATTATCAAGAAGCAGTTTTTTATCAGGCGTCATAAATATATTATCTTCATCACTTTCGTGTACACCAAGGATATCAAAATTAAAGTCTGCCGTATTCGCACGAGCTTCCGAACCAAATGAACTGCTATGAAACGCCCAAGAAACATTTGAAACATCGTTAAATACAACATCATGTATTGGATATTTATTAGGGAGCGGATCAACAGGACTATCCATTGCTACTATTGCCTGCACTCCATAACCATTTCCTTCAGATCCATACTTATAGTTCTTACCTATTTCATAAGCTACAAGTGATCCCCAACTATGCCCACCATTACTCACTTTGTCTCCTTCAAACCCCATTGCTTTTAACTGATCTGCCCCCCATTTGCCAACTGATTCAATCCAGCTTGCACCGCTTAGAGTGCCTAATAGCACTCCATTATCTTTTGCTGCATCTTCCCAGCCCAGTGTTACTACTTGATATCCTTTTAAATACAGTGATTGTGCAAGATAATTTATATTGTTTCCTATTTCACTATCACCTCTCCCATGCACCACAATCCACACAGGCTTGTCTGGATTGAGCTTATTAACACCACCTTCAGTTGGACTAAGATGATAATCATTATTTCTTTTACCAGAAATCGGATCAAACTCCGCCACCCCCATACTAACATCCATAGTCTTCCCACTCTCCGGAATACTGATTCTTCCCTCAATCTTTTGGGTTGTGTATGGCTTAATATTTATTCCAACGCCCACGTTTAATATAAGTTGTTCAACTTCTTCTGCACTCATAAGAGTTTCCCCTGAATAA
>JAHISE010000093.1 GCA_018818235.1 Patescibacteria group bacterium
GGAAAGCCAAACACTATTTTCCTATGAAATTCAGCCTGATAAATATACGGAACAGGACTGCTACAAATTGCACGAAGAAACGTGTGTTCATGCGGAAATGGACCTTCTTGAGCGGCTTATGAGGTTCGGAACACGTCCGGCGGTAATTTTACGTGAAGATCATCTGTCTATCGGATGGTTCAGGCCTAATCCGGCCGACGTGGGATACGACATGGCATCCTGCCCTGATAATGACTGGACATGCCAGCTCCTGAACGAAGGCAAAACTTATCCGGCTACGGGATGGAGTGTGGACTGGCCGGCAGAAAACGAATCCAAAATTATTGAAGAAAGTATTTGCGCTGGAGCAAGTAAAGATATGTCATTTATAGATCAATTGCGTGTTTGTGGTTTACGCAGTACGGTGGAACCACATACCCTCCCCGAAGATCTGGAAGACCAAGGGGACCCGGGTGACTTCCCGTACAATACTCCGCGAAATCAAATAGTTCCTTCGTTCGAAGTCCCGCCTGATCTGGATTTTATTCCTGACTATGAAATAACCATTGATGGAGAATAATGGGTTATTATTGATATTATAAGTTTTTATGAAAATACGATCTCTTACCACCGGCTGCGTATCTGTTTTATTGATCGGGACACTTGCTGCTCTCACGATCTCAAACGTGCTGGCGGATGAACCCTCTCCTGCGGAGCCCAAAACTGCAGTTAACAGCGATGCCTGCAGAACAGCAATAAACAAAAGGCTTGCAAAAGAACTTAGAATTTACAGAACGGTTTTGTTTGGAAGAAGAAGGGCGGAAGATGCTGCCATAGGCGAAGTGCGATTTGGGGACGAAGGAGAGGCTTACTACAAAATATCAAAAGACAGTTGGCTGTTGATAAAAAATACAAAAATAGAGGACGAGGAAGAGGAGGGCATAAGATTTTCCAATTCAGATATTGATGGTGGTGGCGAAGAATTGGGAATAGCCGAGCTCGACAGCATCCCACCTTCGGAAGGTGGAATAGATTTAAGCAAAGAAGGATTGCCTCGCCGCGGAATACTGGAAACAAAACGTGTGCTTTCTTCCGAATTGATACCATATCTTGCACAGGCTATGAGATCTTTCGCATGCAGGGCTGATATGGTGTGTGAACAGGCCGCTTACTCGGCTGAATATGGACAGTGGGAAGATGAGCTTATTCCTGTTACGGTTTCCGGTTGTCTGCCTGTTGCATGGCCGGTAATTCCCGAATGTATGTTTGCCGCAAATGACGGCAGCCTAACCGAAAGAGCTGACATCGCAAAGTACTGTCCTCGTGTAACCAGTTCACTTTTGGCGCGTGAATCGGAGATACTTAAGATGCTTGCGGAATACGACGCCTCTTACCGCTCGCTTCTGCAATTTGCGGGTGTGTTTGATGATTTTTTGCTTGAATTCAGATGGGCTCTTGGCACCAGTCTCCGTCAGGCCGCTTCCATAATAACGTGGCTTGGCAGAGCACCGTGCTTTATTTCAAGTTGTGATGATTTTCCTCCCGATCTTGACCCAAATAATCCTTTCCCGACTCCAAGCCCCTAGATGAAACCGATTGTTGATTACATCAAAGGCAAAACCAACGACTGCAATAATAAAGTGGTTACCATCTTTTTGTTTGTTCTTTCATTTATACTGATATTTGGAGGAATAGAAAAAATTTCCGCAGCTTATGGTAACACTCCCTATCGCTACCCCATCCTCCCCGCTTGCACCCGCTTTGAATATGATATTTTTAAAAGCATAGATTTTGATGACGAAGAAGAGGATGAAGCGGATGAAGACTATGACTATACGGACAAGGATGATATAAAAAAAATGAGTGATGTAGATAAATGGATCAGGCTTTACCACAAAACTGTTGGCGAGGTGATAGATGAGCAATTCGAAGATACATCTCCGGAATGTGTGGGCGCAACCTATGCTCAGGCGCTTTCCCCAAAAGCAAAACTATGGAATCTGGCAGGAAGGCTACCTTCGTGGAACGATTACACATGGCAATATCCTCTTCCGGATACCGATGGTGATGGATTGCCGGGTCCTCCTGATGACACTGCGAATCCTCCTGTTCCGAATCCTGCAGGACCACTTAACAATAACCTGTATCGCCTGAGCCAATTGGATATGGGAACTGTCCTTCTGGAATATCTGCAAATGTATGAGTGTGCGCTTGTGGAACGCAGCATATTCCTTCCGACTGAAACCCTTGATCAGGAGCAACGGCGCAGCAGAAGGCTTGGCGAACTCCCAAGCCCTATTAAAGATCTGATCTTTATTTCCGAAGTTGTAAACAATGCGATTGCTGATCGAAAATTGATATTTGATGAACTTCTGTTTGCTCGGCGTTCGCTGAAAAGAACACTGGCCCTTACAACCGGATACCTGCGCATGAAACCTATGGAAACGGAAATTCTATGTCTGCAACAGGCTTCACTGGACCTTAGAAACAGTTTTGCACTTGCTGCGGACGCAAGCAGTTGCCTGCCACGTGTTTGGAATATAAAGACTTCGCTTCGTAACTATAAGGAAGAAGATTGATGAAATATTTCCCCACGCCACTTACCGGCCTTCTGATTATCACAGCGTTGCTGGCCATGGTACTAACAACCGGCTCTGCTGATGCCGCAGCAACGGGGATCTATGATTACATTCGTGACATAACAAAAAAAGAATTTTTGATCGATACTTCAGATGATTTGCATGAATTTATAGGCAACCAAAATGTTTACAATATCGACCCTACAATTACGGAGGAAGACGTTAAAGACGCAATGAGTTACAGATCTGATCTTTTATGCGGACGAAGGGAAAAGGGCTACCCGTGTGGTATCGCCCAGTCCGTACGTGACATTGCCCGCAGGGAAGAATTTGTAAACACACTTTATCGGGACCTTCAATTGATCGCCGCAGGTTACGAACTCCCGATTACAGACCATGCAATAGATCCCATGTATATTTCTGCACGACTCCCGAGTCTTACTCATATATGGCAATCGAGCAACGACTGGCTTACAACTCCGGTAATCGAAAAAAGGGTACGTTCGGTGCCTTGGTATAATA
>JAHISE010000094.1 GCA_018818235.1 Patescibacteria group bacterium
ATGATGAAGGTAGCTTGATTGGCTGCTTCCTGGAGAGTGTCAACTCCGGGGAAGTTCTTCTTTAATATGGATGTTGCCATGGTAAAGGTGGGGAAAGGATTAGGTATCTCCTATTGTAACCCCACGATCATGTACACTGCGCTATCTGCGGTTCAGACAACTACCGTCTCACCCTCCCCCTCCCCGTCCTCATCTCTTTATACCTGATAATCTGAGGTTCCATTTTCTCGCAACATCTGTCCACACCCTCCACAGGATCCGGTCTTCTGGATTCTGATCTGAGTACTTTTCCCGGCAACTCAACGGTCATTGTCACTTTCATACTGTCTCTACCTTTCTTGGTTCTACGCATTTCGGATTCCACTCTAATGGAAGAGCTTTCATCTTTTATTTTTTTGCAATAAGTTGCCAACTTCCCAATTTTTTTAGCCATTAATAACAATTGTGCGTCGTTGAGTTCGAAGCCTTTTTCTAGGTGTTGGATGTTCATGAGTGTGGGGGGATAAGAGTTGGGTTAAGAATAGCACAAACTATAAAGAGCATTAATGGAATAATGGAATAATGGAATATTGGAATATTGGAATATTGGACATCGATAATAGAAACATACCCAATATTCCAGTACTCGACTTCGCTCCTCAATCTTCTAATTCTCCCACTTCCTTTCATGCTAAACTACCCCCATGCGAAAACTCCTCTTAATTATACCTTTGCTCTTAAGCACATCTGCAGTCGCCCAGGAACCAGAGCTTACAGCAGGCGATCTTATACCAATCATTACCGGTCCCGAGGAAATCAAGGTTGGAAGAACTCTGGTTTTGGATGCATCTTCCAGTAAGGGATTGGGTGAAGATACAACTTACAAATGGTACGTGCAGGGAATCCCTCAGCCGATAAGCCGCACAGTTGAAGTTGTATACACTCCGGAGAAGACCGATACGCTGGCCATCAGATTGGTTATTCAAACCACTGTCGACGATGAAGTTTACGAAGCGGAAACACAAAGAGTGGTTGTTGTGTATGAACGCAAAATTGCACTTATTGCCGACACTACAATCCCTCAGGAAAAGCTTCTTCTGCATCAGGAAACTGCTGCGAACGAAGGGGTTTATTTGCGGATAATTCAGCCAATGGGTCCTACGCTTCCCGTGAGTACGGAGGAAGCACTGTTCAATGCAATATCGGAAAAAAGCACGGCACTGGCGGGAGCGGAATCAATCATTTTATGGACCGATGGAATTACGGGGTTACAAGCACTTATGCGCGCAGCAGAAGCTGATCCGAGCCGAGTGAGCGGAATCGAAAATCAGACGATTGTAATGATCACAGACAGGGGCCTGAACACTTTGTCCAAGACAGCACGAGGACCTTTTTCGGTACTCAAGCCCGACCGGATTCTTATAACACGCAAGGAAGCAATCAATCCCCTATTGGCTGCGGAGAATATTGAATCATTTTTATCGGATATAGAACAGAGGGATATTGATTTGCTGATTGTTGATGAAACCAGCACATATATACGTCCGTGGAATCTGCTCTCGGCATTGGTTAATTACATGCTGACTCATGGAATCTCCAGCCAAGTTGTAATACTGCTTTTAACCTTACCGTTGATTGCAACAATCATTGCATTCTTTAAACAAGTTATTGGAATAACAACTTTCGGACTTTATACACCATCTGTAGTTGCTCTAAGTTTTCTGGCATTGGGGTGGCAGATTGGTTTGGCGTTTTTGATCTTTATTTTGATTACGGGATATACAACGCGAACACTGCTCAAGCGTTGGCGACTCCTTTATATACCAAAAGTCGCAATTATTCTGACAGTTGTGAGTATCACATTACTTCTGCTACTTGGAATAGGTGCAGCATTTGAATTCACATTCGGACGTGACACTATATTTATACTTTTGATCATGTCAACTCTTGCCGAAAGTTTTCTGACCGTTAAAGCGGAAGAAGGTTTGCTTGGTGCAATACTCGGAATCGGTGAGACTGTATTGGCAGCTTTAATTTGCGTAATTATTGTATCAAGACCTTGGCTTCAGTCTGTTCTTCTGGCTTATCCGGAAGTGATCTTACTGACTTTGATTATAGATATCGGACTTGGGAAGTGGACAGGACTAAGACTGGTTGAGTATTTTAGATTTCGTGAGGTATTTAAACACTTACAGGAAGAGTAGATTATTCTAGAAACTTAAGAATCATATTTGATATTAATTTTTGAACGAACGTACCTCACCCCCTCGGTCCCCCTCTCCCGATGTAGCCCCTCACCCCCTACCCCTCTCCCGAAGGGAGAGGGGAGCTCTGCTATTGGAGAATTCAAAGTTTGTTCTCTTCCAACATTGGTGAAATCAGTGTTTGTTATCTTCTTTTGCGGCGTTCCCCCTCTCCCCTCGGGAGAGGGGGCCAGGGCACGGCAGTCGCGACTGCCGTGCTAGAGGGAGAGGGAGCTGGGAGGAGAGGGGGCTAGACAAGTGGGGGGGCCACGTTTCAGCAATAATATGACCAAACTAAGCTCTTAAGAGCCTATAAATAATGCTATTATAAGCACATGTTCAAGAGCCTATTCAACAGCGGCATCCTCGGAATCAATGCTCGCAACTTACTATATGTAAAACCATTCAATCCCAAGAAAGCGACAGCATTTGCCGATGATAAACTTAAAACAAAAGCTTTTCTTAGAACCCGTGGAATTCCTGCTGCAAAGATATATGCAAGATTGGATACAAGAAACCAACTTAAACAATTCGACTTTAAGCAATTACCGGACGAATGCGTTCTTAAGCCCAACTCCGGATTCGGTGGAGAAGGAATT
This sequence comes from Patescibacteria group bacterium, assembly GCA_018818235.1. Taxonomy (GTDB): domain Bacteria; phylum Patescibacteriota; class Gracilibacteria; order Peribacterales; family Peribacteraceae; genus UBA2144. The sequence goes on from JAHISE010000094.1 coordinate 2,822, forward strand.
ATTGTTCTGAAGGGAAGAAATAAGAATGGAAAATTTTTGAAGAATGGAAAAGCAGAAATTACAAACAGAGAACTGGAAGAGCATATTGAAGATATTCTTGATGGAAAGTTCTCCATTAACGGACACAGGGACACCGCTTTTTTTGAACAGGTACTTACAACACATGAATCATTGGCACGGTTTCGGCCTGCCGGTCTTCCTGATATTCGTGTAATTGTATTTAACCTTGTACCGGTTACTGCAATGCTTCGAGTCCCCACCAAGGACAGTGATGGCAAAGGCAATGTCCACTTGGGAGGTATTGGCATTGGGATAGATATTGCGAAAGGTGTCACAACTCACGCAGCACAATATCATTCTCTGATTACGGAACTGCCACATGGAGGACCTTTTTCCGGAATAGAAATTCCATTCTGGGATGAGATACTCTTAATCTGCTCAAAGATTCAATATCTTACAAACATCGGCTACTTAGCGGTTGACCTGACAATTGATCAAAATATGGGTCCCGCGCTGTTGGAAGTTAATGCGCGTGCGGGTCTGATGGTACAGCTCGCAAATCTTTCACCTCTCAGATCCAGACTTGAGCGTGTACAAGGACTAAAAGTCGGTTCTCCGGAAAAGGGTGTAAGAATGTGCAAAGATTTATTCGGAGATAAAACCAAAGAAACGCATCAAAACGAAAAACATAAAGGTAAGCCTGTTCTGGGAACTCATGAAACACTTATAATCACCGGAACCGGCGAAAAATTCGAAGTCCCATGCAGGATATCTCCTACGAAAGAACGTACTATCTTTTCGCCTGCTCTGATAACAAAGTTACTTGAAAAGAAGGCAGCCGAAGTTAGAGACAAAACCGAAGATAGCTACAAAGTAAAGTTCTCTCTGGGTGGTGAAAAAATCCAGACGCTGGTTATAAAACAAGAAGTTGCAGACGAATCGGTTCAGGCAATCATCGGTAAAAGGGATTTGGGCTCTTTCCTTATAGATCCTTCAAAAGAATCTGTTTCTTCCTCAAAACAATCTTCGGTTAAAACCGATTTGCGTGCAGTTGATAACACTTATGCGACAATAGATCGTGATCTACTGCCAATAAAATATCTCAAGCCAATTAATCTTAACGAAGAGCGCGAAAGGATTCTGGAAGATAAAAAATATAATCCGACTTTTATATATTCAGAACCCTCAATTGATCTTGAAGAAGCAGAGAAAAAGCTTACCCAACCAATCGATGATAATTCCCCGCTTGGAATTCTGCTTGAAAAAAAACGAAAAGAGCTGCTGAAGCGGATTGCTCTGATAAAAAACAGAGGGAAAGCCGAAGATTTTACTTTGGCATCTAAAAATCTTTATGGTCTTCCGTCTGCTGCCTTGATACAGGAAGCCGAGAATCAAATAAAAAACCGGATTGCTTGTGACCTCCCGGCATCACATGATGAATTATTAAACGCAGAAGAAGTAAAAGAGCGATTCGAGGAAATACTCGAAAAATATGTGCTTGATAATTGGGAAGTCTCCGTTCGTCCAAGACTGGTTGCCGATTGTACTGTTGGTGGCAATAAAATTTATCTAAAGGAAAAAAAGCTATTTGAACCATCACATGTTGATTCACTTATTGCTCATGAAATAGAAACGCATGTGCTGACTGCAGAAAACGGAGATCACCAGCCTTACGCATTGTTGCGCAGAGGATGTGCAAATTATCTGGATACTCAGGAAGGTCTTGCCATTTATAATCAGAACAAAGTGCTCAGTGAATTTCATGAACGCAGGTTTAATTCACAAAGAAATATTATTGCCTTAATGTTCGGCCTTGAGCACAGCTTTGCAGAAACCAGAGCATTCCTGCAGGAAGAAATAGGATATGGACCTGCAAAATCAATTACTCAGGCAATTTCCATTAAACGTGGTTTAAGTGATACTTCGGAAAAAGGAGGATTTACCAAGAGCGTTGTGTACTTCCGGGGATTAAGGGCAATTGAACAATTCAGAGAAAAGGGAGGTGATCTTAAACGTCTTTATGTTGGTAAGATTGCTCTTGAGGATTTGGAGATTGTGGAATCACTACCAGATATAAAAGAGCCGTTGCTGGTGCCGGAGTTTTTGAGATGAACTGACCGACCTCACCCCCTAGCCCCCTCTCCTCCCGCGCAAGTGAACACCTGAATTGTTTGTTGATTACATGTATTCAAACTCAGAGGAGAGGGGGAACTTCGCAAGTGAATGTTTTTAAATTGCAGCTGTGATTCAATGAAATGCAATTTATTTCTTTAATACGGGCTCCCCCCTCTCCTGTAAATGACCAGAATTATACTCCTTCGCCTAAATAATTCCGATTCTTGAGGGTTCATTAAATTATTAACAAATCTATTTCTAATGGCTATGGAGTACGAGATTGCATAACAAAAGCACAGTGAATTTTTCGGAATTATTAACTAAAAGCAGTATAAATAACATCATCGTATTAATTCGAAGCCATTATCGTGGCAGGAGAGGGGGCTAGGGGGTGAGGTCGGATGAGATCAACCCTCAAAAGAAACCCTCCCCAAACTCGGCACAAACATCATCCAAACCTGACCCCTCGCGAAATTCAATTCCTCTCCATTTAAATCTTCGAATGTGAAGAATGAACCAAGTGCTTCTTTATGCCACAATCCCTCGATCATCTTCCCTGATCTGAATAATTGAATCTTGCCCCTGCCAACCATATCTATATCAAGCCGCCCGAACTCCCCCGCTCCTTTTATCGGCATTTCCAAAATCAAAACATTACTCGGCTCTGCTGAACTTATTACACCTCCATTTGTGCGCTTATATGTTTTTGTTCCCCACTGATATGCATAAGAAACATTATGCAGAGGATTGAAAAAATTAACCTTGATTGCTTTTGCACCTGATCCGCTCTGTACATTACCTGTTTTATAAGGTGGCCACTTAACTTCATCAATATCTTCCGGAAGCAAAGGTGTGATTGATTTTATTCCTGTAAAAAGATCATGCGGAGCAGGGATTCCATTTATTCTGAAGTATTCACCTCCATTATTCTTATCATCATGATACAAGCCGTTTATTGAATATAGATCCGAATCTGAAGCAACTTTATCCAGAGCTTCCGGGCTTCCTCCTGCATGTAAAAATATTCCCGTGAGAGGTGCTATCGCATCAATAAAATAAGGTCTGAGTGACCTGACCGGTCCGACTATTTCCGGAATATTCTTATTATTATAGATCGCCACGAATCGTGAGATAAATCCTTCCACCATATGCTCCTGAATCATCAAAGCATCTTCCAAACCTCGTTGGTGCGGACGTGCTCCTTCGTGATTTTCTATAACAATTGCAACAGGCAAAACATCACTTTTTAAAAATGGAACAAGACTTAAACGTGAAATGATTTGAGAGAATGAAGATGGCGGTAATGATTCTTCTATAACAATCGGTTGCGACTTTGGCTTTGGAATCTTCTTCTGCTCTTTAAATGATAAATCATCCGGGATACTCCCAATAATCAGTAGCCCGACAATAATTGTCAGGATTAGGATTACTAGCTGAAGAGTTCGTTCGATAAGACGCATTGGGTGATAGTTAACAGAAAGATTATGAATTTAGCAAACTATGATCAATGTTTATATGGATTGTCTTCGCACGTCGTAGTTCGACCATGCTCACTATAAAAAAGACTTGCTCTAGTTTGCTTATATTCGTTCACTTTTCACTTTTCACTTTACACTATTCATTTTTGCCTCCTTCTTCCTTCTTTCCCTCTTCCCCTCCCTCTGCCTTCGCCTCGTCCCCCTCGGCACCTGCAGCAACTTCACCCTCTGCGCCCTCAACCGGTACTGCTTCTGCAACTTCCTCCTTGCGTGGTTCCTGAACAGTTGCGATTACAGTTCCTAAATCATCTTCTATCTTCACACCATGTGGAACTTTTATGTCTGCCACAGTTAATGCTGATCCAAATTCTGTCAGCGTTTCCATGTTTACCGGAAGTTCGTGAGGCAGATCTGTTGGCAAACACTTAACAATAACGTGATCATATGGAGTGATCAGGATTCCACCAAGTTCCTTAACACCCGGAGCCTCGCCTTCGAATTTAACAGGTATTCTTGCTTCGATCTCCTTCTTCATATCGATCGCATAAAAATCAACATGTGTAATGTTTCCAGAAACAGATGCATATTGTAATTCATGAAACAGAACCGGGATCTTTTTGGATCCCATTTCAAGCTCGACAATTGTACTTTCCCCCGCCTTTACATAGGCCTTTGTGAGCTCCTTTGCAGAACATGCTATTGAAGTATTTTTCATATTGTTTCCATATACAATGCACGGAACCAAGCCTTCCTTAACAAGCAACTTGGCGGCAGTATCTGCGGGACGGGCCTGGGATGACAAGGGAATTGTTTGCATTGAGCTAAGGAAGACTACGGAAAGGTTATTAATTGGTCAACAAAAAAGGTGATTAGGTTGCAGTGAGTAGGAACGAGTGAGTAGGTGGTAGTGAGTAGTATGTAGCAAGATTATCATACAAAAACCTAAATTCTTACTACTCACTACTGGTTGGGGGGCAAATGAATGTTACCACCTAAGGGGCAAATAAACGTTACCAGTTGACTATATAATTTCGTGTGTTGTTTTATTTTTCTACTCCCTACAACACATGAAAAAATCCGATGCTATTC
>JAHISE010000095.1 GCA_018818235.1 Patescibacteria group bacterium
TGTTCTTTCAGATCGCTGAGAATCTTTTGCCTTATATGGAGTGGTACTGGTTTTACTGCTGGCATGTTTAAGAATCAGGAAAGAATATCAGATGTAATTATTCTATAGAAACAGTGTCTAGTATATGGGGTACACTCCAGATAGAAGCGCACCCATTGGCAACAACAGTTGTTGGCGGTGTTATTGTAATTTTTATCGGCTACCTTGCTAAAAGATTCATGGGAGGTAGGAAAATGTCAAATAGCCAAGAATGCAAAATTGAACTTTCACCTTCAATTAGAGAAATTCCGCCTGTGATGAATGGAGGTAAACTTCAGGGTGAATATGCAAATTTTCAAATACGTTTTCGTTCAAAATCAGATCTTGAATTAAAAGAAGCCACTCTAATATGTGGCGAAAAAATCATTCCATGCAAAGATCGTGATTCAAAATTAAGGCAAATTGACGATAATTTTCTATTTGAGGCAAACAAGATTCCATTCGTTCCAGATGAAATTTTATACTTGAAAATACAAGTATGTGACCACAATGGTAATTGTTGTGAGCTCACACACGAATTACAAATGAAACAGTTTCCACGCCCTGATTATGAAGGAAAAATTTCGGGGAGATGGGAAATTCATCCTAAGGGAATTTTTAAAGTCAAATGTGCAGATTAATAAATTTGTATTTTGAGAGTGTCTCAAACCACTCCACCATCACCTCCCATAAGTTTGTAGTTTGAACTCCTGGGGCTGCCAGCTTCCAAAAAGTGGGAAATTAAGCATCTCTAACTTGATTTGGATCAGTTTACTTTTTGAACCTTCCGGGATGGTGGGATAACCTCTAATACAAAAACTCTACTCGAAAATGATAGACACAAAACGCAACAATGCGCATCATACAACCATGTTAGACGAACTAAAATCCGAAGAAGTCGAGAAAAAACTTGAAGACGTAATCAATAAATACGGAGCATCCGGCAAAATATCCGTAAAGGAAATTAAACAGAAGATATTCGAATCTGACGGCGATCCCATGGAAGCGACCAACCGCTTTAAGAAATGGTGGTTTGGTGCGTTCCCTAAAAGGAAAATCAATAATCTTGAAATCGATGAAATACAGTCACTTATGCAGATCTTTACTGACGCGTGGAATGTATTTCCTCACAGAAGCCTGGGTGGTAAATCCCCGCAGGATAAAGTCCGTGAGTATAATAAAGATAATCCGAATGGTGGCTTGGAGGAACCTGCAGAAGACAAAATGCCCGGTGTTACGGTTAGAGGAATGAAAATGGAATTTGATGATTTCCAGAAGATGATCAAAGAAATGGAAGAGAAACAAAAGCCATTCAAAAACTGGGTGGATAACACCGCGCTTCCGGAATATAAGAAGTTTCTGGAGCAAAAATTCAAAACTAAAAAATCGATAGATAAGCACTACGAAGTTGCTCAAATATTTCTTGAAAGGGCACTGTTCATCGGATTCCTTGATTTTGAACAGATTCGACCGGAATTCGCGGTATGGGAATTCCCGGAATGGTGGCCTACCCATGTTCTTGGAAATGATTTAAATTCGGTTCAGGTTTGGTCTTCTCTTTGTGATTTCTTTTGCTTCGCGGAGATGGTACTAAAACGCGAAATACCCGGTGTCTGGGAAGAGTCTGTCGGAGACAATGCTGATGACTGGAATCTGAATGATGTGATAATCCCGCCTTTTGCTTCTTCGGAATCAAGAAGTGTTCCAAAAACAGGTCGCAATGAACCGTGTGTCTGCGGTTCCGGAAAGAAGTTTAAAAAGTGCTGCGGAATATATGGAAACTGATGAACTTAAAAAATATTTAATGAAGGCCGGGAATGACAAACTGTGTGCGTTTGTCCTTAAATTGTACGAAAAAGGAGATGAAAAATGGCGCAGAAGAATACTGACAACTTTTGTTCCTAAAGATGAACGGCCAAAACGAAAGAAAGAAACTCTTCCGGATTCTCAATCTTATCTTCACTATGTAAGATTTTTCGCTGAGAACGCGCTGGAAGGCAATTATTTTGGACCAAACAGGATTATCACAAAAAAGGAAAGAAGCGGATGGAGAGCCACATTCAAGCGACTCCGAGATACGGCGTTAAGATACCATCTTGATGGAAAACCCAAAGTAACAGCGGAAGCCCTACGTTTATTGTTGAATGTGTTGTCTTACGCTTCGGGGAGGTGGGTATTTACTTCTGAACGTCCGGTTGACGTATCGCGAACCGATCCGGCTGAGTGGTGTGGCACATATTTTTCATCGTTGCTCGCATCGAAGGAATATGATTATCCCGCATTTTTTATTGAAGCATTTTGTGCCATACACCCTTGGCATTTTTGGACCGAAAGATACGATGAGTGCAATCCTTACAAATTGCTTTTTGCGCTGTGCAATACGGAGGATCTAAAAGACTTATACTTTCTCTCGCTTACGAAATGGGCGAAAGAACGTATCACTCTGCATAAAATGTTCGACTTTACAAACTGTACCGTTGCTATAGGACGGGAGAGTGAGGAAGAACGACGATCCATTTCAGGAATCGGAATAGTTATTGAAGCCATAGAAAAGAGAAATGGAAGAAAACACGCGCACCACAGCTTCTGGGATTGTGAATACAAAAAATGGTTTAAAGAGCTTAGCGATATTGAACGCATGGAATTCAGAGATACCTGCGATTTGATTAGTTCCGCGCACCAACCCTACTTTTTTGAGCATATAGCCGGATTGATTGAAGAGGGGTGCAAACGGCTGGTTTTGCAGGATGAATCTGATAAGGCTGAAGATCTTATCAATGCAGTCTCTCGTGCCTGCATGAAGAAATCGGAAAAGGATGCACTACGCGGACTCCTTTTTAAGGCTCAAAAAAGAACTGATGAAGCCAGAGCTATAAAGAAGAGAATACTTGATGAACAGTATTCAAGTTGGGAAGCGAAAGAAGTGGCGAAAAACCTGTTGTGATTTATGCAATTAACACATCAGTTGCAAATTAGTCAAACTTGGCTTCCCCAAGCCCCCCAGTACTGTCCAATTCTGTCCAATACAGACCCCGACCGTGGTGGCTCCTGTGCTCCAAAATCCCGAACCCCAGAAACCCTTTGTGGGACTCAAAACAGTAAGTTCACGACCGTACTGCTCTACCACGAAGTACGCTTCAATACGCTGAGGCGTATTTCAGCGACTTCATGGCAGGCCACTCAAATCCCCTTGCCAAACAACCATATATTAATATATACTACCAGTACCCCCTACGGGTATGACCTTCGACAATCAACACGCTTCGCTTTCAACACTCGACTTTCGACACTACTCACTACCACCTACTCACTCGACCCCCATGCTCCCCTCCAACAAAAAGAAGGCAATCGCAGCCATCAA
>JAHISE010000096.1 GCA_018818235.1 Patescibacteria group bacterium
ATAGGAGAAGAAAAATATTTACTGAATCCCGGCCAAGCTCTAAACCCTCCCATTAAAATAGCTAGCGGAAGAAAAATGATCCTCTTCCATCCTCTGGCTAACTGTATTTTGGAAAAGAATGTTGCATATCTGTCCGAAAGACCGGCAAAACCACGATCAAGAAGAGGAAGAAACCTCATCGCTCTTCTACGATACTGCCAACTCAAAGGCTTGATGACAACCTGAACATGACCACGCAGTCCCGGAACTCTGGAACGGGCAAACGCCGCAGTTATTCCGGCAATCGGATCCACATTTATGCGCGTGAGCATATCATCAAACTGCGGATGCCTCTTAATGGGATAAACCTCGGGATCCGAAAGCTGCAGATCGGAATATAATACTACTTCCCCTTCATTAACTTCGAACGGATCTTCACTTAGTTCTTCGATATCAACATCCGGATACTGTGCATATAGCTGACTTTCTGCCAACCTAACGGCACGGTCTTTACCTCTTACGAAAAAATTTATTTTGCCGTTTTTTTCCATACCGACTCCCAGATTTACTTGTTTGCTTTCTCCACTTAAGGAATGAAGTGCCGCAATCGCAGGCTCCATATATAACGGTCCCCTATGTAATTTATCTTCTGGATCTTCTTTTGCCGGACGTATTCGAATTATTTTCTTTGACATGTAATTTTAAGTGTGAGGTATGAGATGTTAAATAGATAAAGTGGCGATCGGAATCCGGAGTCCGTTTGCATTATACCGCTATTCCACCTTTGACCGAATTCAGGAAAAACAGCATATAGCTATCGGATTCCCTATTCCGGATTCCGAAACCAAATATTTTCTTATATGAATTAAACATAAAATCCGAGTAAATCATTAATCATATCAAGTGCCACCGTATTATACGCATAATCCATCCTAATAGGTCCTAAAATTCCAACAACTCCATGCAAATCACGAACTTGGTATTCCTTCACCATCATAGAACAACTTTGAATGTTTCCAAGAATATGTTCATCGCCAATGTAATACCTGACCTTGTCATCAACTTCCACTTTCTCCAGAAGATCGCTTAGTTGATCTTCCAAAAGTTCCGCCACTTCGCTGGCTAAAACGGGATTCTCCTGAAACTCAGGCTGCTTAAGTACATTGCCAAGACCCATGTAATAAACCCGATGTTTATGTGGAACGGAAGCAAAGGCAACATTTGGAATCATGCGTGAGAGTAAAGCTACTGCCTCATAAACTCTTTCTTGATCTTTACGTTGAAAGTATTGTTCTCGCAATGAATCGAACTTTTTTCTGACTACCTTCTCTTTTGATGTTGGCTTCATATAATCCCTTACATACATTCTGTATCCGATTGCAGTCGGGATCCTTCCTGAGGAAATATGAGGCTGCTCCAAATAACCTTCATCCTCCAGCATTCCCATCTCGTTTCTGATAGTTGCAGATGAGCATACAAACTCCCCTGATTCCAGAAGCTTTTTCGACCCCACCGGCAGCGCCGTATCTATAAACTGGTCGATAATCGCTACGAGTAGCTTACTTTGGCGCTCGTTCATACCACTATTTTAGCATTCTGACGCCTTGAGTGCTAGTTAATAATCCTTATAATTAAGTTACTAGTTGCATGTTACAAGTTACAAGTTTTCCTTTTATATAAGCCAATAACTAGAAACTTGAAACTAGTAAACTAGCAACTAATTTGTGACCACCATCAGACCTAAGATCGAGTCTACTTACTCTCTTGCTTCTTCCCAGCAGCCATCCTCTTCCTAAACCTTTCAACCCTTCCCCCCTTCATCTCCTTCCTTTCTTTTCCTGTATATGCCGGATGACACTTGCAACAAGTTTCCACCGTAATATCCTCCATTGTGCTTGGAATTTCGAATACAGCATTGCAAGTGGTGCATTTGCATTTTGCCTTTTTATGTACTTCTGGGTGGATTCCGGATTTCATAACTAAAGGATTCTATTGGGTTTATGGGTTTTTTCAAGGATTTTTTACTTCTTTTTCCTTCCCGTCACCTTTTTCTTGGTGAATGCAGGCTTCTTTGCGGCAGGCTTTTTCTTGGGCTTCGCCTTAGGCTTGGCCTTTGGCTTTGATTTTGACTTCGCTTTAGCTTTTGCCTTAGGTTTGACCTTCGCCTTAGGTTTGGCCTTCGCCATTGGTTTTTCTGAGACGCCTCGGCGAGGCGTCTCTACAGACTTCGCTTTCGGTTCTTTTACTTTTAATTTCGCTTGCGTCTGTTCCATTGGCTTCGACGCTGCATTTGGTTTCTCTGCCACAGCTGTCACAGACACACCTCCCATTCCGGCTTTTGCACCAGCCCCAACTGCAACATTAACTTTCTTACCAGCACGTTTTACACGCCTCTCTTCTTTTTTGATTTCCTCCACTTCCTCTGTCCTGTTTTCCTGAGCTGCCTGAATAACTGCTTCTTCCTCACCCTTATCAACCATAACAACACTCATTGTAGAAACCTTATCGCGTGCTTTTAATCTCATAACAATAACTCCTTGTGTTGCGCGCCCACGTTGAGGAATATCACCCAACTTCATTCTGATGGCCTGACCTTGCTTGCTCAAACATATCAGATCTCCTTCATCACCCTGTGTCAGCACACAACCTCCGACTATATCTCCGGTTTTCGCAGTAAGTTGAGCGGCTTTTACGCCTGATCCTCCCCTACCCTGAAATCTGTACTCGGTGACCGGAGTCATTTTTCCAAGACCATTTTCCATTACTACCAAAAGGCGACTCTTATTCGGATCCGTTATATGCGACGCTTCCACAACATTGTCACCCGCTGCCAACTTTATTCCTCTTACTCCCGCTGCCGCACGCCCCATTGACCTTACATCTTCTTCCTTAAATCTTATCGCCTTACCCTTCTTAGATACAATAATAATTTCATTCTTTCCGGTTGTCGTAAGAACCCAACAAAGTTCATCTCCCTTTTGCATCTTCTGTGCAATAAGCCCGCTTCTTCGGATATTTTCAAACTCGGAAAGTTCTGTTCGTTTAACAATACCGTTACGTGTAACCATAAACAGGTGCGATAAACCTTCCAAATCTGACTTAAGTATTGCTGAAACTTTTTCTTCGGGTTGTAATTGGAGCAAATTTACAATCGCCTGACCCTTTGCAATTCTTGACCCCTGAGGTAATTCAAAAGTTGGCAACTTGAATACTCTTCCGGTATTTGTGAAGAACAACAAATCATCATGATTCATCACATGCAATATTGTCATTGTCTCGTCCTCATCTTTAACATCCATTCCTTTTACCCCCTTTCCTCCTCGTGCCTGTGAGCGGAATTGGACGGGGCTCAGACGTTTTACATATCCACTTCTGGTTAAAGTGACAATCATTGGTGCATTTGGGATTGTGTCTTTGGCACTAAAGTCCCCAACCGCATGCTTAACGATAGTTGTTCGTCTTGGATCTCCGAATTTTTCTCTTATTTCGTGCAATTCATCCTTAATTATTCCATCAATCCTTGCAGGACTTTTTAGAATAGCTTCACACTCGGCAATAAACTTTTTCTTTTCCGCCAGTTCATCCTCAACTTTTTTTCGCTCCAATCCTACAAGAGTCTGCAAACGCATCTGGAGAATTGCCTCTGCTTGTATTGCTGAGAGCTTGAATTTTTTAATAAGATTATCACGAGCAATCTCTTTGGTTTGGCTTTTCTTGATTATCTCTACAACCTTATCAATGTTGTCCAAAGCAATGCACAAGCCTTCCAGAATATGAGCTCGTTCTTTGGCGCGATCACGCTCATAAGTGACCCTTCTGCGAGTCACTTCACGCCTGTGATCAATGAAGATCTGCAGGAGTTCCTGAACATTCAAAAGACGAGGTTGCAATCCGTCTGCAAGCGCGATTGTGTTGTAACCAAAACTTGATTGAAGCTCGGTATGTTTAAAGAGTTGATTTAGAATCTTTTGAGGATATGAATCTTTTTTCAGTTCAATGATAATTCTGATACCTTCACGATCAGATTCATCGCGAATATCCGAGATTCCCTGAATTACCTTGTCCTGAACCAACGTTGCCATCCTTTCTATCATTGTTGATTTATTAACCTGATAAGGAATTTCTGAAATTCGTATGTGATATCTGCCGTTTTTCATTTCTTCAATCTCCGCCTTGCCACGAATCACCACAGATCCTCTTCCGGTTAAATACGCCTGATCCAAAACTTGCTGATTATAAACAATTCCTCCCGTCGGAAAGTCCGGTCCTTTTATAAACTGAAGTAAATCTTCGACTGTGGATTTTGGATTTTCCAAGAGATGATCAATTGCATCTATCAGTTCACCCAAATTATGCGGAGGAATGTTGGTGGCCATTCCAACGGCGATTCCCACTGTACCATTAAGCAATAAGTTCGGTATCTTTGAAGGAAGAACGGAAGGTTCCTTTCGTGTTGCATCATAATTTGGACGATAATCGACCGTATCTTTGTCCAAATCCGCAAGTATCTCCATTGCCATTTTCTGGAGCCTGCACTCTGTGTACCTGTAAGCGGCAGCACTATCACCATCAATCGATCCGAAATTTCCCTGACCATCCACAAGCGGATAACGTAACGAGAAATCCTGAACCAAACGTACCAATGCGTCATAAACTGCGCTGTCTCCGTGCGGATGATACTTTTTTAGAACTTCTCCAACTACTCCGGCACATTTGGAATATCTGTGACTTGGTGTTAAACCTTCCTCCTGCATAGCAACAAGTATGCGACGATGAACAGGCTTGAGCCCGTCCCGCGCATCCGGAAGAGCACGTTGTACGATTACACTCATTGCATAATCCAAATAGCTCTCTTCCATCTCGGTTACAATCGGTCTAGGCTCAACATGCCCAACGTTAGAAATCGTCTCTCTTCCGTGCAAAGGAGCAACTACGCCCACCTCCTTGAATTCATCCGAATTGGCTTCCTCTTGCGGATTCTCGGGTTCTTCCGGCTTGGCCGATTTGTTAGTTTTGTCGTCTGGCATGTTTCCCGAGAATGATACAGATTTTTTTTGAATATGGAAGAGGTGATAGGGAATATTTTTTGTTTATCCCTCGATCGACCTCACCCCCGGCCCCTCTCCCCGGCCCTCTCCCACTGGGAGAGGGTGCGCTGCCAAACAGACTACAAATAATTGAGATGATAATTCTCAGAATCTGCATATTCTAAAACCAAGTTTGCGAAAAAAGTGAATAGAAAAAGATTTGACGCCCCAATGAACTCGAAGAACATTGGATGCATAGCCCCCTCCCCTAGGGAGAGGGTTTGGGAGAGGGGTCAAATAGTGCTATGATCGGCAACTATGCTCCAAGGCACTCTTCGTACCAGTAATAAAACCGTCGGCCAAGCCAAATCACTTCGAAAACGTTCTACTACATGGAGAAAGAGCAATATGGAAAAAATTACGAGCAAGAAGATTCCATGGACTAAAGTTCCGTAGGCAAGTACCTATCGGCCAATATATTGTTGATTTTCTGTGTGTTGAGAAGAATTTGATCATAGAAATAGACGGAAGTTCTCATTGTTATGCTACAACTAAAAAACATGACAGAAATAGAGAGGAATTCTTGAAATCTAAAGGCTTTGAAATAATTCGTTTCAGTAATTCACAATCAGTTGAATCCACTGAATATGTTCTTTCTTGTATCAGAGAATATCTTGGAATTATTTTCTGACACCTCTCCATTTATCCCAATTAAGAAAAACTTTTTGACCCCTCTCCCTATCCCTCTCCCTATGGGAGAGGGTAAGATGTTATTGCTTGATTTGATCTGTATATTTATTATCGAATGCTTTCCATTGTCTCCACCCCCATCGGCAACCTCGGTGACATCACATTAAGAGCCATCGAAACTCTGAAAAATGTCGATGCCGTTATTTGTGAAGATACCAGAGTAACTGGTAAATTGATCAATCAGCTAGAGATTCCAAAGAAAGAACTTATATCCATGCACAGTTATACATCCGAAGAGAAACTGGAAATTGTTTTGCGCCGCCTAAAGAAAGGCGAAAACATGGCAGTAGTATGTGATGCCGGAACACCAAGTATTTCGGATCCCGGGTTTAAACTAATCTCTAACGCACGCGAAAGAAGAATCCCGATGGAAGTGATACCCGGCCCTTCCGCATTCCTTGCGGCTCTTAGTTTGAGCGGACTTCCTGCAAACCGCTTCCTGTACTTGGGCTTCCCTCCTTTAAAGAAGGGCAGGAAGAAGTTCTTTGAATCTTTAGCGTTACAAGAAGTAACAGTTGTCATCTACGAATCAGTACATAGAATACAAAAGACTCTGGATGAACTTGCAGCCGTACTTAGTGAACAACCTGATCGCCCGATCTCCATAGCACGTGAGCTTACGAAGATTCATGAGGAAGTGATTTCAACTCAAGCCAGTGAATTAAATCAGGTTGCTGAAGAGATTACGAAGAAGGGGGAGTTTGTGATAGTGGTTGGTGTCTGAAACTTCATTTGTCTGAACCTTGATTCACATGATTATCAGCCTTCGCCTCCAGCCGTCGCCTCTTGGCTATGGCCGGCAGGCTTGGCTATGGCCGACAGGACGGATTAACTTGATTATTCATATTTAGCACAATCATGGTAATCAAATAATCCTTTTAATCATGGTTCAGACAAAGGGGGCAAGACAAAAAGGACGATACTCGCGTATCGCCCTTACCGATCGGCTGGCCAATTCCTTCTTCCAATGAACTCAAGCAAGGCGATGCCTGCAAATAGATTGATGAGATGATATATTAATTGATAAGGCTGGAATGATTCTCCCAAAAGAAGGTAAAAGGATACGCTACATCCCAAAATCATCTGGATCAAACCGCACAAGCGCAAAAAAAAACGTAATGCATCGATTTCTTGCTTGTGATCCAACGCCAGAAGCATGAGGCCAACCACAACGTTGGCCACTGCAATTACTGCAGTCAACATTGTGCACCTCCTTTGATGTAATGGAACAGAAGTGTCGGTCGGGTAACGATGATGTGATTTGGGATTTATGTCAAGGATGTATTACATTAAACTTTTCACTTTTCACTATTCACTCTTCTTATACATTCCAATAACTTACAAAAAAACTCCGATGCTCTACTTCCTCAACGGTCCCGCCTCCATCAACCTACTCGGCACTATCCTCCACTTAGTAAGCGGAACATTAATAAAGATAACTCCGAAGATTACAAGTGTGATACTTAGCATGTGATACACACCGAGTTGTTCTCCGAGCAGTGAGCTGGCTGCAATTACTGCGAAAGTGCGACCAACTGCAGCAACAATCCCAGCTTCTGTAACCTTTGTCTTTTTGAGTGCTCCAAAATATAGGAAAAATGGGAAGATGAACCCGAGTATGGGAACCAACAGGAGTATCCAGATGTTTTCGGGCTCCTTTATTATCGCAAGACTTTCGAATTCAAAAAGATGAATCCACATTCCTACTATCAACATACTCAAAATGGTTCTGACCAATATTATTGAATCCAGATGACGGTGCTTAATGTACTTTTTATGAATGATAGTTGTGAGTGCGGAAAGGATTGGCGACATGAGTAAAAACGGAACTCCGGGATTAAAGTTAAATGATTTTACGTCAGGCCAGATCAAAACCAATACCGCAGCCACGAGCAAAGCACTGCCACCCGCCATTTGTCCGGTGAATTTTTCTTTAAAGAAGATGACTCCGAATAGAACAACCCAAAATGGCATCAAACTGGTTAGTAGGACTGTTTCCGAGGCAGATACATACTGGAGTCCGATAAAGAAAAGGATTGGACTGCCTATTCCTCCGGTGAGTGTGGATAGAAGTGTTCCAAACAAGTCCTGTCTTGTCATTCCCCATCTTTCACCTCTTTCGATCGCCATCATTTCGTGAGCAACAAGTATGATGCTCATTATTACAAGTGTGACAAAATAAAGACTGATAGGCGTCCATCCCCTTCCAAACAACACTTTTGTAAAAATAGGATTCATGTTTGCCAAAATCACTGCGATTAACATTTGCGTTAGTGCGAGTTTGTGAGCCGAGGAGTATTGCCAGGAGAACATAGTAGGATGATTGTACTACTTGAAGGTAAAATTCCGAAATAACGAAATTCCGAAATTCGCAATAAGAATCCGAAATTCCTAAATTTCAAAGTTCAGAAGATGCAATAGCAATTTTTGGAGTTTCTGGAATTTTGATTTTTGAAATTTCTTTGCGCATTTCGGAATTTTAAATTTCGGAATTTTATTCGTCCGTCGTACTAAAAAAGGAGCCACGAACCGTGACTCCTCCACAATGGCATCTCCTACGTTCCTCCGAACTCGGACCAGACTCTAATCGCAATCTCAATGAATACGACTACAATCGGAGCCCAAAGTATGAAGAAGGAAATCGTAGGTCTCTTTCTGCTCTGCTTGAGTGAGAGCAGAATAACGAACACTGAGGTTACAAAACCTGCGATGTAATCGTTAGTCAGAAAAGGGAGCATATTTATTCTCCTTATTTGAACCATCGCATGGTTTTATTAAAGATGGGCGAGGGTGGTGTGTCAATTATATTTAACATAAATCTTATAAATCTCAATAAAACAAGATCATAAAAATCAAGGAAATCACAAATAACAAAAATCAAATCCCAAAAGATGCCTGCTTTTGTGTTATGTAATTTAATTGTTGAATCTTACTTGTTTTTTGTTTTCTTGGAATTTGGGATTTCCTACGGAAGTACTCCCCTCGGATTCACATTAACCCCCCCTACAATAACCTCAAAATGCAAATGATGTCCCGTTGTGGTTGGCCCCGCGCCGTGAGTTCCCGGTTGCCCACCAGACATTCCGATTGTTTGTCCTGCTGAAATATCGGAGCCTGCTGTGACTGCGATGCTCGAAAGATGTCCGTATAAAGTGGCATGTCCTCCTCTGTGTCCGATAAGAACGTATGAGTATCCTTTTGCTCCACCGTCACGTGCAAGGAATACAACTCCATCTGCTGCTGCAACTATCGGACTTCCCTGAGGAATTGCAATGTCCATTCCTTTATGTGGAATTCCAAAGTACTTAAGATAACTTGCCTGCATAAACTCAGCAGAAATGCGACCGTAAGCAGGCCATGTGAATGACGGTGTGAATGGTAGAACTGCATTCGAATGCTCCCCCGGTTTTGGAGCTATCAAACCTTTTTCGATAAGCTTCCTTTCTGCTTTGCTCCTCATCCTCGCATCAATTCGCGCTAACTCTGATTGCATTCTTAAGACCTGAGCATGCACTTCTTCGAAGTTGCGTTTTACAGCCTCTCTTCGCTCATCACTTATCTTATCACCCGAGGAATCTTTTACTGCACTTGATTCTTCGCTCCCCTCTTTTAATGCAAGAAGTTCTTTGTGCTTCTTTTTTAGACCATCAAGTTCACGAGCTCCTTCACCGGATAAAGCAATCAACTCATGCAATTTATTTTGTGATTGATTGATTGTTCTTGATCGAACATTCATTCCCGAAAGCACATCAAAAGCCCCCAGAATGTTTTTTGAATTTCCTTCTTCCAATATACCTTGTGACAATTCTCCCTGATAATTCTCGAATACTACTTTATGCGCATCACTTCTGATTCCACTTGGACCCCCTGCAGCATGCAGTGGTTCAAGTATCATTCCGAACCTGTCTTCCAACTGACGTGCTGCATCTTCGTAGGCGACTATCTGTAACCTTACTGCTTCTTCTGCTTTTGTAATTTCTTCTTGTGTCATACTTGCATCAACTTTCGACTCACTTAATCTTGGTCGTGATCTGTAACTGCCTGCGGCCTTTTCCAAAGCTCGATCCAAAGCCTGCGCAGCCTGATTTCTTTCGGCCGAATCCATGAGCGCAAAGGAGCTTAGGGGCACCAGAGCAATCAGCATGACCGTTAGTACGGCGAGACGGGGAAGGATGTGCATTTCATCTTATTATAGCGGAAATCTGCCATATAATGAAGTATTAACATATTAATTATTAGGTAAGGAAGGTAGGGAATGTCCGGAAGGTAGAGAAGGTTTAGCTGCAAAACGACCTTACAAACATTCCCAACCTTCCCAACCTTCCCTACCTTCCCTACCTTCCCTACCTTCCTACGCCTTTCTTTTATGCTATAGTATCTACCCATGATCTCCCTCCTCCGAGGCAAAGTCCTAAAAGGCCCCACAAATAACCTCACAATCGATGTAAATGGTGTTGGATACGCCGTTGCTTGCCCTTTGGAGGTTTGGGAAACTGCAAAAGAAGGTGAAGAAATTGAACTTCTGATTTCATCTTATATAAAGGAGGACAGGTTTGATCTTTTCGGATTTTCTGACAATTCAACAAGACTTCTTTTTGATGAAGCGATTAGCCTGTCGGGTATTGGACCCAAAACTGCACTGGAAATCTGCTCTGTTCCCCGACATTTGCTTTTGACTGCAATCGAACAAATGGATTGCAAACTCTTAAGCTCCATAAAGGGAATTGGGAAAAAGACTGCAGAAAAATTATTAGTTGATTTAAAATCTATGACAGAAAAACAGCCTGAGATTTTTGCAAAAGAACGAACTTCTATGGATTCTAAAACCGCTCATTACGATCAAGATGCGATTGATGCTCTAACTGCACTCGGATACTCGGTTGCAAATGCATTATCCGTACTCAAAGAAGTTCCTGAGGAATGCAAGACCTCGGAAGAAAGAGTGTCGGCTGCTCTTCGATCTTTATAATTCATCAATAATAATCGTTGCTACGTTAATAATAATCGTTGCTAAGTTGCTAAGTTGCTACGTTAGCCTAAAATGAATCTGGATGCTTCCAACGTAGCAACGTAGCAACGTAGCAACAAATCTACGTATCAACGTACATATATACCTAATAATCAAATGCTCACTCTCGACATCACCAACGCCCTCGCTAAAACCATCACCCCCTCCTTCGGAATCCCCGATCAGGAGCTTTCGGCGTTACGTACATCCATGAAGCGTTATACGGAAGATTGGTTGAATGAGCGCAAAAAGGGAGAACATGCATGGTCTATGGATCCCTATGATAAAAAAATGATTGATTCTGTTAAAGAAGCTGCAAGCAAAGCAAAAGCGAGTCGGATTCGATCTGTTGTCTGGATTGGGATTGGAGGATCCGGTTTGGGACCCAAGGTAATTCGCGAAGTGTTGGAAGGACCGGACACGATTGAGTTCCATCTTCTGGATACCATTGATCCGTCCATTTTTGAAATGACAATGAAGTTGATTGATTGGAAACGCACACTGGTTGTTGTCGCAAGTAAATCCGGTGGGACACTGGAGCCCATGAGTTTGTTCTTTGCATGTTGGGAAAAGCTAAAAACTGCAATGAAGGAACGTGCAAATGAACGTGTTGTTGCGTTAACCGATCCTAAGTCCGGAAATTTGAATAAGTTTTGCAAAGAAAATGCCATCGACATGCTTGCCATTCCTCCGGGAGTCGGAGGTCGCTTTTCCATTCTGTCCCCTATCGGACTTTTTCCAATTGCTTTACTGGATGGTGATGTTGATGAATTTGTAAGAGGTGCAAAAGAGATGGATACAATCTGCCAAAACACCAACTTTGATGAAAATATTGCAGCACAACTGGCTTGCGTCCAATTTCTACTGGATACAAAGCGAAGTTATCCGATCCGTGTGATAATGCCTTATTCACAACGCCTTGAATCTATTGCAAGATGGAACCAGCAACTGATTGCAGAAAGTCTTGGCAAAACAGAAACTGCAAACCCAATACCTCTGGCTGCTGTAGGAACACAAGATCAACACTCATTGTTACAACAGTGGATGGCAGGCCCGCGCAAAACGTGGCATATTTTTATAAGAGAAGAAAATAAGCCTCAAGTTAATTTGCCTGAAAAGATTGAAGAACCATTTGAATACTTAGCAGGAAAATCATTCGGAGATCTGGTTGATGCATGTCACCTGGGAACTGCCCAAGCTCTTGCATCCGTAAACCGTCCAAATGTGACACTGAGTATTTCTGAGTTAAATGAGCGCACTCTCGGAGAACTCTTCTTTTTCTTTATGACAGAAGTGATATTTCTTGGAAAACTGTATAGGATTGATCCTTATGGGCAACCGGGGGTTGAAATAGGTAAGAATATGACTAAAGAGATGCTATCGAATTGAAGTTTACTAGTTGACTAGTTACTAGTTTCTAGTTTGATATCTGTGAACTAGTTAACTTTAAACTAGTTAACTTGCTAACTTAACTAGCATTAAACATCCGTACTATCTATAATCGACCCATATTATTCCCCTTATAATTATGGAACTAACAGATGCAGAATTCGAAGCAGAAGTACTAAAATCGGACATTCCCGTGCTTGTGGACTTCTGGGCACCATGGTGTGGACCATGCAAATCGATGTTACCTATCGTTGATGAGATCTCGACTGAATATGAAGGTAAAGTAAAAGTAGTAAAAGTTAATGTTGATGAAAACTCAGAGACACCCGGCAAGTTCGGCGTAATGAGCATCCCAACTTTCATAATCTTTAAAGATGGCGAAGCAGTAACAACGTTTGTTGGAGCAAAGTCGAAGGAGGATATGAAGTCGGAGCTGGATGCAGTTATTGGATAACTTGAAGATTGGAATATTGGAATATCGGAATACTGGGGTTATGAAGAACATGTATTGAATTCTGAGTCGCTTTAGACCAATATTCCAGTATTCCATTACTCCAATATTCCCCCAAACAAAAACCTCCTATTGCTCTCCACCCTTCCAAATATTACTATATCCTCCGATGGGACAATTCTTCCTCGGACTCTTCGGAGCTATCCTTTCCATGCTGGCACTAAAGTACCGTCGCGCAGTCGGTGACATGTTTGGCGAAACAGAGTTTGTGTCTAAAGTCGGCGGCATATACAACCTTGTTATAATGGTCGCAACCTTTGCATTCATGTATAGCCTACTGGTGATGTTTGGTCTTACAGATGTTGTAATGTTGCCATTTACGGGGTTATTCAATTTTGGATGATATCAATTGTCAGTTAAATTGATGGATTTTTCTTTTTTTGAATATACAATTGTCATCACGAGTGGGGCTGTAGCTCAGCTGGTTAGAGCACCGCGTTTGCAACGCGGGGGTCATGGGTTCGAATCCCTTCAGCTCCACCAATAAAATTTTGGCTTAAATAAAGCACAAAAAATAGATAGCAAAACATGTGGTCGAACTTTTTAAGTTAATGACAATCACACAATTCCTATATAAAATCATTTACATGAAAGAGATTTTCAGGAAAGAGAGCTTTCCAATTGCTCCAGGCGGAAATATTTATCGTTGGCAAAACACAGACACGATATTTGAAGTACCAAAAAATGGAAAATACATCATAGAAATCACGGCTTCTGCCAAGAGCGCTCACCAAAATAACTCAAGCGACGATGATGATCTGAGAGTGATTGTTGACGATTATGAGTTCGGCAGAGAAGAATCTCATCAAGACAAGGTATTGTGGAAAAAATTTGGGGTGGCAGCCTCATGGGACGGTGCGAGCTTGCAGGGTAGCAGTAAGACTATCTATTTCTTCATGCAACTTTCAGCAGGAGAACATTCAATACGATTCTGGGCTGATGAGACACCTACTCTGAGAAGCATTCGTGTATTGGAAATTGCTGAAACAAAAAATAATGCTATTGAGGATGTAATCTTTGAATTTAATGAACAAGCTCCTGGCAAGAAAACTGATATTAATGGAATTCCCTGGAAAGCATTTATATTTGCTTCTGGATTCAACGTCGTAAACCTTGTTGATATTACTGCCAGCACTCAAAGTGGAAAACAAAAAGGAAGTACCGATGGTGATAACATAAAAGTATATGTAAATGGTCAAATAATTAATAATCCCGAAGCGCCAACTTCGGATAAATACAAAAATTTCTTCTTCTCTGGTGACTTTTCCCCGGACAGTAAGGAATCATTGATGATTCCAGGTCAAGAACTGATATCTAGCGATGAAGATGTTTCAGTTGAACTATGGTATGACGAGACACCAATCCTTCATCGAATAAAAATTGAACTTGAGGGGAATTCTGCATATGTCGAACGTGGTACCTATAGGAGGTCTGTCATGGATTATAAAGAGGCACTGAATCTGCCAGTCAACTTGTACGATGAATGGTTTACTATTCGTAACCTTGGTATCAGTGCCCTTAATATCGCAAAGCAGCATGCCAGAAAGCATAATTTCATGATTATTGATGATATGGGAGCGTTGCGGGAGATTGTTGATTTCAATGAGCCTGATGCATTACGTCATTTTACCTGGAGTGTATTTTTGACACGGGAAATTAACAATGAGGCTTCAAAGATCATAACCACAAATCACGAAATATTTTGGATGAATGTGAGAAACAAGCAGGAGCTATCTCGAGCTGGGATTATGGATATGTGGAACAACAAGATAGGCAGAGATTTTGCTAACCAATATCCTGATAAGGGATACATGGAATTATTCGAAGTGGCAAAAGCAAATGAAGAACTTATTCTCAGGCTGGAAGATGTAACGCCAAAACATAGAGAGGAAGTTAAAGATATTATTAATCAATTAAAAAATGAGCAAAAGTAAGAATATTACCTATACAATTATTATTCTTGTTGCAGGAATAATAATCGGCGCTTTCCTGTTTTCAGGTGTTAAGCAACGCTCATTTCTTTCCCTTAACAACTGCAACGCTAATTGTCTCTCTACCAGCGAAGCACTTGGAATTTTGGCATCTGTAATTGTGCAAAAAACACCGTCGTTACTGCCTAATGTTGTACTGGAAACAGACAAAACTATTGTTATGGAACATCCATTTCCCGATGCTCCTATCCATTATGTTGTTGTTCCAAAAAAAGATTTTTCCGATGCAATCGATTTAGCTACTGAGAAGGGAAAACCATATCTCATAGATGCATTTACTGTAATGAGGAAATTGGCAGAGATAGAGGATGTTTCTGAATATCGCATTATTACAAACGGTTCAGGTCTTCAAGATGTTAATTTTGTACATTTTCACTTTCGTGCTCAAAAGAAATAGAATTATATAATACGATATCTTGTTGCACTTCCTTTACCAATACGAGTAATTGCTTTTAAATTTAAAAGTTTTCGTAGTGCCTGATTCACCGTTGGGCGTGCAACTCTTGTTTTATAAGCAATATCTCCTGCGGCCAGTTCCCCGTTTTCCTTGATGGATTGTAAAACTGTTAGCTGTTTCGGGGAAAGTAAAAGTTCAATGTGCTCCTGTGTAAGAAGTTTCACTGCCATTTGTGATTGCTTGAGGATGATATCTAGAAAGAAGGATAACCAATCTTCAATACCTTCTCCTTTTTGACTATGCCTTAGTGCAAGGTAATACTCTGTCTTGTTATACTCGATTAGTTTTTCGTGAGAAACATACGTAACATATGCATATCCTGCTTGCAGCAGAAGAAGATTAGTAAGGATGCGCGACAGGCGACCATTGCCATCAGTTAACGGATGAATATGAAGGAATTCCACAATGAAACTGCCAATTACAAAGAGTGGGTGATGCTCATTGTCCTGCAAAGAGCTGTTCGTCCATTCCAAAAGCTCCTGCATTGCCTTGGGTGTGAGATATGCAGGTATAGATCAACCGCACCCAGAACGGGTGCTACTACTTTTTAAATAATTATAAATTCTAACTATTTACTACAAACTACTCACTACTCACTCATAAACTATGTAACAATATCTTCCACTCTCCCCTCCTCAACAGCCCTCTTAATCTCCATCCCAATCCTCTCCCCAACACTTATCGAATCCCCATACAAATATCTGGTATAAGGAGTTGCAACAGTACCGGGTGATCCGGGGATTCTCAAAGATACATCGAATATAACAATATCTTCCCTCCCGTCCTCTGCAACCACTGCTCCCTGAAGTGCGAATGGTCCGATTATTCCTTTTTGCGAAGGATCTGTGTCTTTATTAAGATCTTTACAAGCAACCACAAACTTTTCGCCCATTTCGAATGCCTTTTCCAGAATTGATTCCTTTACAGTCACAGCGATATGTCCCGTCTCTATCATCTTTGGTTCGATCCCGAATTGAAGTGCATGTTCCTGTTGTGGAGCAAGCATTCGGAAGAATCCATCCAGATTGGTTTGTCTACGCATATCTGTTCCCATTAATTCGAGTTCTCCGGTTAGTGACGAATAGAAGAAATTGAAATTAACATGAGCACCAACAACAAACTCTTCGATGGTTGCCTCCCTCCATTTTGGCGAAACCTTGCCTTTTTTTTCAAGCTTCTCCCCTTCAGATTCCCAAGTTTTATAGCTATTTGCAATAAAGAAAGCTCTTTCGTAGGAACGTTCAGCCTCGTTTGCTTTTACAAGAACCGGACGATCGATTTCTTTGGGGCTTTTGAAAATCTTTGGTGTTCTGATCCCTGCAATATTTAAAAGATCATATTGAGTAAAGCTCTGATCACGCTCTTCGAACCTGAGTAAATGTCGTGATCCGAAAATAGGAACATTGAAATTATTCTCTACTTGAGCAAAGTCATCAAAATAAACCCAGAAGTAACGGTTATGTATGAAGATGGTGCTTAAATCCCGGAGTTTTGCCTGTATATCTTCGTTCAAGATGTCCTGAAACTTTCCAACATTTATGACTTCATCGATGCAACCAACAGTTCCGGACTTCGGACTTCGGACTTCGGACTTCGACACCTCGCTTAAGGATTCCGGATTCCGGATTCCGGATTCCGATCCTCTGGTCTTGAAATACTTACTATAAGTTCGTTCTCTTCCTTTCCTCGCCACACAAACATTCCCAAACCCATACCTCTTTGCTCCATGACAAACATCCAAAGCACTATGTCCGCCTAGCACACCTATTGTCAGATTATTCTGATCGTAACCGTTGAGTAATTGAGTGGTATCCATTAATTGAATTGTAAACTAAAACCGAGAAACGCGAAACGCACAACGAGCAACGAGCAACTTATCCTAGTATGTCTTCAAGCCTCCCCTTCTCTATAGCTTCTTTAATATCCCGCGCCATCCTCCTCCCAGTACTCATAGGAACATCATATTTAAGAGCGGTGTAAGGAGAACCTTCTATGAACGGATTTGTGCCTGCAACTATCCTCGCACTTATTTCGAATACGAATATCTCCAGTTTTCTGGTAACGATGGTTTCCAGGCAGAATGGTCCGAATAATCCCTTACCTCCGCAAATTTCTTTGCTTACTTTAATAACCTTATCTCCCATATCAAACATCTCGGGCAATAATGACTCTCTTACAACAACCGGAATATTTCCGACAATCGTGTAACTGGTATGTATCTTCGCCACTAATTGATCCTCAGCTTTTATGCGTCCGATTGAATCCGCATTTGATTCGTAACGTTTGTCAAAGCTCATAATTTCGAGCTCCCCTGTTATGGGAGAATAAAAGTAATGTATGTATAGAGGAACCCCAACTATATATTCCTGAATCGCGAAGTCATTTTGTTCCGGATACTTTCGATTCTTTACTTCGTAGAATTGCTCAGGAGTTTTTGCAACAAAATATCCGAATCCTCCTCCTGCACCATGGAATTTAACAATTACAGACTTATCTATATCTTCGGGCTTTGCATAAACTCTTGGAAGCTTTAGACCTGATTTTTCCATCCAAATACGCTCTTTTGAACGATCAGATTCCCACTCCAGTATCTCTTTTGTACCGTAATACATTGCCTTCATTTTTTTAACCCGATCATGCCCCATATATGCAATGAATGAGCCATGTGGAATAATTATCGCATTTCGCCTTATCAACTCTTCTTCCAGTTTTTCGTCCCATTTATCCCAACTATCTATTGTGATGATCTCATCTGCAACAGGATATGACTTGTATGGTCTCTCTGCACCCTTCCTGCATATACAAAGAGTACGCATTCCCTCATCCTGAGCCCCTTTAAGTATCTGAAGTGCACTGTGGCTTCCAAGGGTAGCTATCACAAAGTCCTTCGGATCAGTGGATGCCGGTAATATTGGTGAGGATTCTGACATATAAGGTATTTCGGGAATTGTACCAAAAATAAGCTTTTTGGCAAGGAATTATTCATTTAAGTCTATTAGGCAACGGATCAATGCCAAATGTTGTGGAATAAATAGTAAACCAAATTAAAAATCCCAAAACACAAAACCCAAATCCCAAATGTGATTTATTGTGTTACTTACAAGATTGAACATATTATTCGTAATAATTGATTCGCCTAATCTTTTAATAGAACCTGAAGAAATAATAAGTTTTATACTATATTCAGTATTAGAAAATTTGTACGGATTATTTGGGATTTGGGTTTTGTGTTTTGGGATTTAAAAAAGTCCCTGCATTTTGGCATTGATCCTAGGCAACCATTGAAGCTTTTTTAACCGGATATTCGGCCGTGTCGGGCTTTACTCTCCAATTTAAGATTCCATCCATGGTAACTTCCGGCACATAAACCTTGGCTCTTGTTGCGATTACTTCATTTGTTTTAGGATCCAGTACATCATCAAATTCAATTCTTTTTTGTATTTCTTCCGCTATAGAACCTAAACTTACATCATTGGATCTAAAAACTCCGACTATTCTTCTTAATATTTCCATTTTTCTGGCAATTATATTCTCAAACTTGTCTGTTACTCCTGAATAGACTTCCAATGGAACCCCCTTAGATCTGCATACAACTCTTGCAATCAAGCCAAAAATCTTACCCCAACCCAATACAACATCATTCTGAAATCTCACGTCCGGATTTTCATCACGGATATCCCATTCTTTTAAAAGTTCTAATTGCATCCCATTCCATTCTTCCAATTGAACCGTTCTGCCATCTTCGTGAAATGCTTCCATTTGCGCGACATGGTACTACTAATAATTTTGATTGCAAGAATTAATCTTGAACTTTTGTTGCGGATTTCATTCAAAACTATAGAATCCAAACTCGCACATGAGTAAGAAACTAATCACCTTCCTTTCACTGGCTTTTGTACCAATAATTCTTCTTGGTTTTTTATTTCCTGACCGTGCTCTCAATCGTAATAAATCTGATTTTGAATCAGTAACAGGTTCGGACATAGTTGTTTTCGCAAGTGCTGATTGTCCTCATTGTGCCGACTTTAAAGAATATGCATTGATTCAGCAATGGGATGTTGAGTATCTGGATATCTCAAATTTCGAAAGCCAAAAACTTTTTGTAAAATTGCAGGAAAGAGCTCCCGAACTGCAACAAGGAGTACCGGTTATCGTTATTAACGGCACGGTTGTTCAAGGATACAAAGATAACAAAACTACCGGTCAACTTCTCAGCCTGCGACTGGACCAATGCAGATCGTCAAACGAAGGATGCCAACCTTTTCGTGAATTTCTGGAAGCTCCAATTCATGTAATTGTCGAAACTGCAGAAGGACTTTGCACGGAAAATTGCGAACTGGATCTGGATCGATATGTTTTCGATCTTCCGATCTTTGGAAAAGTAGATCTGACCCTTCTGTCACTTCCGGTGCTTTCGATACTTCTTGGATTTTTGGATGGATTTAACCCATGTGCAATGTGGGTTTTGATAACCTTGCTGACACTCCTTATAAGCACAAACGATATGAAGAAGGTTTGGGCAATAGGAGGAACATTCCTGTTCGTAAGTGGAGCAGTCTATTACATGTTTATTGTCGCATGGCTTAACGCTTTCTTACTTGTAGGATTTAATTTGTGGGTCCAGAAGGTAATCGGAATTGTGGCAATCGGTGGCGGAGCCTTTTATTTGTATGAAGCTCTCGGAAAAAATCCGGATGAGTGCAAGGTTTCAAATCTCGAGAGTAGACAAAAGACAATCTCAAAGATGAAAGGGGTTTTGGAGATCACATTTTGGCCTACGATGCTATTGGGAGTTGCGATACTCGCATTTTCGGTAAATTTGATCGAACTGATTTGTACTGCGGGATTACCTGCCGTATTCACACAAATACTTGCATTTAATGACGTCTCTAATCTGGCGCGTTATGGATATATCGGGCTTTTCATACTCCTTTACATGATTGATGACATCGTAATATTTGCAATAGCAGTTTACACATTGCACGCGACTGGACTTACAAAGAAGTATGCCAGGTTCACTTTGGTGTTCGGCGGATTTTTGATGTACGGGCTTGGAGTGCTGCTGATATTTGCGCCAAAGATTTTGACTTTTTCTTAGCAACTGACACTCAACAATCGACACGCTTCGCTTTCAACAATCAACGTGACCCTGCTGACCTTTCGACAACCGACTATCTACTTTTGCGTAATGATTTAATAAAACCACCAAGTTGATTAGTAATACTTTCAGCACTCTTTTCAATATAATCATATTCCTCTTTTGAAATAAGATTTTCATCACATGAGATATCAAAGCCTGCAACAACTTCACTTGTAGATCCAATTGAATTCTCCAAAAATCTTGCAAAATCTGCATCTGACTTTTTTGCAGATCCTTCTGCAATATTTAACACTATAGATAAACTTGCTCTCTTAATTTGTTTAGCAAGATCATATGCTCTTTTTTCTTCTAGTTTTGCAACCAGTTTCATTACATCCTTTCTGAATGCCTTTGCATCCTTGTATACCTTAAAATTCTTGAATCTAAAAGCAGCCATAGCTGGTGATTCTATCGATGTTATTCCTTCTAAGTAAAGAGAAACATGTTGATTGTTGATTGTTGATTGTTGATTGTTGATTGTTGATTGTTGATTGTTGATTGTTGATTGTTGATTGTTGATTGTTGATTGTTGATTGTTACCTACTCGGCCTCAACTCATACCTCGTTGTCTGCCTCCCCACATATTTCTGACCTTCGCGTTGGTTGACTACACAACGAGTATAACGTTGGGTTCCTGTTCCATAACGCTCGCACAGATTGTTTACCCCATTTGTAGTATCAAAAACACGTTGAGTTGGACGAACTATTTGTTGAGGTTGTGAAACTACAGTTCTTTTTATTGTTGCCTGAACAGGAGTGACTGTTGTCTTAATAGGAGCCTGCACAATTGGACTGGTTGATATTGATTGTCTCTCTTGCTGAACCTTTGTTTCAATCTCGCCACAGTCCTCCATCGAACTATCCAAAGTTGCAAAAATCCTTCTGCTTATATCCGAATATACCGATGTGACAGGCATAAGCCTGGCAACAGCTTCTCTGACCTGTTCAATTGTGCGAAGCTTAGCCGTGCATACAACTCTCTCTTCTTGTAAAACCTCAGTATTAACATTGGTCGGATACAGAGGACGACGAGGCTCGGTGACTATGTCAGGTGAAGTATTCGTCTTTCTATCAAGTTCGCTTAAAGCCCTTTTGCTGTATTGCTGCATATCTAAATCTACATCCATTCCTCTGAAAGCCACTTCACCTTCACCCAACAGATATCCGGCAAGATGTGCCTTAACAGGATAATCCTGCGTATATATGATGGCTCCGGCACCCAATATGATGCCGACAATTACACCGCATACGCCGATTCCTGATCTGTTGTTTGTCATAATTTTGTTGGTATTTGTTGTGTATATTATAGCATATTTTGAGGTATTTTCAAATAGCCATATTCCTCTTCACTTAAAGGGAAAACTGGCTTATTCTACCTCTCAGAGTAGATAATAAAGCTTTGATGACTCGTAGCTGGGATTCGTTTACCTCAGCATTGCAATCCTGCTACGTATGTATGGTTAATCAGAGCCTCACCGGTACGGTGCCGTAGCCAAGTAGTAAGGCAGTGGTCTGCAAAACCACCATACGCGGGTGCAATTCCCGCCGGCACCTCCAACCTTCGCAGGAGGCTGTCCACCATAGCCTCGCTTTAGCTAGCGAAAATGGACTCCAAAGACAACCACCTCCTGGCTACGGTTGACAGGCCACTTATTCCAATTTTCAATCGCAGGGAAGTATCCCTGCGCTAGAAAAAACCAGAAACCAGAAACTAGCAACGAATAAACGAATTAACCAATTAACGGATATTGCGCTGACTACCTCTACTTTCGTTATTCCTCCTCCCCCCTCTCAAACGTCACCCCCTTCATAATAAACTCTATCTCCTCTTCCAAATTTTTCTCAACTGAAATTGGAGCCGCAGCAGTTATGGAAAATCCTATATCTCCTTTTACCGTGCTTATCTGATAAAACCTTCGTGCAGGTTCATCAGGTACGGGCTGTGCGGAGAATATATGCAACGTTACTTCTTCACCATCAATCTTGACAGATGGTGATTCCACCACTGTGTAGTTTGGAAGAACACTGACAGAGCGAATGCTTGCATCACTGTAAGTTGCAGCACTAACTGCAGCACTTAATACTTCTTTTGTTACTGTTATTGATGGAAACTGTCCCGACACCGACTCCTCTCTCCTGAATGCCGCAACCGTTTCTTCCGGCACCCCACGCATTTTTAGTGTCTCGCGATCTATAACAACCCAACCATCAGGAAGACATGTTCCAACAGTGCTATCCCAATATTCATTTTCACATTCAACAGTCGAAGAACCTCCGCCACCGCAAGAGGTAAGAAGTATTGCCAGAGCAAAAAGTGGTATCAGGATCTTGTGCACTTGGTGGATATTCTACATGAGTTTGAATGATGGAAAAATGGTGATTGGACATATATGGGGGAGAGAGGCAAGCGAAGGATTTTACCCCCATCCCCCTGTCCCCCTTCCCCCTCCACCCCACTGACCTTCAGGGGGAAGGGGGAACCTCGCCATTAGAGAAACAAGCTCAATTCGAGTAAGCCCCTTCCCCCTGTAGGCAAACGGAGTGGAGGGGGAAGGGGTTTGGGGATGGGGGTAAAAACAAACATCAAAAAAACACCCGCCGACCTCAGTCAACGGGTGCTTATGTTTTGTATGAGAGCCGAAGCTCTCAGGCG
>JAHISE010000097.1 GCA_018818235.1 Patescibacteria group bacterium
CCGGTATTAAGGTCTTGTGCAAGCTTCTTTGCCTCCTCGAATGTACTGCTGCCTGTAATTATGGCGATTCCTCCGGCAATCTCGGTTTGAACAGTTGGAGCGGAAACCAGATCCCCACCAACAAATATTGCAATACGTTTTCCTATATTCACCTTTGTAAGTTCCTGAAACAGTTCTGCCCCCTGTGTGTCAAAAATTATCTGAACGACAGGAAGATTGGTCGTAGGATCAAGAGTTACTGTTGCCGAACGGAAGTGCTTACCGTCGAGCGAGGTATCCTTCCATCCCGAAGGAAGTAACGAGAAGAACAAAGATCGCATGAAGGCAACTTCTTCTTCACGTTCTATTCTGTGTTCGCGAACCTGCGCTGCCAGATCTTCGGATTGAATAAGCAAATCTTCTGTGCCGTTTAATACAAGAGAGTCATAATTGACCTTGTCAGGAGTGCGTACAGGAGCTTTGTCCGCCCGAATTATATGGAATCCAAACTGTGTTTCTGTAACTGCACTGATTTCCCCATCACCCAATTCAAATGCAACTGCTTCGAACGGAGGTACCATCATCCCACGTCCAAATACTCCCAGGCTTCCTCCTTCCGCTCCCGATGGACCATCTGAATATGTTCGTGCTGTGTCTTCAAAACTTTCGCCTCCTTCTATCTTAACTCTCAGCTCTTCTGCCAGTGTTTCTGCTTCATCACGGGAGCGTTCTACTGTCTCTTCCACAGATAAAGCATTTTTGTAAGCGATTAGTATATGGCTTGCTTCCATTTCTTCCACTCCATCAATTCTTGAACTTAGGTGAAGCAATGCCGAAGTCTCGTCATCTATCTGTACAGTGCGCACTTCACCGATTGCCATTTCCGAAAGGGATTTTTGAACGGGATCCGTTACATTCTCCAGAGGAAAATCCGTTCTCTCTTTGTGTACGGCATTTTCCATTGTATTTGCCAGATGCTCAAATGCCAATGAAGGATCAGTAATCACTCTCCCCTTTGTTTCCTTTGGTTTAATAACTTCGGAAATAAAAATACCCGGGATTTCTCTTGTTCGTACTCCATCCTCTGTCCTTTCCGGAACTTTTATATTTCCTTCGACTTTTTTAACTCCATAATCAGGGCTTTGGTCCCATAACTTTTCCAGTCCACCCGGAAGTTGATCGTAGAAGTATTCCTGTTCGTCATCGAATCCTACTCCAAGCTCATCACTTAAGTCCTGTCCCACAACAGAAAGTGTCTCTCCGCTTTCTGTTATACGGGCAAGGGCTGATTCCACCCGTGCAAACACCTCGTTTTCGAATTCATCCGTAGCCTCTGTGTATTCTTCTTTAAATTCCAGCTTAATTGTTTTGCCTACTGTGTTTATGCAGGCCTGAGTATCCACCACTCCCGGGCATTCAACCAAAAGGTGTTTCTCGTTTCCAATATAGGAAGGAGTAATAACCGCCTCACTTACACCCATGGCATTGATCCTCCTTTCCAATACCGTGCGAATAGCTTCGACAATAGTACGTTGTTGCTCTTCTATTGTCTGTAGTTGTGCACGTTGAGAAGAGATCCTATCCGGTGGGGCTCCTTCTTCTTCCATTCTGGCAATATCATTCTGAAGTGCCTCTGTCTGTTCGCGCATCTCCCTTTCAGAAATTCTAAAATCAAGCTGAGTTCCTCCAATCAAATCCAAACCATAGTGTAATTTTGGGGATTTTAGGAAAGAGGGTACAAATGTACGCTTATCCTGTGGAAGTGCGATAATTACCACCAGAATGGCGATTATTATAGATATCGTTGGCCAGGAGCGAGATCGTTTTGAAAGCATTGGGGGTAGTCTAGAGATTTTTGAAGGGTTTGTGGAGGGGAATATTACGAAAATTCCAGATTACAGAAGCCAGATTCCAGTAAATTCCAAAATATCAAAATTTCAAAATTCTAAAGACAGATATCGATTCTTCGAAGTTTTGATCTTTTGAAGCTTTATAATTTAATTGGAATTTGCGAATTTGCGAATTTGGTATTTTTTACCTAACCGCCTTAAAGCTCACATAAATACTCACATTCACATCATCTGCAAAAACATTCGCAAGTTCAACGCTGGGGATTTTATCAATTACTATGGAATCCTTCATTTCATTTTCATCGACGTAATAAAGGGAGACGAGTCCGCCCCGAACAAATATTCCAATTTTCTTACCTAAATTTTCATCAATTAAATTTTTCCAGATTGCTTTGCCGTCCTCATTTAGCTCCATAACTATCTGTCCCTTTCCATCTTCTCCTTCTCCGGATGTAACCCATTCGATTCCTTCTCCTGTAAGTTCAGTTCTTACAAATCTGCCAAATTGTTCATTTTCGATATCTGCTTCCTGGTCTTCATCCGCTTCCAGTGCAAAGAAGAGGTCAAGTGGGCGCTCAAGGCTTTCTGCAAGGATATTGATAGATTCTTCTTCCTGTAATTTTACGACCATGCGAAGCCCGCTACCGTTGGCTTTTGTTGAAATGTCGGGAATGCTTTGTTCCAGATTATATGTGACTCTTTCAATAACTTTTTCACTCTTTGTCTCTAATATGGTTCTTTTGGCCGCATCATCAGTCTTGAATTCAACATCAAATGTAACCGTATTACCTCCGCATCCGGTGAGGGTAAGGCAGAGGGTGGTGAGGAGAAGGAGTTTGCGCATAGGAGTGAAGTGTAGGGGGTGGTTACTGTCTTAGCAATTGATTAGTTAGTAGTTTATAACGTGTAACGAGTGAGTAGTTGGTAGTGAGTAGAAACGAGTGAGTAGTTGGTAGTGAGTAGTATGAATCAAGTGTATATTACATAAAATCCTCACTCTTACTACTCACTACTCACTACAAACTCGTAACACTACCCACTACTCACTAACTTTGTTCCTTCTCTAAGCATCTTACCCCTTAGGTCGATTCCTTTAAGCTCACATCCATTATCAAGAATACAGTTTGAAAGATCACAATCCTCTATTACACAATCTTCGAACATCACAACGTTTTCGAGTTTGCTATTAGATACTTTTGAATTTATTCCCAGAACAATACTACCTGAGCATTCGCTTGCCTCAAGGCTTGCTCGCTCTTCTTTAATAACTTCATCACCAACTAATTTCTGAGTCGCCTCCAAATATGCATTAAATGATCCGATGTCGAACCAAGGCTCAGAAAATTGGAAACACTCAACTGAAGTTCCTTTACGAATGAATTCTTCGAATATTCCTCCAACATTATCCGGATGCTCTTTAGCGAATTCGATAAGAATGGGTAGAGTCGAGGACGGAAGAATTGAACATCCTGTACTCACTAATGTTGACTGTGGATTTTCGGGTTTTTCATCAAAGGCATGAATCGTTGCTCGTTGCTCGTTGCTCGTTGCTCGTTCGGAAGAAGAATCAAGAACAACTGTACCAAACGATTTCGCCAACTCCTTTTCTTTAATATCAAAAGCAGCCAGTATTGGAGTTCCTTCTGTGTAAGACTCAAGGAAATCTGAAATCTGAAATCCAAAATAATTATCTCCGGTCAAAAGGAGAACATCCTCACTGATATTCTCGTCCTCAACCCATTTCCTGACTGCACCCAAAGCTCCCAGTTTCTGATCGTCACTCTTTGTATCTTCTATCAGAATCTCGACGTTCTCTCTTCCTAATTTATTCTTCCACTCTTCAAATCCTTCTTTAAAAGCTGCATTTGTACTCACGGTTACGGGAATATCTGCAGGGATTTTCTTCACTATATGCGTGATGATTGGCTTCCCTGCGAGTGGGAGAAGGGGTTTGGCACGCTTTTCGGTTAGTGGCCAGAGGCGGGTTGCAAAGCCGCCGGCGAGGATGAAGGCTTTCATTGAATCAGAGTTTATCGTTTATTTGTTGATTCGTTAATTGGTTTGGTGATTTTCTTGCCCCTTTGTCTGAACCTTGATTTTCTTGATTAAAGGATTAACAGGATTATTCAGTGTTGTTTTTGTTTAATAAAACTTTGAACGTGAAATCAGGATAATCCTTTAATCCTATTAATCATGGTTCAGACAATGCTCAAACCATTATCACCGCCCTCCCTTCCAACGACTCCACCCTCTCATCTCTCTCCACCATTCCAAGAACTGAAGGAAGAAGAAGATATGTGATTTTTCTTTGTCTGCATGCGCTGAGTAAATTCAAAGACTGTTCCAGATCACTGCATTGGATCAGATGAGTAATCTTATTTTGTTCCAGCACTTCTTCAAGTTTATTCAGTTTGCCCAACACCGGAACTCCTTCGATTTCATTATCCGGTGCTCCACGTCCATCAAGTATCGCAACGGGACAGAGGGGATTTTTGTTATTTTTAAGTGTTTCAATCAATTTCCTCGACTCACGTGTAACGCCAACTATCAAAGTAGGGAAGGCAGGAGGATTCTTTGTAAGGATTACTCTCTGAATTCTCTGGAATACAATGTGCCAGACCCACGTCAGAATCGTTGTAATAATAAATGCATATATCAAAAGTAGGCGACTGAAGAAGAGGGTATAACGGAAGTAGTAGGCTAGTGAGAAGAGTGCAAGGCCTACCAGAGCTGCATAAGAAACATAAGCGAAGTTTTTTCGGGTCATCTGATTCCTTGTCATCTGAAAAGTTCTGGTGGTAGCAAGGACTATAAGCCACAGAGGGGCAACTATTGCGACTGTTGTGATGAAGCGGTCGAATGGAAAGTCGGAGGACAGCAGAAAGCCTACCCTTAGAAAGTATGCGGTTGCATAGGATGCGACGAAGAGTGCGAGGTCGGAGAGGAGCCAGAGGGAGAGGAGGATTTTAGGGCGCATTGAGAAGTGGAAAACGGAAAGTGAAAAACGGAAAATGCTAAAGTGGCATCAAGCCTTGTTACTCTTTAAGGATACACCAATTTTCCACTTTCCACTTTCCACTATTTATCTAACGGCAACCTCCATCTCCGGTTTCCATTCAAAACCGAGCTTAGTACTATCCCAAGGCACTTCCCCTGTCCAAACATGCTCCCCCTTTGCAATCAAAGGATGTCCGCGGAATATGTTGGTAGCCATCCATCGGTACTTTGTTGCGAGCGCGGTATTTGTTTTAGCACGCTCTTTAAAGGCATCATTCTGGAGAACAAAGTAAGCATAGGTTTCTGCAAAGTCCTCGAAGGGATCCCAAGCGGCGTAACCGGAAACAAAGTCTCTTGATTTTGTACCACTTCTTTTGGTCTTGCTGTCCGACCAGGAAATACTGTAGAAGCCTACACTTGGATCATTCTGATAAATAATTTCCGCACCATCCTTAAAACTACTTGGCTGCGCACTTGGATTTCCTATCTTGCATCCCAGATCTGTGATATGACCGAACTCATGGATAAGCAATGCCTTGAATTCATCGTCAGGAACGCTTCCGTCCAGAATGATAGAAGTTTTTCCTGCCAGTCCTCTGCGTGCTGGATTGTCGTACCTTACATAGAAGGTCTTTAGTGTCCCTTGGCATCCCCAAGGAAGTGATCTGAGCACTTCGTTCGCAAGTTCTCTGTGCTTAAGAAGTATGTCATCCTGATTCACCACAGGCAGAAGAGCCGTATCTTTGGAGGGAGCTAATTCTCTTTGTTGTGCCTGCGCCATAAGCGCACTCTTACGTCTTTTAACAGCTTGAATTGCTTTGAGCGTAGCTTGCGGGTCCCTCTTTTGGGGACGAGTCATAAGGGCTCTGAGAATTGATTTGTTTGTAATACCACTTCGCCCCGCATCTTCGCTAGCACTTCGGGTTTGGGCGGGGCTTCGAGGCACACACCTTCGCCAAGGCTTCGGAGTGCAGGCGAGAGGAGGAAGCAATTGGTTCTCTTGATTAAATATTTCGTTATAGAAAGTTGGCACGATAGGAGACGCTTGTGCTACACTAGCTTCCGGCAGCAGAATACTGCCCCTAAGGAGGAGCGAAGATAAGCCGATGAAGAGCAGGATTTTTACTCTCATGTGCGCTAATAAAGTCACTATTTATACGGTATTTCTATCTAAATGTCAACGTTATCTGATATATCAAATAGCTCAGAAAAGGGCGATTCTGGCCAAATAAAGGCAGGATCCGTCCATACTGTCAAAATTGAGAAATTAACCCATGGAGGAGCCGGTTTGGCACATATTGATACAATTGCGGTTTTTATCCCCGGAACCCTACCCGGTCAGGAAGTAGAAATTTTGGTTACAAAGAACAAAGGGACCTTTTTAGAGGCAAAAATTGAAAAAATCAAAAAAAAGTCGAAAGACGAGATATTGCCCAAATGCAGCCATTGCCACGAATGTGGGGGTTGCGCATGGCAGAATCTGGCTTATCAGAAGCAGATTGCATATAAAGAGGACATTGTCAGGGAAACTCTGGAGCATCTGACTCCGGCATCCGAAAAAGTTCGTTCACAGCTTCCCGGCAGGGTCCTAAAAATAATTCCAAGTCCTCAGGTATTCCATTACAGGAACAAGCTGGAGCTTAGCTTTGGTTGCGCCGATCTAAGGACAGAGGAAGTAAACGGCAAGACAAATTATATCGATGAAAATCCAACGATCGGATTTCATCAGCCCGGTCAATGGGCAACGGTACTTCCGATAACGGAATGTCATTTGTATGATGAGCAGTTACCTTCACTTCTGTCGGATGTTCGTGATTTTCTGAAAACGACCAATCTGCCTGTTTACAATCCAAAGACACACAAAGGATTACTCAGAACGCTTTTGCTCAGAAGAGGGATTAATACGGGGGAAGTGATGATCGCATTCACAGTAAAGGCACGTAAGCGCGAACTTGAACCATTGTTCCAGCACTTTATGAGATTCGGAGGAAGATCAGGACTCGCATCTTTATTAGTTATAGAAAACCTTGGTGTGAATGAAAAGCCGGAAAATCCGAATGTCCATTGCCTTGTAGGAAATAAGTTTATAAAGGAGAGAATTTTTGATCTGGAATTTGAAATATCTCCATTCTCATTTTTTCAGACCAATACTCAGGCGACAGAAAAATTATATCAGGCGATTGCACAGGGGGCGGATCTTGGTGCACGCGATACGGTTTTGGACGCTTACTGCGGGATGGGAACAATCGGTCAGTATCTTTCACGGTTTTGCGAGAAAGTCATAGGTATAGAAAGTCATACCACAGCCATCGAAGATGCTTTAAAGAGCGCAGGTAAAAACAGAATCGGCAACATCAGTTTTTATAAGGGGAGAGTGGAACAGGTCCTCGCACAACAGCTTAAGCCGGGAGGTAAATATGATTTTAAAGTGATTATAATCGATCCGCTCAGAGCAGGGTTGCATCCCAAAGCAAGGGAAGCAATACTTGAACATTCACCGGAGAAAATTATTTACGTGTCATGCAATACGGCTACATTCGCACGGGACTTGGGAGAGTTCCTAAAAGCGGGTTTCGAGCTCAGGTCAGTTCAGCCCGTTGATATGTTTCCGCACACATCACACATCGAGACTGTTTCTGTGCTTCAGAAGAGGTAAGGAGTTGGGGGTTAAGTTTACTAGTTTCTAGTTAACTGGTTGCAAGTTTCTATGCATTAGAAGAAACTTAGTAGTTCTTATTCTAAGGAAGCTCTGAAAAACTCGTAGCGGCGGTTCGTCATTCGACAAGCTCATGATGACAAACCGCCGTACAGCACAGCGATTTTCGAATCGCTGCTACGTTTCATGTGTTTTTCAGAGCTTCCCTAAGTAACTAGTAACCAGAAACTAGGAAACTAATCTCCGACCATATTTGTTGACCATCAGCGTGCACTACGTGCAGAGTTATATGCCGCCCTCGCCGCATCATACTCTGCCTTAACGGCATCATAAGCAGCAATCGCCTCCGCCTTTTCAGAGTTATACCACTCACTCAGTTCAGCTCTTGCAGAATCATATTCGG
This sequence comes from Patescibacteria group bacterium, assembly GCA_018818235.1. GTDB lineage: Bacteria > Patescibacteriota > Gracilibacteria > Peribacterales > Peribacteraceae > UBA2144. Next base: position 7,886 of record JAHISE010000097.1, read on the forward strand.
ATTTAGCTTCGTTTCTTGCTTCGGTATAAGTAGCTCTAATTTCATCCTTTCTTTCGGAATACTCC
>JAHISE010000098.1 GCA_018818235.1 Patescibacteria group bacterium
CATTTATAAAAGTGAGCATAGAATGAGTTTGATTTAAGTCCTTCCCATTTAAAATATGAAATTCTGTTTACCAAAAACATCAATACAAATTGCATCAACTCTTATTCGCATTAGCTTTGGTTTTTCACTTTTGTTTGTTGGTCTTGCTCACTACATGACTTTCGAAGCCTTTAAAATGGTTGCGGCAGGAGGTCTTGGAGGGCTGGAATTCCTCGGAATTTTTTGGGCGTACATTATGCCCGCTTTAATGATATTGGGTGGTGCGTTATATGTAATTGGAAAATATGACGAAATCGCCGCATGGACAACAGGTCTGGCTCTTGGCTCTATCCCTGTGGGGATGCTGCTAAAGTCGGTTGTTTCGCTTGAGTCACTTGTAGATATGATGCCGATGGCGATTAATGCATTTATATGGCTGATTGTGTTTTATATTGTTGTTAAGTCGAGTAGTTGTGAGGGATGTTGTAAAAAAATGGAGCAGATTAGTGAAGACGGTAATTAAGAATATTGGCGGTCACTGGTCACTGGTCACTAGTCGCTGGTCAATAACATCGCGACCAGCGACTAGTGACAAGCGACCCTCCTTCGTTCGCTGCGGCGAACTTCGGACGGGCAGGCCAGTGACCGTCCGTTGCCTTATTCTACTTAACCACTTTATCTATCAACCCATACTTCAGCGCCTCCTCTGCGGTCATAAAATTGTCTCTTTCGGTATCATTGGCGACTTTATTTAATTTCTGACCGGTATGGTTTGCAATCATTTTATTAAGCAGATTCTTGGTCTTTATAATGTGGTCTGCGTGTATAGCAATATCGGTAGCCTGCCCTTCCGTACCCCCCAAAGGTTGATGAATCATAACTTCGGCATGTTCCAAGGCATAACGTTTACCCTTGGCACCTCCGGTTAGAATGATAGCTCCACCGCTTGCAGCAATACCCAAACAAACAGTAGATACATCAGGCTTTATATGTTGCATTGTGTCGTACATCGCCAGTGTGGATGTAACCTGTCCTCCGGGAGAGTTAACGTACATTGTTATATCCTTTTTGGGATCCTCCTTTTCCAAAAACAGGAGCTGAGCAATTATCGAGTTTGCAATGTCATCATTAATAACAGTTCCGAGGAAAATAATTCGCTCCTCCAAAAGACGTGAATAGATGTCGTATGCTCTTTCACCGTTTTGAGATTTTTCTATAACTGTTGGAATTATCATATTCTTAGGTTGTGTGTAACCATGAGGAATATTTTTTGCGATTGAAACTAGATCGGAGTGCATGTGGGGTTGGGTTAAATTTCATCTATATAATAGCAGTTTTTGGCTTGATCAGGCAGTTCTCATAATTTTTGAATGTTGTAGAAGAAGAAAATGTTATGTATTTATAACATTTTAAGTTAACTGGTTTCTGGTTGCTAGTTTCTGGTTTATCCTAGGAACAATGAGTATTGAATCAAGTCAGCTAATTGTAATCCTAGGCCCAACGGCAAGCGGTAAAACAGGCTATTCAATCAAGCTTGCAAAAGAAATTGGCAATGCAGAAATTGTAAATGCGGATTCACGTCAGCTTTACCGTTATCTTGATATTGGAACAGCTAAGATCACAAAGGAAGAAATGGAAGGGGTGCCGCATCATTTAATTGATGTGTTGGATCCCGATGAAGAGGTGAGTGTTGGGTGGTATCAGAACGAAGCAACTCGGATTATTTCAGAGATTAAAGAGCGGGGGAATGTTCCAATTCTGGTTGGTGGTTCGATGTTATATATAAGTTCAATTACAGATGGGCTGAGTATGGCACCAACAGCATCTAAAGAACTTAGAAATATATTAATTAATGAATATAATAAGGATGAAGGAGTCAGTCTACACAACAGACTCAAAGAGATAGATCCGGAGGCAGCCGAGAGGATTCATAGAAACAATAAACCGAGGTTGGTCAGGGCGGTTGAGATTTATGAATTGACCAAAACTTCAAGGTCAGACACATTCGAGGAATCTGAATTGAGGCCCAGAGAAGGTCAGGTTAATGAGGATATGAAGATTATTGGAATAAAAGTACCACGCGAAGAACTGGTTGAAAGAATAAATCGCAGAACTTCGGAAATGATTAAAAATGGATGGGTCGAAGAGGTTAGGGGACTGCTAGAGAAAGGATATAAATACAAAGATCCCGGAATGAAGAGTTGTGGATACCGGGAAATTATTAATGCAATAAATTCAGATATTGCCGTAGAGACGCCCTGCGGGGCGTCTCTAATAGAAACAATAGCAGCAAAAACGCGTCAATACGCACGGAGGCAGGTCTGTTGGTGGCGAAATGATAGACGTATTAGTTGGATTAACTATGGGAAAGTGGCTTGCCATCCGAAGTCGAAGCGACCTGCAAGACCTTAAACAATTGAACCCGTAGGGCTTCTTTTAGTTTGCTACGCTTCGCGAAGGATGGTGGAGGGGGGATGAGAGGATTAGGTGGCAAGGTTGATCTCATCTTTTGCTTCCCTCCCAGGTCTTCCCTCTCCCTCTCTCCCCTTGGTCTCCCTCTCCCCCGGCCCCTCTCCCGAGGGGAGAGGGGAGCTCTGTCATTGGAGAATTCATAGTTTGTTATCTTACAATATTGTAGAAATCAGTGTTTGTTATCTCCTTTTGCGACGTCCCCCCCCTCCCCTCGGGAGAGGGGCCGGGGGAGAGGGGCTACTTCGGGAGAGGGGGCCAGGGGGAGAGGGAAGACAAGTGGAGAGGGGATAAATATAACTTAATAAAAAAAGAACCCAATTCAGGGACACGGTTCAGTACTTCCAATAACATCAAGCAATCCTCCTCTCTACCTTGTCATCCGACTCTGCAGCAGCATCTCTGAAAGCACTGATGGTTTTGTCTGCAAGTTCTTTATCAAGCTGTGCGATTGCTTTTGGATCTGTTGTTGCTTGAAGCTGTTTTTTATACCATGCGGTTGCTTCTTGCATCAGTCGCCATGCCTTATGACCCTCATCAAGGAAAGCAATAACAGGATCCTTTTCTCCTTTGAAGGTTTCACGGACAATATTGTCGGTGCGGGCATTTCCTGAATTATCAATCACTTTTAGCCTTTCTTTTGCTATTTGTTCAAGATTCTTCTTAACATCGGCATCCGCAACCTTCTCCTTTTTGCGAGGATCATTTTTCTCTTCGTCGCCGTGTAGGATTTCTATATCTGACATATATATTATTAGAACTTAAATACATCCGCATGTTCTTCTATACGTTGTTTCGTCTGCCACAATTGCTCCACCATTGTTTCCAGATGAGGGGACTCGTCCGGAGTCTCGGTTGATTTCCAGAACTCATATATCAAACGGATCTGGTGAGCAAGATTAGAAAGTGACAAATCAGTTTTATCTTTCCATTCTTCCTCAAGCTTTTCATAAACATCCTGATTCAGAAAAGTTTGTGAGTTCATAGGATCAATCTCACCATTATCAATAAGCTTGATAACACTTTCAACAAACTCTTTGTGCTCTTTACTCATATCTCCGGCGAGAGCCGTTCCTACCTTTTTATGTTTTTTGTCTGAAACCTTGCCTTGATGGGCAGCCATGGTTGAATGGAAGTCGTCTGTCATTGATTGTATTATAGCGGTTTTGTGATGAATATTCTATTGCATATTGGATGCTAAATGCCAATTAGCCAATTGCTAATTGCTCTAAGTAAAGGCATTGTCAAACTAAGCATAAGATTGTATAATAATACTACACAATGTACATCCCAACACTAACAAACGGATTTAAGCATTTCGCCCATACGCATGACGATTTACCTGCATTTCATGCAGGATACTTGGTATTAACACTTATTGCAGCTGCAATGTTTAATCTGGGAGTGTTCGGACTTCTGATATTTATTCACATGTTGCTTGATTTATTCAAGTATAGGGAAGTGCATGGTTTTGGATGGAAACTTACTTTTGAGGGGATAGTCAGAGAAAGTCTGTTGGATGTAACTCTACTTATGATAGGACTTGTATTTTCTGTTTATCTTCATCATTCAATAGCATTTCCCGGAATCAGCGGAGCGATGCGAGCAGAAATTACAGTCATTAGGATGTTTGGAACTCTTATACCAAAAATGAAGATACTGCATAACTTCCTAAAAATTATCGCACATGTACGTCACTATCTTGATCATGCGCATCCTCATATAAGAAAGCACTGGAGTACTGTTGATAGAGTTTGTTTCTGGACATTGAGTTTTTGTTCGTTCCTGATTTTGTTCTCTGCACCGATATTGAATGTGGGGTATGAGAAGATAGGGGAAATATTGAGATTGGAACTTATTCCATGGATTATTTAGAATTAGGGGTCACTGGTCATACCCAAAGGGCACCTGTCGGCTGGTCGCTAGTCACTTGTCATTTTGGCATTAGACCAGTGACTAGTGACACTCAAGAGATTGATGAGCTTGTAGAATTTAATGTAACAACTCCTCCTCTATCCCTTTACTAATCTCGTACCACCTTGTTGCGAACTCCGTCTCCTTACCTCCCGCATACCTTTCCCTGAAGTCAGCAAATCTTTCTTCCAAAGAAACAACTTTAGTCATCACAACTCTTTTATCGGCGTAAAAAAGGATCTTTTGCTCAATTGTCATATTGGGTGGGTTCTCGACATTCAATCCGTGGCTTTCCACTATTTGTGCAATCTGAGGATAACCTTTTTCTCTAATAACCATTGCGCAGACAGTTTCGTGTGTATGTCCCTTGTACTTATTAATCCATTCATTCCAAAGATTTAGCACTTCCTGCGGTTGTTCTCTGTTACCGCTTGATGATCCGAATCTAAAATCAATAAAACGCATCAGATCATGAAGTTGAGCTGATCTTTTGACTGCAAGTGGCCTGACAATTACTCCTTTAACAATGAGTTTTCTGCTGAGCTCTTCGGCAAAGTTTGCAACTGCATCACAATGCTGAGCAATATGTTCGGGTAGTTTCATTTCGGATCTCCAGTTTTCGATATCTTCGCGGGAGGGTAGGGGGATATCATTGAATTCGATTTCTAGATTTCTACCTTTGTCACATTCATCATCCAACTTGATTACTAGATGGGGATAGTCGATGTTAGCGGATATTCTCTCTCCCCATTCTATACAGCGGATTCCATCGTGATTATCGGATGATTCAGCGATCTCTTGAGCTTGCTGCTCAGTTAATCTGTAACAGTCCAAATGAAGCAATTCTCCATGTTTAAGAGTCTGATATCGCTGTTCCAATGCGTATGTCGGGCTTGTTAGATGTTGTGAGATGCCTAATTTCTTGGCAAAACCCTGCAGAAAAGTCGTTTTACCGGCTCCAAGATCACCTTTAAGGATAATGGTTACAGGGAGGCTATATAAGGAATGAGCCAAGCTTTTGCCTGCTAATTGGGTCTTTTTAGCATCCGGCAGCCAAAGTTGGGCAATATCAGTCATTGACTCGAATAGAAAGAAATGTTATAATATTACTAGAAATACAAATAATAAATATGCACCTCAGATCACGCAAGAAAATAGGGTTCAAGCTCCTTAGTCTTCATAAGAAGAAGGAGCCGCATGCATTCCACTATCTTAAACAGAGAGCTTCTTTTTTGATTGCAGCTTTTTCTCTTGTTGCCTTTGTAACGGGGAATATGGTTGGTCAGCATGGTTGGTATGCGTTCTGGAAATCGGTAATGGGCAAGGTTGATGATAGCCTTATTGTATACACGGGAACAGTTTCTCCAATAGATAAGGTTCCGGATTACACCAAGTGGGCACAGTACGGAGGAAACATACAAGATCATACTTTCAGACAGGTTCCAAGCGAAGTGCTGGTAAGTGTTCCAAGATATCAATCGTCCATTCAAAGAAATGTTGATGCTTTGCATGGTGCCGGTAGCAGTACCTATTCCGTCAGCTATCTTGGATCATATTCTTCAGGAGCCGAAGGTACCGGAAGTCATCCTGCAGTTGATATCAGAGCTCCAATCGGAACACCTGTAAGATCCATTGCAAATGGAGTAGTGGAAAAAGTTGATGAAAACGGTGGTTTTGGAAAGGTGGTGGTAATCAGACATCCAAATGTTCCTGATCCTGCCAGACCGGACAAAACAACTACTCTATATTCTTCGTACGCTCACTTAAGTGCAATATATGTTACGGAAGGTACAGTAGTTCATAAGGGTGAATACATTGCCGATAGCGGACAAACAGGCTTTGCCTCCGGACCACATCTTCATTTCCAGATAGACAGGGAAGAGGCACCATGGCATCCGTATTGGCCATTTACCGGAGCGGAAGCAAGCAGAGAAGGGATGTCACTTACGGAAGGAGTTGATAGAGGATTGTTCCAGTCACGAATATATATCTATACGGTAAACCCGATGTTATATGTTCAGGCAAATTACACTCCGGTTGAGATGACAATTGCAAAGGCAGATGTAAAAGAGGAAACCAATACTAATGTAATAACTGATACTGTTAAAAAAGTAGTTATGACAGTTGCCGATAGGAGAGCGCAAAGAGTAGCAAGGCTTCAGGCACGTCGTGATGAGCGAATAAGAATTCGGCTTGCAAGACGTCAGGAGCTTGATGAAGTTGTTGTTCTAAATACAGAACCGCAGCAGATCAAAGTTGATGAACCCGAAGAAACAAAAACTCATGAGCCTGTTATCAAGAGTACGGAAACAGTTGCATCTGCTTCTAATGATCCTGTAGAAATTGAGAGCATGCTTTCCAGTGACGTAGCCTCCATTGATATTCGACATGACAGAGAATTCACCGGACGTGAGTGGGAGAAACTGACACTGGTGTTGCTCGATGAGAAGGGCAATCCGGTTATCAATCCTAAAAACGTATCTGATATACATCTTAAGGCAGTATACGGATCTGTCGAATTTAATCCTCCCGTAGTCTCGCAGCTTGATTTTTCCGAAGGCGAAGCTGTGGTTCAGATGTTACCACGTGGAAATAGAACGGTGGTAATTCAGGCGATGCCATTCAGTTTAATCAGTGCGCCGATGAGGTATATGGGGGGTAGGTGAAAAGTTCTGAACCGCAGATAACGCAGATGGCGCAGATAACGCAGATATCCTCAGACAAAGAAACAGGCTGATATTACAAATCTGCGTGCACTGCGCAATCTGTGGTTCAGACAAATGAGGTTCAGACAACGGGTTTTCGAATCAATGCCAAAATGTGTGGAGAAAAAATTCTGAGCAGTAAACGACAAATAAGATTGAAGAATCTATGGCGGGGTTCCCCTCCCATGGGGAGGGGATTAAGGGGAGGGGGTCAATAAAATATTGGAGATTGCTTTGTTTGTAATAACAGAAATTAATGAATTCAATTTGACAACTTTACCCCCTCCCCTTGCCCCTCCCCATGGGAGGGGAAGAGTTTAAGCCAGTATCTTATTTTTTGAGCAGTTAGTTCCAATGAATTTTCTCCACACATATTGGATATGATCCGGGTTTTCGAGAATATAATCTTAAGGAGATCATTATCAGTAAAAGGACTACCGCTGCAACAAATTTCTCCTTTGTAGAAAGAAACAATGCGGTAACTCCAAAAAGTGAGCCTAATATCACTGTCATAAATATGACTTTTCTTTCCGACCATCCCTTTTCCATCAACCTATGATGGATGTGTTCACCTGATGTACTTCCTTTAAAAGGGGAGCGCCCCTTACTTAGTCGACTGATTATAACAAGGCCGGAGTCTATCAAAGGAACTCCCAATACAAGGAACGCAGTTGCCACTTTGCCTCCGGAATATATTGTGAGTATTCCAAGCATCAGCCCAAAAAACATTGCACCTGTATCTCCCATCAAAACTTTCGGAGGAGGAAAGTCGAATAATAAACATCCGAAAGCAATTGCACTTAATACAAAAGCAATCATCGCAAGTTCCGGTTGATCAACTCTTGAACTGAGCGAAAGGAATGCTATTGTCATAAATCCTATGGCAGATAGCGAGCTGACTTGACCTGATATTCCATCAAACCAATTAAGTGCGTTTATGGTTAGCATAAGCCAAAAAACGGTGAACACACCGCTCCAGAAGGGGAGTGGTCCAAACCCAGCTGTCATTACATCAAAGGTATCCAATTTGATGAGTTCACCGAAACCCGCAACACCTTCCAGTGGATTTGTAATTGTATAAATGCGTGAACCGGTTGCAAAAATAATAATTGCAATCAGAGCCTGAACCACAATCCGCATCCACGAGGGGAGGGGAGTGCGGTCATCTGCAAAGGTATAAATTCCAAGAATCAGTACTGCAAAGATTACTCCGATTGATTGCATGCGAATCGGTTCAAGTATCGAAAAGAATAAAATGAAAGTGAGTATTGCAAGTATTCCGGTGGGGTAGGGGATCGGACTTCTTGTTAGTCCGTAACGCACAGGGAAGTCGAGAAGTTTTAGTTTCGGGAATATTGATATAGCAAGATGGTTTAGGAGAACGCAGAGGGCGAAGGCTGACAATGGTACTAGAATCATAATTTGCGTTTATATTAACACTTAGTAGAGTTAAAAGTTAAAAGTTAAGAGTGAAAAGTGTCCTAAAATAATATATAAACTAGGTATCAGTTAACTTTTAACTATTCACTATTAACTATTCACTTATAATTAATCTGTGACCAAACCCCGCACCTCCACAACCCGTGAACTCTTCGGCATAATAGGCAAGTTCCCAAATGCTTCCAAAATCCAGGCGCAGTGGAATGCATACTTTAAAAAAGAGGGGATTGATGCATTTATGGATAGATACAAAACATCAGTAGAAAATCTCCCCGAACGTCTGAGTGAAATGTTTCATTTTGATCGTAGAATGTATTTGGTGGGGTCAGATCTGCAGGAGGCAATTATCCCGTTGCTTGATGAATTGGATGAAATGGCTCAAAATAAAGGAAAAGTTAATGTTATTTTGAATAGAAAGGGGGTTTTTAGCGGGAAATATGAAGTGGACTTATCAGCAAAAAAATTGCTAAGTTAGCTTTACATTCCTACAAAAAACGAATACCATTTGCCAGCCTACTACGCAGGTCGAGATGGGCTATCATTTGCCGGCTTTTGTCGTCAAACCAGTGACCTGCGAGTCCGAGCAGCATCGTCTGCTCGGACATTTTTATCTGTACACATATAGATATTTTGATAACATCGATACATGAGAAACTATAACTTACTTAGAGAAGCAGATTTACAAGGAAAGACAGTATTCATGCGAGCAGGTTTTGACGTTCCTTATGATTTGGCAGAAGGAGAAAAGCCCGAGGAAGATCAGGAAAAAGGTCCTTGGGTAAAAGTAACAGGAGACAAAGCTCCGGATGATGATACTCAGGTAGAAATGTGGGCGAGGGTTAACAACATGAGTAGAATCAAAGCAGTTATTGATTCAATGCGACATATATTGCGTGAAGGTGCAGCTCTTGTAATAGCAGCTCATCAATCACGACCGAAAGGAAAGCGGGTCGCAGAAATGAGTCAAAAACCTTTGGTGCCTGTGATTGAAGCTTTACTGGATACTAAGGTACAGTTTGCTGATTCCTGCGTTGGCGATGAGACAATCAAGATGGCAGGTGAGCTTAAGCCCGGTGAAGTTTTGTTGTTGGAAAACTTAAGGTACGAAAAAGGTGAGAAAAAGAATGACCCTGAGTTTGCTGCTAAATTAGCAGAACTTGCAGATATTTATGTGAATGATGCGTTCCCGAATTGTCATCGTGAACATGCAAGTGTGGTTGGTATTACAGAGCACCTTCCATCATATATGGGAATCGGACTACAGAGAGAAGTAGAAGGAATATCAGCGGTTATAGAAGATCCTAAGCAGCCAATTACTTTGATTGTCAGTGGAGCGAAGATGGAGACAAAAGTACCTGTTATAGAGAGCTTTCTTCCGGAGGCGGATGATGTGATTCTTGGCGGTTGTATAGCAAATACATTCATAGGAGCCGCAGGTGGAAAGATCGGCAAATCAAAACATGAGCCCGATCAATTTGAGAAAGCAAGAGATATAATGCATGCAAGTTGCGTAGATGGTTCTGCAAAAGTTCATATCCCAGTTGATGCAACAGTAGCTCAGCAACCTTCCGAAGAAGCCAAAACCAGTAATGTTAAAATTGACAAAGGTGTACCAACCAGAAAGGCTATCTTTGATATTGGTACTGAAACCGTACAATCCTATTTAGAAATCATAAGAAAATCAGGAACAATTATCTGGAATGGACCTGTTGGAATGACAGAGATTAATCAGTTTGCTTCAGGGTCAAAGGCTATTGCAGATTGTACTGTGGAAGCTACAAAAAATGGAGCAAAGTCACTAATCGGGGGAGGGGATACAGTGGAATTTCTTGAAAGGTTTGGTTACAGTGCCGATCTGTTTACACATGTGAGTATGGGTGGAGGAGCTATGCTTGAGTTTACTTCCGGCAATGAATTGCCCGCCCTACAAGTTCTGGAAAAGAAAGAATGAAAGAATTTTATTTGAAAACTATACTCCTTCGCCTAAATAATTCCGATTCTTGAGGATTCATTACTTATTAACAAATCTATTTCTAATGGCTATGGAGTACGAGATTGCATAATAAAAGCACAGTGAATTTTTCGGAATTATTAACTAAAAGCAGTATAGTAGGACCAGAACAACATCCTGTTAATTATCAATTTTCAATTTCCTATTTTCAATTTAATGTACTGGTCTTGTGTTAACAGTACTACTTCCAGACGAAGGCGAAACTTGGGGCGAACTGTCCGAGCGGATGCGAGATATCGAAGGCAACATTGTTGTTGTACTTCCAACATTGGAAGAGTTGCTGCCGGTAGAAAATGAAAAGGAAATACAAAAGTTTTTTAATTATTGCGATAAAGCATCCGAAAGAATTCATCTGGCAACCTTCAACAGGCTGTTTCAGGTTAGGGCAAGATCAAAGGGGATCAGGTTGCTCACAAATATACGTGAAGTACGTGAATTTATAGGAGATCATCCAAAATCGCAGGAGGCGCTTAGAATGTTGTCACCTCAGATATGGCGACAGCAGCTCAGGTCACATTTGCAATCAATGGGGTTGCTCTCGCTTCCAAAGCTTAGGGTTTGGTTTCTGATAACAATAAGCGGTTTTTTGCTTCTGTTCGTACTGTTTCGTCTGATGCCTTCTGCAGAAATAAGGATATGGCCGAGAGGAGATACGGTAAGCCAAACTGCAAATATATTTTTGGTCCAATCTGGAGCAATAGTGGATATTCCACCCCGTGTAAGATCGCTTGAGTTGGTTCCACTCAAATCAAAAGTGGATCGGATAATTACTTTTGATCAGGTAAGTAAAAATTTTATAGGAACCAGTGCAAGGCTGCCCATGACCATTATCAACAAATCAAATGAACAGTACACATTGCAAAAAGGATCAAGACTTGTAAATCAGGCGGGTATGATCTTCCGTATAGCAGAACCCGTAATTATAGATTCAATGGAGGAAATTACGGTACAGGCAGTTGCGGATGATATTGATCTCTATGGAGAAATAATCGGTAAGAGGGGAAATGTTCCGGCAAATTTAAAGTGGGAATTTCCCGGACTCACCAAAGAAGAAGGATTGGTTGTTTACGGAGAAAACAGAACGGAAGGAATTGGCGGCACAACTGCGTACTCAAATGTTTTAAAGGCTGATGATCTGGAAATCGCACAAATTCAGTTAAAACAAGAATTGCTTTCGGCTGCCAATCAATTACTTGACGAACAAATAACTCTTTACAATGCCACAAATAACGACGGCAATCTGGAGCGTCTGTATTACGATGAGTTTACAGTTGCAACTTACAGCGGTTTTGTTATTCCAACTCAGTTTATCGGGGAAGAGGTATCGTCGGTTCCCGTAGAAGGAGGGATTACATATACCGCATTTGCGTATGATAAAAAGAAAGCGTTAAAGATGTTATATGATGAGCTTAAATCCCATGTTGGTGATAATAGAAGACTTATTGATGACTCCATTAATTATGATCTTTTGATTCATCATGTTATTGATTATGCAGATGATTTATCATGGATAAAATTGACAGTCGATTTATCCGGAAAGGAGCAGTACATATTGGATCCACTGACCCCATCTGGCGCACACTTTGCGATGAACCTGAGGAAGATTATAGTTGGAAAAAATAAGGATGAAGCACTAAGAATTATCAAAAACCTTCCGGAAGTTGACACTGCAAAAATTTCTGTCTGGCCGCCATGGGGGAGGACTTTGCCGGGGATTCCTTCGCATATTACTGTTACTCCGGTGGTGGATTGATGGTTTTGTTAGTCATTTGGGTTGTGGAAATTTATACATATAATTGGCGTTCGGAATCCGGAATACGGAATCCGGTAAGCTGTTTTAAAATCTAAGAGTAGAATTGTACAGGTTCGATTAACTCGCCATTGGTGAACTCCAGATGCCGGATATCGGATTCCGGATTCCGAGACTCAATATTTTCATAACATACACTAGGTTAGTAAGTACTCATCAATTGAATCATTGAATATGAAGAAGCTTCAGTGTACCCTCTTCATCATCCCCCATGCTTCCCGAATCCTCACATTTACGCTATCTGATGCGGATAATTCTGAATGTGATTACTGCGATTATTTTGATATTCACGCTGGTATTCGTGCAAGTATTACTGCAATTTGGTGGTACATCTCCACAATTTCCAATTGATTGTGCAGTAGTGTTTGGAGCAGCGGTAGGGAAGGGGAGTACTCCGGGTCCGGGGATTACAAGACGTACAAAAGCAGCGGCAGAGCTTTATAATGAAAAATATATTAAAACACTAATTCTTTCAGGCGGAAAGGGGAGTGCTTGGCAGGAGAGTGAGGCAAGCGTAATGCGAAAAGTTGCAATGATTAACGGTGTTGATCCGAAAGATATTTTACTGGAAGAGAATTCAACTTCGACATGGGAGAATCTCGAATTTTCAAAGCAATTAATTGATGGATCAAAAACATTATTGGGCAAAGGGGCTTGCCCCGCACCGTACTCTGAACGTAGTGAAGAGGACTGGTGCGGGGTGTACAACTGCACATCTTACATAGCAATTAGTGATCGTTACCATCTGGCGCGCATCAGATTCCTTGCATATAAGCAGGATTGGGGACAACTTGAGACATACCCGGCCCAAATAACGCCCTCTAAGGCATTTGAACTGATCAGTACGATAAGAGAGGCCTTGGGCATCATTTATTATTCGTTGTTGATTAGGTAATGCGCGGCTGGTCACAGGTTACAGGTTATATATTAGTCACAGGTCACAGGTCACAGGTCACAAGCCTTGTCACATGTCGCAAGTTTACTAGTCCTGTAACTTGCCGTTAGCCTCCCTAGTGTGGGCGACTTGCGACCGATCCTGTGACCTGTGACTAATCCTGTAATAGGTAGGGGACTAATCTAAACACTGATAGATAACTAATTACAGTCAATAAATTTATATTAACTTACAAAAATCATTAAATGGGCATAATTTATCGTAGTTATGCAGGAAATCCTTTATTAGCATATATTTAAAGAACCTAGGATTATGTCAATTGGATATTAACATAAAATGCATTATGTTAAGTAGGAAGTAATGTGGATAACTGCATGATTTCAATCAAAATCACTTCTCCCCTGCGTATGACTCCCCCAGACAACATTCTATCTAAGGCAATAGATCGTTACCTTGTTTACTTACAAGCCGAAGAAAATAAATCACCATTAACAATTGCAACTTACAGACTTTCGTTAAATATGTTTATAGAACTTTCTGATATTTCTGATCCTAAGTTGATTGATAAGGGGTCTATACGTATATATAAGTCCGCTCTCCACTCATTCAGGACTAAATTAGGGCGAGAATTGGCTATACGCACCAAAAATCACCATTTAACGATTTTAAGAGCCTTCCTAAGGTATTTAGTCCAGGAAGAGGAAATGGACGTTTATCCGCCAGACAGAGTTACCCGTTTTAAGGAAGATCCACGTCAGGTGAAGGTACTCTTCGAAGATGAGCTCGAACGACTCCTTAATGCCCCCGATCTGGATACAAAAATCGGAAAACGTGACTCGGCTATCCTAAATCTCTTTTTTTCGACAGGACTCAGGTTGGAGGAACTGCGTGGACTCAATATAAAAGACATTAATTACAAGACTCGCGAAATTTCAGTCAGAGGAAAGCGTGGAAAGATCCGTGTCGTCTTCATCTCCGACCGTGCCGCAGATGCATTACAACTTTATACCGACTGCAGACTCGATAACATCAATCCCCTATTCATTCGTAATCACGATGCAGCGCGAAGTGCAATGCCTCAGGGTGAAGAGTTCCGACTTTCGCGAATTTCTATCTATAATGCAGTTAAAAAGTACTCAACAATTGCAGGAATTATGAGCAACCCATCTCCACACACTCTCCGACACTCATTTGCCACCGATTTACTGCGCAATGGAGCGGATCTGAGGTCCGTACAGGAGATGTTGGGGCATAAGGATCTATCTACAACACAAATATATACACATGTCACGAATCCTCAGTTGAAGGAGGTGCATGAAAAATACCACGGAAAAGCTTAAATAAAGGGGTCATAGTCTCTTTTAAACTAAATTCTGATAGTTTTCTACGTAAAATAGTGGTAGAATACCTAGATTTGTAACAATATATATGCAGTTTTCTAATCACAATTTAATGAATTGGTTTTCCAAATTCCTTGGCAAGAGTGATTGCACATTTGTTAACGAAGAAGTGCTTAAGAATTTACCAAAGTCAATTACTGTTGAATTTATTCCTGAGTTTGATCATGAGGATAATCCGATTATTTTCATTTGTTCTCCGGATCATGATGGTTTGATAAGTGAAGCTAGAACAAAAGATGAAGCAATTGAAAACGCACAAGATGCGATATTGACGTATTTTGATGTTCCAAAAGGATGTGCCGATCTAATTGAGTTTGATATTGTAGATGTAACAAAACAGATGCTTGATATTGATAATCCTGAGGCAAGGAGAGTTAGGGAATTTAAAGTTAAAGAGTGTTCATATGCCTAGTATTCCAGTAATCCAGGTCAAGAAGCTAATAAGAATACTCAGTAAAGTGGGATATACGGTAGACGAAAGCAAGGGGAAAGGTTCACATGCAAAGTTATATGGATTTGATGGTTCGAGTATCACAATTCCAAAAACCCTTAATTCTCCAAGAGTGAGAAGCTCAATTGCTAAATATCTAATTAAACAGGGGACAAATATTGATAAGATTTTTTAGTAGAAATCATTAAAACAATTCTCTATATAATATGCAAAACTCCACTCCAAAATCCATCTGGAACTCACGGTACAAGAAGTATAAGCATTACACACATCCACATGTAGATTTTACGCTGAAATCTTATGAATATATTAAGGACATTCCGAATTGTAGACTTCTTGATATTGGATGTGGAGACGGAAGGGATTCAATATTCTTCGCAGAAAAAGGCATCGATGTAACTGCTATTGATTTTGCCGAAGAAGCCATTGAACAGATAAATGCAGATCATTCTAGTATTAATGCTCGTGTAATGGACATTACAGAGATGAAATTTCCGGATGATTCTTTCGACGTAGTCTATGCACATCTGACATTACATTATTTTGATGACGAAACTACAGAGAAAATAATTAAAAATATCTATCGAATGTTAAAGAAGGATGGGTACTTTTTTATTAAATGCAAGTCCGTAAAAGATTCTTTATATGGCAAGGGTGAAAAAGTCGGAGAAGATATGTATAAATCTGATCATGTTAGACATTTCTTTTCCGAAGAGTATATGAAAGAAAAGCTTAAGAATTTCGAGATAGTTAATCTTCAAAGTATTACCAGATCGTACGATGACAAAACATCCTCATTTGTTGAGGCTGTTGCCATTAAGGATTGATTTGCAATTCTGAATTATCTTTATCCAAAACCTCCACCCTAACCCCCGCCCCACAATACTTCTCCAACATCTCGCTGACCTCATCAAGAGCTTTATCCAAGTCCCCTCTTGTGAATGGTGGAAATCCTTCTATTACCACAACTGCATTCTTAGTCCCCTCATCAGTGCGAGTACGATCCCCTTCTCTCCAATTTAATTTTCTGCAGATAACTCCTCTGTCATCTTTGTAAACAAGTTCACCTTCATCTGGTGGATCTTCTTCGTCTGTTCCTATTAATGCAAATGATTCGGTTCCATCCGCATAATCGAGCCTGATGTCACCTTCACACTTGTCCGTATCCTCAGCACCGGCACATACAACGTATCTCATCGAAATTACGTTATAAATGTCCACAAGAGGGTTAATTGAGGGTAACTGCCCGCCCTTTAGAACTCTTTTAACCAAAGCCTGAGCCGAGGGAGCAAATTTATTGGGGTTGCTACCGAATTTTCTGTGGGCTTCTTGTAATGCTGCAAGGTTGGGGTGTTCCCGGAAGGTTTCCAGATCAATTGTGTTTCTGATACGAGCTTCTTCGGATCTGAGCATTTCCGTGACTTCAGGGAATGAGCCTGAATTATCTGCGTTTTTGACGACGATTACGCCGATTGCGAGATTGGGGTAGTTTTCGAAAACGGTTGGGGAGATGGTGAAGTTCATACACGCAATATTATTGAATATTTAAATAATACGAAAGCATTGACCAAAGATAATTCTGATAATTACAAATCCATGTGTAAAAGGCTGCGCATCTTTGCTTTTTAATTAAATCAGAGATGTGCAGCCTTATGAGCTGCTTGTTTCCGTTCCATTTTTTTAGAAAGGAGTGTTGTGAGTCTGATTTTTTCGTGACATACCATACTGCAAAACGTCAAGGTTCCCGTTCCTGTCTCTTAAGGAGTACGTGCCTATGTCGAAAATCTCTGGTTGGCTGCTGAGAAGCAGCGAGATCGAAGAAGGTTGAACCGCGAAGAACAAGGTTCAGAGAGCTCCCATTGGCGCGAGCGTGGGGCTTGATCTCCCCCCAAAGACAATTTGAAACGCAAATAGGTAAGGTTAACCCAAGCTCCATCACAAGGAGCTCCGGAGAGCATGGCACTCTTCGTAAAGAATCGGCATGCCCCCCTTGTTCATTCGAGGAGGGCTCGATTTATTATGGTATGTTAATAATATAATTAGTTAGATGCTGGTTTTCTTCAACTAACTGTCACTGGTCGCTTGTCTCTGGTCACTGGTCCCGAGCGGGATGACCAGCGACAAGTGACTAGTGACCAGTGACCATCAAATTCTACTTCTTTACCAACCCCTCAATTGCCCTAAGAGCCTCTATCGGCACCATCCAAATAGTCGTATTGCTCTGATCTGAACTAAGATCATTGATACTCTGCAAAGTACGCAAATGGAGTGCACCGGGCTGTGTAGAAAGAGTTTGAGCTGCTTCTGCCATATTACCTGCTGCTGCAACTTCGCCTTCTGAGTTAATAATAACTGCCTGCTTTTCGCGTTGGGCTTCGGCTACTTTTGCGATAGTTCTCTTTAAAGAATCCGGTAGGACAATATCTTTAAGCTCCACTGCCTGTACATCTATTCCCCATGCATCGGAGGCTGTATCGACGGTTAGTTTGATACCATCGGAGATTTCCTTCTTTTTTGAAAGTAGCTCATCCAGAGTAACTTCTCCAACTGCATTGCGCATTGTGGTTTGTGCCAGCTGGGAAACTGCGTGAAAGTAATTCTCGACTTCAATCACTGCCTTGCGTGCATCCAGCACTTTGTAATAAATAACTGCATTGATTCTGATAGGAATATTATCGCGTGTAATTGCTTCCTGATCGGGTACGTCAACCGCCTTAACGCGCACATCTACTTTTATAAGCCTTTGGAAAATCGGAACTATAATTTTCCAACCGGGATTCCATGTACCTTGGAACTTTCCCATAATGAGGACCACTCCCCTCTCGTACTGATTAATCTGACGGATAAAAGAAAGAATAATAATTATCGCGGCGGGGTAGAACCAGAGGGACATAATAGAAGGGGGGAAAATCGATCATATAATACCTGAATTAAATTGGTTGTTAATTAGTTTACTCGTTTTCTGGTTTGATCGTTTTCTAGTTTATAAAGAGAAACTAGTAAACGAGTAAACTAGCAAACGGAAATTTTGCAATACATTCTTAAGTTCAAGAGCAAATATAGAGGTAAAATGCTATCCATTATGGAACTTTACACATTCGCTTACATCACCGGCATTCTGGAGCTCCTATTCGGCATCCCATTGCTTTTATCAGGAGCCAAGACCGCACAGTTTATTAAAAAGTTCATGACCAATGATTTGGCCATTCGAACCTTTGGTGGCGTTATTGTAGTCATCTGCGCACTGGCTCTGTTAAACGACTGGTCGATAGGTAGTGACACGGCAGGTCTTATTCGCCTTGTTGCATGGCTTGGCTTGATAAAAGGAGTGTTTGCAAGTTGGTGGCCGGAGGTACTGGCAAACAACGCAAAGTTACTCACCAATAGCTCCTTTAGACCAGTTGCTGCAATTGCTGTCTTGGTAATAGGTGTGTTTATGCTTTGGGGGGCAACTTTGGTATAAGGGATCAGAAGATTAAGAGGAACCAGAGGATTGATATTTGAGTATTGGAATACTGGAACATTGGGCAACAGTGTTTGTGAGTCCCAATATTCCTATATTCCAGTATTCTATTATTCCTATGATTTTTTTAAGTGGTTAATAATACCAAATTTTGCTACAATAGAGCTACATACAAACAATATGTCCATAACCATTTTCATCGACGTCTTCAATGCAAATCTGGAATATGTAAGTACATTCATTGCTGCCATACTTGGATATGTTGGAATCAGTATCATTTTGTATGGATCTGCAAAAGGTATTGTTGAGTTTGTTTTCGGATTCTTTGATCACGAAAAACACATTCCTCACATACGAATTGAACTCGCTAAGCATTTATCGCTAGGGCTCGAATTTTTTGTTGGAAAAGATATGATCGGAACAATTGTAAATCCTTCATGGGATGAACTCGGTAAGCTGGGAGCAATAATTGCACTTAGAACGGTGATTGCACTGTTTTTGGATTATGAGCTGAAGAAGATGGAGGGGGGTGATAGTGTTGGATAAGTAGTCCCCTGCCAATGGAACAACTTGGTGTCGCTAGTCGCTCGTCACTGGTCACTAGTCTTCTCTGCAATTGGACCAGCGACCAGCGACCAGTGACCAGTGACCATTAAGTTATATATTTAACAAAGATAAATTCAAAAAGTTCAATTAAATATTCATATATACCACTTGATATAACCGGTGAACGCCCGTACACTTAAAAACATGGAAACAAAAGATAAAAATCAAAGGCAACACTCCCCTACTTCGAGTGTCATTGTTGACTGGTCAACTGCATGTGATGCAAATCCGGAAGGTATGATTGAATGGCTAAAGCAATATCCTCGCAAAGGAGATATACATGTGTATCTTCCCTCAATCTCCAGACGAGCACAGTTGCCAAGGCTAAGAAGTACTCTGCAGGGTCTGGGATGTACTGTTACTGCAGTAAAAAATTATGCTTAAAGTAAGATATAATCAGTTTGTATGAAAAGAATAATATTTTTTACATCACTGATATTGCTTTCATCTTGCTTTTCAAAGGATTTACCGGCAGAGCAGTCGGAAACATCCGTACTACCACTTTACTCGCATGTTGAATGGTCGCATGCGAAAGATTCTCAGCGACTATTTGCTTACGAAGGTACGGAGACGTTGGTAAGTGGATTGGAAACTTATGCGGTTTATGATGGAGATATGGAGGTGGAAGGTGAAATGATTGTTGATCGCTTTTGGGAATATTTTCTGGCAGGAGATAGCCTTAAAAATCTTGGATATGAGGAAATATTTGTATTGGAAGAAGAATTTGACAGGCAATTTGTTGGGCTGCGAAATAAGGAAGGTAATATTATTCTGATCTCAAGTATTACAGATTTTGATTTTGTGGATGAATCGGAAGAGATTTATGAGTGTCCGTGTATTTTTACATTTAAGGTTTTTACGGATGATGAGAGGGTTCAGCTTAAATAAACTCGTAACGGACGACAAAACGTCGTTCAGATCAGCGATTTTCGAATCGCTGCTGCGAATGTTATATAATTATTTTGATTTGAATAAACTTCCTCTTCCCAACTTTATAAATCCCCTCTTCTGCTTCCGCCTTGATCGAGCCTATTGCTTTGTCATTCAACTTAACTCCTCCCTGTTCAATCAATCTCCTTGTTTCCGATTTGGATGTCACAAGCTTATTTTCAACCAAAACATCTATCAAAGCAGTCCCCTTCTTAACTTTAACTTCAGGCATATCGTCCGGATTCTCCTTATCCTTAAAAACCTTATCAAACGCTTCTGCTGCCTTTGTGGCAGCTTTCTCTCCGTGATATAAAGTGACAATTTCGTAGGCTAATCGGGCTTTTGCCTCTCTTGGTGAACTTCGAAGTATACTTTGAAGTTCATTCATAGGTACATCGGTGCAACATTCAAAGTAATCCCCCATCAGATCGTCGTTGACTGACATTACTTTGCCAAACATATCATTTGGTTCATCATCAATGTAAATGCAATTGTCGTATGTTTTACTCATTTTTCTGCCGTCAGTTCCTTCAATAAGCTTGACCATGAGTACGAATTTTTCACGTTTTCCATATGCTTTGTGTAATGTTCGACCTACCAACATATTAAATTCCTGATCAGTAGCACCAAGCTCGCAATCAACATCCAGATGAGCAGAGTCATATCCCTGAAAAAGCGGATACAATAACTCATTTACAAAAATTGGTTTACCTTCTTCTTCTCTTCGTTTAAACATATCGCGTTGCTCGATTTGTTGTTTTGTGAAGCAACTGGACATCCTAAGAATTTCAGCAGGCGTAAGCTTATCCAGCCATTCGTGGTTATACACAACCTTGATTTTTTTAAAATCCAGAACTTTGCCGGCCTGCTTTTTATAATTCTTAAAATTCTCTTCAACTTGTTCTTTTGTTAATGCTGAGCGCATCTCATCGCGCCCTGATGGATCACCAATCATTGCGGTAAAACTTCCAATTAGAAATATAACTTCATGTCCTGCATCTGCAAATGCTTGTAGCTTACGCAAAGGAACTGTATGACCAATATGAAGTTTGCTTCCCGTTGGATCCACTCCATTATAAATTCGTATCGGTTTGCCGGACTTAAGCTTCTTTTTGGCAAGATCTTCAGGTATCACCTTCGCTACCGCACGAGTTAGGAGTTCATCAGAGTTTGACATTGATAGAAGGATACCAGTAAATTAAGAGAGTATGAAGCAATTACCTCGTGCCAGAATCCTTCCAGAAACAGCTCTACCTGAAGATGAGCAAAGAGCAAGAGCAATAAAACCAGTTGTGGAAGCCAATGTGCCGCCACAATTAAAGGCTTTATTTAAAAGATCTGCAGATAATGCTTACAAGAATCATTAATGGATAACTTCAGAGTCCAGCATCAAGCACGTCTTGATTCATTCCTTAGCTCAGCCAAAGGTGACTTAAGCCGTTCCAAAGCAAATAAGCTGATTAAAAGTGGTTCGGTTCAAGTTAATGGAAAGGTTATTAAAAAGGCCGCTTTCGTTTTAAAAGAAGATGATCAAGTTTCAATTATCGGAGACATCCCAAAGGAATCAAAAAATGAATATGTACCAACAAATTTAAATCTGGAAATATTGTATGAGGATGATGCGTGTTTTGTGATAAACAAACCTGCGGGCATATCTGTTCATCCGGCAGCTACAATCGGAAAAGACGAAAAGACGATACTGAATGGAATTGCATATCTGTTTAAGAAGAAGGGTCTTAAGTTCTCCCCCGATGCTACCCTTGTTCATCGTTTGGATAAAGAAACTACAGGATGCCTTTTGATTGCAAAGACTCCGGAGGCACATGGCAAATTTCAAAAACAATTCGAAGAAAGAACCGTTAAGAAGTTTTATCTGACACTTGTTGCAGGAGTCCCCTCTCCTGCTCAGGCTCTTATTGACGCACCTATCGGAAGGAATTTGATTAACCGTACCGTGATGTCACTTTTCAGAACCGGTAAAAGCAGAGCCGCCAAAACAACATACAAGACTCTAAAATCAACCGATGATGCGGCGTTGCTTGAATGTGAATTGCATACGGGTAGAACTCATCAAATCAGAGTACATTTGAATTCAATAAATCATCCAATTCTGGGTGATCCAACATATTGCACTAGTAAAAGTCAGGAAACCTCTGAAAAGTATGGTATTACAGGTCTTTGTCTTCATTCTCAGAAGCTGGAGTTTGATTCGTTGTATTCGGGGAACAGAGTGAGGGTTGAGGCTCCGGTTCCTCAACATTTATTAGACACAATGGAAGAGCTTAGTGAAAAGTGAATAGTGAATAGTGAAAAGTTACTAAAGTGACTCATGTTATCCGGACATTATTCACTATTAACTACCTGTGATGAGCTGATCAACACCGGGGTCCGCAGCAGCGACTCCGTAGTCGCTGATGATATTTATTAATCAGCGAGCACGGGCTCGCTGCTGCGGGCAAAATCAGCGATTTTCGAATCGCTGCTGCGATAATCTAGCTCCTCGGATCAAACTGCTGCGATCATTTACCGTCTCGGATCAAAATTAACACTATATTCAATCGCATCCAAAATCTTCCCTTCGGAGTTACGAGCAGTTATTTGATAGATATTTGTACCTCGTTTAAGGGTTCCAAGGTCCGTGTCTGCAATATAATTCCAAAAATCTTTTCCCGGTTTATACAATCTAAGACTATAGCCGTTAACCCAAATGCTGTTGGTTTTGGGAGATGTAATTCCTTCTATCAGAAAAGAGCTTCCTGTTGCCGTGTGAAACGAGCCTGGGGTTGGGGCAACAATACTCAAAGTTCCGGGCATTAAGGGAAAGTTTTGGCTCAGATCATCTTCATCTGCGGGTGTGGGTGGTACATCATCTGATTCCTCAGATTGTAAATCTGCATCCGGTAACTCTTCTGCAATGATCCCCTCCTCCCCTTCTCCCAGTGCAATTGTGATTACCGCAGGTTCACTTTTGTACCCACCTTTATTAATTGCAACCACTTGGTAAATATTTTCACCGGGAACCAGATTTCCAAGTTTGGTACTTGCCAGATATGTCCATGTGCTGTCACCGGGCTGAAATAATTGAAGCCGGTAATCATTTACCAATACTCCAACGGTATCGGCAGAAACTTTGCCGACTATTTCCATATCTTCATGCGATGTCAGGTACGTCTGACCCGCTTTTGCAGGGGAAATGATTGTAGGCGGCTCCGGTGGTTTGCGATCTCTTCTGATCACTTTACGAACTTCGGCTTCCACTGCTCCCGCTTCGGAAAGTGCTTCTACCAATATTGTAATCTGATCCTCGTCAGGTAAAGATAAATCCTGAAGGAAGCTTCGTTTTCCTTCTTCCAGCTCAACAATATACCCGTTCACTCTTACATTCTTTATTTGTGAGCTGACTGTGCCGGATACCCGCACAGTACTTGTAAGTACCAATGCGTCGTTTTGTGGTTCAGAAACAATCAAAATTTCATCATCTTCAACAATCTCCGCCTCAACCTCATCGGTTTGTTTGGATTCCTGAATCCGTTTTGCATAAGACACTCTGCTTTCGTCCAAAAACGGAGATTGTACTATCATCGGATCAATCGGAGAGCGGTATTTATAAGGGTTCTCTGCTATCGTCGTATCCTTTGGTACCGTAATCTTTTGTCCTTCACCTATGAATATCGGATCTGCTGCACCAAGTAATCTGACCTGAATGCCAAGCTTGTCCGCGGAAAATACAGTGAGTGAATCGGATGTAAGAATCGCTTCGGTTCTTGAAGTTACATCAATGGTCATATTATCGGTACTTATTTCCCTGATTATACTGCCGGAAAATACTTCCTGAGTTGGCGTGACAATCCAAATTGATCCGTCGGCCAGTTGTATTTTAAAGTTAGAAAGCTTGTCCCCTTTTGCACTTTCAGAAATCAATATATTCGTGTGTTCATTCAGACGGACCGAAGTGCCGTCGAAAAAAGAAAGAATCGCCTGAGCTTTGCCACTTGTTTGGACACTGTCACCCGGATAAAGCTTAAGTTGATTCTCTGCGCGCTTAAGTGATTCCCCTTCTATTGAAACACTTACGGTACCTTGTCCTTCCAGTGATAACACAACTGCGTGCTGCAAAACTCTGTTACCAACTCCAAACCAGGACAATATCCTGGTTGCCAACAAAAACAACGCAACTCCGAGCATCAACAATATAAATGCCCTTCTAATTATGGAAGGCAGTGGTGAAGACTGAGCTATGGAATAATGTGCCCGGCGATGTCTTCTGTTCAGCATTTGACAATTGACGATTAACAATTAACAAGGAAAGCTATTGTTGACTGTAGGGAGGCAACTGTCAACTATCAAATTACCCCCATCCCCCACCCTTCCCCCTCCACTCCACTTGCCACGTCAGTCGCGACTGACGTGGCTTGCCCACTGGGGGAAGGGGGGCAAATATTTAGTTTTTTGTTTTTTTAAAATATTTACATGCAATCAAGCTCAACGAACTCTATCTCAAGTCTAGTTTCCCCTTCCCCCTGCAGGACAGTGGGGTGGAGGGGGAAGGGGCTAGGGGATGGGGGTAAAAAAGCCCCTGTCGATTGTTAAACACTAACCCTCATAACTTCCGAAGCCGTTGTAACCTTCTCCTTAATATATATTTTGCCCCATTCAGGCATTCTACGATAACCTTCTTTTTTGGCTTGTTGCTCTATAACTGTTGCTGTTTCGTTTAATAATATTAATTCCCTGATTTCGGGAGTAATTATTAGAAGCTCAGGAAGTGCCGTTTGTCCGCAATAAGTACTGTGTTCAAGAGGATCGCAATTTGAACCATCTTTCTTGCATTCATCACTCAAAGTTCGCACAAGTCTTTGCCCTAGGATTGCTCTTAAAGAAGGTGCAAATGTGTAAGGGCTTACTCCCATGGAAAGCAGTCTGGGGATTGATTCTATGGCAGAATTTGTATGAAGAGTCGAAAAGACAAGGTGACCTGTTAAGGCAGCATCTACGGCAGTTTGGGCGGTTTCCAGATCACGTATCTCACCTACCAGTATAACATCCGGATCGTGCCTGAGTATGGATCTAAGACCGCTTGCGAAAGTGTATTCATGTTCCTCATCCACCTGACTTTGTACAATTCCGGGCAGTTCGTACTCAATGGGATTTTCCAATGTGATTATATTCCTCTCTCTTCCGATTATTGTTTGCAGTAACGCGTAAAGAGTGGTTGTTTTCCCCGATCCGGTGGGACCTGTTACCAAAATCAGACCGTTTGGCAATTGGGCAAGGGAGGAAAGGCTTTCGTGTATTTCTTTTGGAAAACCCAGATCTACCAGAGGAACTATCCCTTTTTTAGGATCCAAAAGACGGAGAGTCATTGTTTCTCCGAATCGTGATGGAATTGTTGCTACACGAATGTTAACAGTTCTTCCGGGTGCTTCGAATGTATATTGTCCGTCCTGAGGAATATTTTGTACATTGAGCTTTAATTTGGATGAGAATTTAACGCGACGAACAAGCTGAATGTAATTCTTTTCGGTCAAGTCGGCCAATTTTTGCAAAACACCATGTAATCTGATCTCCAGACGCACAAATGTTTTCTCAGGTGAAAAATGGATATCGGATATGCCTTCTTTGACGCTATATTGCTCAAGTTCATTCAGCAACGTTTGCCCGTCTAAGGATTCCCATTTATTTTCAGTCATCAGACTATTTTAGCATAGAATGGGGTTATAAGCTATATGCAGATATTTACCCCCATCCCCGGCCCTTCCCCCTCCACTCCGCATGCCTACTGGGGGAAGGGGGGCAAATATTTAGTTTCATCTTTGTATACACACATTCGTTAGTAATATGTATTTATGATTAATCTAAACAAACTAAATCTCAAGTCTAGTTTCCCCTTCCCCCTGCAGGTCAGTGGGGTGGAGGGGGAAGGGGTTAGGGGATGGGGGTAAATTAAGAAGCTCTCTCCACTCCCAACCTAAATATAAAACTATTCCAGCATCCACCCCCATTCTATATACTCCCCCCGTGCCAATCCGTAATTACAATCTGCCTTCCGAAACTCAACGCAAGCGCTCGCTTTATCAGCGTATGGTTTTTGTGCATTCATTTCTGCTAATTTGCTTGCTTATCATCGTCGCCAGACTTGTGGAATTGCAGGTGGTAAGAGGAGCACAATATCATGATCTTGCACAAGCACAGCATTACGGAGGTGTTGTTCTCCCTGCGAAAAGAGGCGAGATTCTTTCTTATAACAGTAAAACCGGTGAATCCAGCATCCTTGCAACAAACACAACGCTGGATATGGTTTATGTTGATCCTCTTATAACGGAAAACTCGACTCTTGTTGCAGAAACATTGGCTGACATATTGGTGAATGAAGATTTTTACAATAAATGTGCGGAGGGTGCGGACGAATGTCCTCGTGCTCTTGTTGAATATTTTACAGATGCATTTGATCCTCTTTCTCGTGTTAAGCAGACATCAACCGGAGTTTTATTGGAGCCGGAAAGATTGAAAGTATCTGCCACATCAATTAAGGATTCGGACATTCCTGACATTACAGAGGTAAGAAGACGCTTTGCCAGAGATATAGAAGATCGGATAGCGGAAAAACGGGTTACGTTTGTACCTTTGATTTACGGAGCAACAAAAGTACAGATGCAGGAAATGGAAAAAGAAGGAATAATGGGGGTTACGGTTTCCAGAGATCAAAAACTAATCTATGCGAACCCCGAGAGTATTCCTCAGATGCAATTGCCACGAATTACTCGTTCAATATCATCCATACTTCAGTTGGATCCTTTGTATTTAAAAAATATACTGCGCAGCAGACCTTTGCGTTATGTTGCAATAATGCACGAGCTTCCTCCGGAGCTTTCATCAACAATCAAAGAGGCCAAGCTTGCGTCCATAAAAGAAACAAAGAAAAGAAAAAGTGAGGCACCTACATACGAGGCTGCACAAGATATATTGGATCCGTTGCGGTCAATCGCATTGCTTCCGGAACATTGGAGATTTTATCCCGATGGTACTGTTGCCTCTCATGTTGTTGGATTTTTGAATATAAACAATGAGGCACAGTATGGAATAGAGCGTACATTCAATCCTCAATTACGTGGGCAGGAAGGTCTTATAAGTTCAGTAAGTGATCCTTCCGGAGGGCAGATTCTAACTTCAAAACAGACTATTGTTGACCCAAAAGATGGAGACACAATTGTTCTGACAATAGATCGTTTTATTCAGAAACAAGTTGAAAATATTCTTACCGAAGCTGTAAAAAAATATAAAGCGGAAAGCGGTCAGGTAATAATTATGGATCCTTTTACGGGAAGAATAATTGCAATGGCTAGTGCGCCCATATTTGACAGCAATGAATACGGACAAGTGTTCGTGCGTGAGCCGATTTTTGTAGATTCAAAAAAGCAAAAGGAAATTGTTGTTGAGCTTATTCATCCGGATACAAATGCATTTATTCTTAAGGCATATATCGGAGATGTGTTTTCCGATGAAGGTCGTGAACATCTTTCGTTGGAAAAGCAAAACGAGATCAGTGAGATCGAAAAGCTTTATGATCTTCGTGATATTTCCAGATATTATCTGTACGTAGGGGAAAACCAGAGACTGGAAATATTCCCAACCGAGAAATCCGATATATGGCTGAAGTATGTTAATGGAATTGGAGTTGGTGCTTATTTGAACAGAAATATTCAGTCTATTTATGAGCCGGGATCGGTTCTTAAAGCGGTGACAATGGGGGTTGCAATTGATCAGGGAGAAGTTTCCCCTTCTGATATTTATCATGATGATGGTCCTGTAAAGGTTGACGAATACACAATTAAAAATGCGTTGAATACATACTATGGAGAAGTGACAATGACCAATTGCCTTGAGTATTCCATTAACACATGCATGACAAGCGTCTCGGAGAAGCTTGGTCGCAAACTTTTCCAGAGAATGCTTGTGCGTTTTGGATTTGGAAGAGTAACCGGGATATCACTTGAAGATGAACAGCCGGGAGAGATTCAGTCTTGGAGGCAGTGGAGTAATGCATTGCTTGCCACTGCCGCATACGGACAGGGAATATCCGCTACTCCATTACAAGTAATTACGGCAATATCCGCACTTGCGAATGGAGGAAAACTTATGAAGCCGATAATTATCGACAGAGTTATGCAAAATGATGGCACAATAATTCAATCACAACCACTGGCAATAGATCAGGTAATTACTCCGGAATCATCTGCAACAATTACCGCGATGCTAACGAGCGCAGTAACAAACGGATATGCAAAAACAGCGAAGGTACCCGGCTATAGGATCGCCGGCAAAACGGGTACCAGTCAGATTGCAGGACCGGGAGGCAGATACGAAACAGGAACGGGAGCGGGCATTACATCATTCGCAGGATACGCTCCGATAAACCACCCGAAGTTTGTAATACTTGTTAAGTTTGATCGACCGCATAGGATCGAATATGGATCGGAGTCTGCTGCGCCGGTATTTAAGGATATTGCGGCGTTTTTGTTTAAGTATTATGGGATACCGCCAGATGAGGAGTAAGAGCTATACATTTGGAGTTTTGGGGGTCGGGAGGACTTTTATGCTATGTAAGTTGTTGGAGTGTTGGGGGTCGGGAGGACTTTTATGCTATGTAAGTTGTTGGAGTGTTGGGGGTCGGGAGGACTTTTATGCTATGTAAGTTGTTGGAGTGTTGGGTGTCACTGGTCACTAGTCGCTTGTCACTAGTTTTGGTGTTATTGACCAGTGACTAGCGACTCCCAAATGTTCAATATAATTAGAAAAAGTAAGGAGGGTTAGACCCCAAAATGTTCTAACGACTTTCAACTATTTCACAGTGACGCTTTTTGCTAAGTTCCTCGGCATATCCGGATCCTTTCCCCTCTTTACAGCCAAGAAATAAGCCAATGCCTGTACAGGAATTATATTTACAATCGCCTGAGCAGCTCCTGCGTCGGGAACCTTTATCCATTCATCAAAGACCTCATTATTCTCGGGAGATATTCCGATGATGTGACCTCCACGTGCCTTAAGCTCTATAGCATTGGAAATTATGTCAGCTTTTACCTCATCATTTCCTACCAGTGCTATACAAGGAGTCCCCTCTTCTATTAACGCAATCGGTCCATGTTTAAGTTCACCACCTGCAAAACCTTCCGCATGAACATAGCTTACTTCCTGAATCTTAATTGCACTTTCCAAAGCCATCGGGTAGTTCCAACTTTTACCTATTATAAAGAGATCGGATTTTTCCTGAATCTTCTCTGCTATGGATTCAACAAATTCAACATAGCGAGGATTTAACATATCGTTGATCTTTGATGAGGTTTCCAGAAGCAGTCTTTTGCCTTCCTGCGTTTTGTCAGCAAGTGTGTAAGCTATTAGAAGGAGAACTGCCATCTGTCCTGTAAGGGCTTTTGTAGAAGCAACTGCTCGCTCGGGTCCCGCATTAATAAGGAGTGTGTAATCGGCTTCGCGATCGATAGTTGAACCTTCCACATTAACAATCGCCAAAACCTTGGATCCTTTCGATTTTGCAATCTTCATTGCTTCCAATACATCTGCGGTCTCACCACTCTGGCTTACAACTATAAGCAGGCTCTCCGGAAGAAGGAAATGATGGTAGAGCTTGAACTCGGATGCGGGTGCAAAGTTAACGTGCTTCTCGGCTATTACAGAGAAAAAGTACTCAGCAGCCATACATGCCTTTGCAGCTGTGCCACATCCCACAAGAAAAGTTCCTTTCGCGTTCCTGATAGCTTCTGCGAGAGTATATATTTGTTCTTCATTTTGATTAACCGCTCTGGCAACACTTTCCTTCTGATCCATAATTTCTTTAAGCATGTAATGTTCAAACTCACCTTTCTGTGCCTGCTCAATCGACCATGTAATTTCAATTTCTCTTTTTACGACTTCATCGCCGGTTTCCAAATCGGAAAAGATGATATTGTCACCGTTTGTAACAACCATCTCTCCGTCATCCAGATACTGAACCAGTTTGGTATGCTCCATAAAGGCGGGAATATCCGAGGCTACAAAGTAACCGTCATCACCTACTCCTACTATAAGAGGTGAACCTCGTCTGGCAGCCACCAGCGTGTTTGATTCGGTATGCAATGCAAGGAACGCATAGCGTCCATCAAAATCTTTACATGCCATCCTGACCGCATATGCAAAGTCATCGGTTTGTTTAAGATATTCTTCGATAAGATGTGGAATGACTTCCGTATCGGTCTCTGACAAAAATTCGTGCCCCTTCTCCATAAGATCTTTTTTTAGTTCCTGATAGTTCTCCAGAATGCCATTGTGAACAACGGCAATCTTCTGATCACCGTTTGCATGTGGATGAGCATTGAATTCAGTAACTCCTCCATGGGTTGCCCAGCGTGTGTGACCTATTGCGAGTGAACAGGATTCGCGAAAGTCGTTACTATCAACCGTACTGATTTTGCCGGTACTTTTTTCTATCAAAACAACTCCATCGGTTTTACATGCAATACCCCAAGAATCGTATCCTCTATATTCAAGGTTCTTGAGTCCTTCTACTGCCAACGCACCGGCATCATTCCTCTTGCCTACATAACCAAAGATTCCGCACATAGAATAGGCAGATTGTAGAGATATTTGAGGTTTAGTCAATTATTTGGTTCTATATTCGGCCTCAACCCTCGAAGATGTACTTTGGGTATGACCCCTCTCCAATAAGCTCCCTAACCGACCTCACCCCCTAGCCCCCCCTCCTCCCACATAAATGAGCACTTAAGTTGTTTATTGCTTTTATATAATCAGACTCAGAGGAGAGGGGGCCAGGGGGTGAGGTCGTCTCACTTTTAACTATTAACTTTTATTGACTCTACCAATCACATACCGTAACCTCCGTTCGATCTATCTATGCCATTAATCAAATCAGCCATTAAACGCGCCAAGCAAAACCGAGTTCGTAACGAACGGATTGTTCCATACAAGACGTACATGAAAACCATGATGAAGAAGATGATAGAATTGGTTAAGGAAGGGAAAGTTGATGAGGCAAAGAAACTTCTCCCGGAGACCTATAAGGCTATTGATACAGCTGCCAAAAAGAACATTATTCACAAAAGGAATGCGGGGAGGAAGAAGGCGAGGATGAGCAGATTAGTTGCTAGTACTTGAGAATAACGTTTTCTCGTTACTCGTTTATTCGTTTACTCGTTTATTTGTTAATCCGGAAGTTATTAAATACTGGATTAATGCCAAAATGCAGGGACTTTTTTTTAAAATCCCAAAAAACAAATCCCAAACCCCAAATGTGATTTATTGTGTTAGTTTTAATACTATTGAGCTTATTATTTGTAATAATTGATTCGCCAATTTTTTTAATAGAACCTGAAGAAATAATGAGTTATATATAGCTTGATCAATGTAAAATGATACGATGATTGTATGTAATAAGCTAAAACCCAAATCCCAAATAACAAATCCCAACAATGCTGCTACTGCGTAGGACGGGCAACTAAAGAATGATCATAGTTTGGAATTTTGGATTTTGGGTTTCG
>JAHISE010000012.1 GCA_018818235.1 Patescibacteria group bacterium
CGGATGAGCAAGCGGATGATCTTTGCCATGGGCAGAATATTGTATTGGGTGTAGAAGAAGACACTATCGGATGGCACGAAGGTTTACCTATTGCAATCCTAATGCCTGTTGATGGGATGGCGCATGCGAGGAAGGTTTTTTGAAAAGGAATCAAGCAACTTAATCCATTAACATCAGTCATATTCTCAACTATAATTCATGCAATATATATGAATCGATTATTTATTTTCATATTTGGCACATTTGTTCTTGTAATTATTTTTCTATTGCAGGGGATTTCATTTATTAATTCTAATTCACAAACATACGATGAGGGTATAACAATTGCAGCTGGATATGCATATCTGAACTCAGGAGAATTTGGAGTAAATCCGGAGCATCCACCTTTAATAAAAATGTGGACTGCATTACCAATTTATCTGCTTGAAAAAATGAATATTATTGATCCTAAATTCTCATTCATGCATGAGCCAAATCAATTTATGAAGGGCTATAAATTTCTTTACAATTCAAATATTTCACATGAGAAAATTCTTTTTGCTAGTCGTTTTCAGAATCTAATTCTAGGTGCATTACTAATTGTCTTTGTCAGTTTATGGGCATTCAGGCTTTGGGGAGTGCCTTCCGGATTATTGGCCGGAGCACTGGCGACTTTTGAGCCAAATATAATTGCAAATTCAAGCATCTCAACTTTGGACATAGGAGTCACATTATTTGTTTTTGCTTCAATATATTTTCTTTGGGAGTACATGAAAAAGCCAACTTGGTTTAAGTTCACGTTAACATTTATAACGATTGGATGTGCCTTTGCATCCAAGTTTTCTGCAATTCTATTGGTACCCATATTGATTATTGTTGCAACATGGGTTGTAAAAAACGGGCAGAGTATATTACTTCCGTATCAAAGTACTAATGCTGATATCCAAGTTAAAAAACGCATGAGGATATCATTAGAATCAGTATTAATTCTTATCGGTGGTGGGCTTGTTGTTTTCCAAATGTTCTATGGTTTTGGAAATATTGAACATATAATTAATGGTTTCATGTATCAATTTATGCATGCCGTAGGTGGTCATTGGGCATATTTGTTTGGACATTATAGAACATCAGGATGGCTGATTTATTTTATAGTTTCATTTCTTGTTAAAACTCCTTTGATAACAATTGCTTTGATTATTCTTTCACTAATTTATTGGAAGAGAGGATGCAAACTCAAGTCTTTGGAGGCGGCACTTTTATTATCTCCGATTATTGTATTTATGTTTGTTATGTCTATAGGAGCAATTAATATTGGTATCAGATATATTTTGCCAGTTTATCCCTTTCTTATAATTATTGCTGCCCGTATTGCGACTTTTGATTTACGAAGTAGGTTGACGAATATTATCGCATTTGTAGGAACAGTTTTGATTCTAATTATTTCAACTTTTCCATACTCAGATCATGCACTTTCCTATTTCAACGAAGCTGCAGGAGGACCAGAAAACGGATGGAGGATTCTGAGTGATGCAAACGTTGATTGGGGGAATGGCTTGAAGGATTTAAAAAAGTACATGGAGGATAACGATATAGACACAGTGCATTTATCCTATTTTGGAACAGCGTCTCCAGCTGCATATGGTATCAACTATGAGTTTGTTCCAACTGCTACAACTTTTGAATTGCCCAATGCAATTGCAAAAGGTGATCCGTTTATATTGGCGATAAGTGTTACAAATCTACAGGGCACTTTGTTCTACAAGAACACTGATATTTACCAATGGTTATGGGATAGAGAACCAATAGCTAAACCAGGTTATTCGATACACATTTATGATTTTACCGATGACACAGAAGCACAAAAGAAACTCGAAGAAGTTGCCGAAGAAGTTAAGAAGCTATACTGAGAGCTTTTTTGGTAGTTTGATCTGATACTACAAATTGCCTTCTGTTGAGCAGCCGTAAGAAGGAAAAAAGTAAATATACTAGTTGCGCAAGTAGCATATATATCTAAGCGATTTTTTTCATGGATTATCAATTCGCCATTCAATTAGTTGCTCTGATTGATGATTTTACGTAATCTTTGTCTAGTTCTTTTTTCTATCGGGTCAGTAGCTCCAGCCTTCGCTCGCTCTTGCGAGCTATGGCTGGCAGGCAGTTCCATTCTTCGCTACTGACACAGAGTAAAATGTAATATGTTGTTCTTTCCCCATCATGGGTCAGTAGCTCAGTGGTAGAGCAGTTGGCTCTTAACCAATTGGCCGCGGGTTCGAGTCCCGCCTGACCCACCACGTCTCACATGTGAGACGTGGCCCACCAACCTCCGCAGGAGGTTGTCAGCCG
>JAHISE010000099.1 GCA_018818235.1 Patescibacteria group bacterium
AGATTACACAGATTAACAGCCTTCGCCTCTTGGCTATGGCCGTCAGGCGCTGATTACGCAGATTCAAATATTTAGTTGTTTTGCATACACAAAGCTTCGATACAAAATATCTGCGCCATCTGCGGTTCAGATATTAGCAAGCGATTTCAAAAAATCCGCATAATCTTTAATACACTTATTCCTCTCGAACCTTTCCAAAATCTTTGGAGCTTCTGCCGCAAGGCGTCCACGCAGAGCTTCATCTCCAAGCAGAAATCTGATCTTTTCCGCCATATCTTCCGGAGTTCCATCCGTTATTATTCCATTTACACCATGTTCAATAACTTCGGGAACAACTCCAACCGGAGTAGAAATTACCGGCATGCCACACGCCATGGCTTCCAATACGCTTCTTGGTCCTCCTTCACTTTTAGATGGTAATACAAACATATATGAACTTAATACTGCCCCGATCACTGCAGAAAGATTCGGTAACCATCCAAGGAATATTACTCGATTTTCTAAATCAAGATTTCTAACCATTTTTTCATACTTTTCTCTTTCCGGACCATCTCCAATAACAACAAGCCTTGCACTTTTAAGTAAGGCAATTGCTTCTATAAGCTCCTCCAATCCTTTGTTTGGAACAAGTCTGCCACAGAACGAAACATCATAAATAATTGGAGGTGCTTGTTGTGTGGTCAATATCTCACGATCCAGATAGAAAGAAGGAACAATACGAATTTTTTCTTCAGGAATATTCCATTTAATAAGTCTTTCTTTAACGTGATTGCTGACTGCCCTTACCGCAACCGCATGGCGAACGGCCAAAGGAAAATGAAGACGAGATAATATTTTGCCTATCCATTCCTTTATGTTTGCACTGCGCGGATAACCAACTATGTGATGCACTTCCAATGCAAAAGGCATACTGGTTGCCCTTGCCAATCGTATTGCACCAACTCCGTTATAAAAAGGAGGATACTCATGCACTGTCATCACTTCATGTCCGAAAGTCTTTATCAGATCCTGTCCTTTATGGTAAATCCACCATGGCTGATGAACCATAGGCCATGGACATGGGTGAAAAAATACCTGTCCTCCCATAAGTGCCGATTCTCCTGCCTTTGTTCCTTGTCTTCCCGTACTACTTGGAAGAAATATGCGCGGACATATTATGTCTATTCTTTCAAAGTGCTTTCTGAGTTCCTGCAGTGTGTACCAGAATGCCCCCTGCTTTCGCTGGAGAATGGAGCGGTCGCCACTGATCATCAGAAGTTTCATTAGGTAGAAGATATATTGAAAAGGCAACCGAGGCAATTGAGGAATTCACTTTTCACTTTTCATTTTTCATTTTTCACTATCTCAATTACTCCTTTTTCCATCTTCAAACAATCTTAAACTTTCTGCAGCAACCTCCCCCCACCCCCTCCTCTCCGCTCTATCCGAAGCCTCCAATGCAAAATCCTGATAATTATTCCTGATCTCTTCAATCGAATTAACAATTGAATCAACTGACTTAAGATCTCTAATTACCATCCCTTTTCTAAGATTCTCGCTTAAGCCCGTTTCCTTTGTCAAAAGAACCGGAAGTCCACAGGACCTTGCCTCAAGTGCAATATTGGGGCTGATTTCTGTAATGGAAGGAATTACCAATAAATCATGCCCCTCAAATACCTTCCTCTTTTCTTCACCGTGCACAGGAGCTGCGAACATTACGCGATCCCTTAGCTTAAGATTGGAAACCAGTTTGCTCAACTTTTCTTTCTTTGGTCCATCCCCAACCAGAGTTAAACGAATTTCCGGAATTTTTTTGATAGCTTTTAAAAGATTTGGAAGATTCTTAAATCCCACGAATCTTCCCATAAATAGAATACTGAATGGATGACGGGCAACGTGAATCTCGGACATTCCCATAGGCATAGCATTTTCAATTACGCAGTGAGGAGGTAACCTTTTAAAAGCCCCCTCATAAATCTCCTCCTGAAACCTTGTCGAAAAAACAATATGATCGAAACTCTTTAACAACGAGTAAACTAGTAAACGAGTAAACGAGTAAACGAAACTGCGTCTCCCATACCATTCTCTTAAACTCCGCCTGCCCCCTACCGCGGTATAACGTTCCCATACGAAGTCCCCACCTAACCTTAGTATCTTCTTGGGCTTTTTAAGTCGAGCAAACTTCAAAGGAACTCCACAACTGACTGATGAAAATGCATAAATAATATCCGCATCCTTCCCAACCTTCTTCAATGCCCTCGCATACCTGAACCACCTGCAAATAGGACAACGTCCAAATTTAACCTTAACTATTTCAACAGCATCTGACGAGTGACTAGTGACCAGTGACCCTCCTTCGTGCTTTTGGCACTCCGGAAGGGTAGGCGAGTGACAATACGTTACTACAATTACTTCCATCTCCCTCCGACTCAACTCATTTGCCAACGCACAAACATACGTTGCAGGCCCTCCAATGTCAGGAGGATAGATACCTGTGGCAAGAACTATCTTCATAGACCCAATAATACATGATTTAAAAGTACATTTGGTGTTTTTTGCATTATTTGTACCGATACCACTCCACCGTCCTCTCTATCCCCTCCTCAAAACTGACCTGAGGAGACCAACCTAGTTCTTTTGTATTACTAGAATCCAGAGCATAACGCCAATCGTGTCCGGGACGATCTTCAACGAACTCGATTAGATCATGAGATTTTCCAAGTTTATCAAGTACAACCTTTGCAGTTTCTATGTTCTCACGCTCAGAGTCGGCACTTATAAGATAAATCTCCCCATCCTTACCATCTGAAAGCACTTTTTCAACTGCATCAGTATGATCTGTAACATAAAGCCAATCACGCTTCTGTTTCCCTTCCCCGTAAACCGGAATCGATTTGTCTGCGAGCGCGTTTCTGATGATAGTTGGTAAAAACTTTTCATCCGCCTGATGCGGACCGAAGTTATTTGTACAACGGGTAATACGAGCTCTGATTCCATGCGTATGAACAGCTGCAAGAACAAAGAAGTCTCCCGCTGCTTTGGATGCTGCGTAAGGATTGCAGGGATTAAGAGCAGATTTTGGTGTGCATGAAGGATCACTGTCTTCGAGTCCTCCATAAACTTCATCAGTTGAAATGTGCAGGAGCAGAACTTCAGGATGTTCCTTAACAACCTCAACCAGATTCTGAGTTCCAATTATATTTGTCTGCAAAAAAGGAGCAGCTTCTTTTATTGAATTATCCACATGAGTCTCTGCCGCAAAGTTTACGATTGTGTTGATCTTATTATCCTCGATGATTCCTTTTACAAGTTCCTGATCTGCAATGTCACCCTCTACGAATTTGATCTTATCCGCTATGGGATCTAAGAATGACTTATCCGCCGCATAAGTGAGTTTATCCAGAACTGTTATGGAGTCATCCGGATGATTCTGAGAATGCCTGAGTGCAAAGTGGGAGCCTATAAAACCAGCCGCTCCGGTGACTAGAATTTGCATTGAGGAAGTTAATGATTGAATAAAATTGGTCACAGATTAGTTAACTGGTTTCTAGTTTACTGGTTTACTAGTTCGCTGACACAGAAATATCCAGATTTTTTAACTTGGAACTAGTCAACTTGCTAACTAGTTAACTATTAATTTGCTGGTAAAAAGGCTTATATACCAATATGCTCTGAGACTATGAAAGGCATCCTAATCTGCGGCGGCACAGGAACCAGACTTCGTCCTCTGACGAATATCCTGAATAAAAGCCTGCTTCCGGTGTATCACAGGCCTTTGATTGAATATCCTCTGGGAGTGCTTCTGGACGCAGGAATAAAGGATATTGCGGTAGTTACAGGAACCGAGCATCTGGATCAGATGACCGGCTTTCTAGGGTCCGGATCTCAGTTTGATTGCGAATTTACTTTTAAAGTGCAGGAAAAGGCGGGGGGTATTGCTCAAGCTCTGGGATTGGCAGAAGAGTTTGCGGAAGGAGAAAACATCTGTGCGATTCTTGGAGATAACATTTTCTTCGATGATATTTCTGAACCAATCAAAAACTTTAAGGAAGGAGGTCATGTGTTTCTTAAAGAGGTTGAAGATCCCGAGCGATTCGGAGTTGTTCAGGTCGAAGGTGATAAAGCAAAATCAATCGAGGAAAAACCAGTTGAACCAAAAAGTAATTACGCACAAACCGGTTGTTACCTTTTTGATAACAAATGTTTTGACGTTATCAAAGAACTAAAACCATCCCCTCGCGGAGAATTGGAGATTACTGATGTTGCACGTTGGTATTTGGACAACGAAGAACTTGCATTCACATTACTGGAAGAAGAATGGATAGATGCGGGGACGTTTGAGAGTTTGTTTAAAGCCGCAGGACTGGTAAGAGATAGAAGGTAATTTTGGGGGTCACTGGTCGCTGGTCACTGGTCACTAGTCAGAAATACCTTCTAAAGCATTGATAGTAATTTAGTATTGATGTACGGTGGTACACCATGGCGTTTGCTAAATTTGAAGATATTAAAGCTTGGCAAGAAGCAAGAGAACTAAATAAGCTCATACATCAAATATGTGAACGAGCTCATGTACAAAGAGACCAAAGTTGGATCGACCAGATTACAAGAGCAGGCAATTCGATAATGGCAAATATTGCTGAAGGTAATGATTCGAAATCTGATGTTGAATTCGCTAAATTTCTTGGTTATGCCAAACGCTCAGCTTCTGAAGTAAGGTCACACCTTTATTATGCACTAGATAAGAATTACATTTTCCAAGAAGAATTTTCTAATCTTGCCGGTAAAACCAATACAATTAGTTCACGAATTTCAAATTTGATTCGATACTTATACAAAAGCAAAAGGAAAATTAGATCTTAGTTTGACCAGCGACCAGCGACCAGCGACTACAAACACTCCGACTACATAACAAAGCTATGTTTTACCTGACCCCCAAAACTTCCTTATATACTTCATCATACTTCCCTGCA
This sequence comes from Patescibacteria group bacterium, assembly GCA_018818235.1. GTDB lineage: Bacteria > Patescibacteriota > Gracilibacteria > Peribacterales > Peribacteraceae > UBA2144. Next base: position 4,950 of record JAHISE010000099.1, read on the forward strand.
ATAACCCCCCACTCATATTTCTCCGCATTCTTCTTCCCCGCCTCCGTTAGCCTTTTCCTAAGCTCACGATCACTGAGTAACCTCCCAAGTTCATTTGCGGCATGCTCCGGATTATCAGGTTTAATAAGCAATCCTGTCTTGTCTTTGATTACAACATCGGGGATTCCATCAATCTGTGTTCCCAGAACAGCACACCCAGCTGCCTGTGCCTCCAAAAAGACATTACCGAGTGCTTCACGACGCGAAAGTCCGCAGAATATCTCCGCCTGAGCGTATTCTTTATAAACATCGGGTGGAGCAATGTATCCGAGGAACTTTACATAATTTTTTATTCCCAAATCTTCAGTCAACTTTTCCAGATTAGATCTTTGAGAACCATCTCCGACTATCCTTAAACGGAGCTCCCCTCCCCCCTCGGGAGAGGGGCTGGGGGAGAGGGCGATACGAGCAACTGCCTGCAATAGAGTATCTATGCCCTTCATTTTCTCCAGCCTCCCGACAAATAAGATACGACCGGACACTTTCTCGTACCAACTCAAAGAATCTGTAATAGCCTTCATGTCTATACCATTTGGTATAAGGATTGCATCATCACGACCGAACTTCTTAGCTCTTTTGATGAGCACATTACTGATGCACGTGATCTTGTTTGCTGCTTTGTGCATTTCTTTAAGATACATTTTTGTATTTGTGCTCTGGCAAGTAAGTATCCGTTTTGCTCCAAAGAAAGCAACCCCGCAAAAACACATTGCAAGCCCTGCGAATGATTCCAGTACGGCATGGGTAATGTTTGGCTTAAGTTTGTAAACTGCAAATGGAGACAAAAAAGGATAAAGCCACTTATCAAACTTGTTTCCAAATCCAACTCTTACAACAGGGGTTCCGTTTTCTAAGCGACCTTGTTTTGGCAGATCTTTTCTTAACCGCGCTGTGACTATTGTGAAATCATATTTATCTCTGAGCAGTGGAGGAACTTCCTCAACACATGCCTCCGCACCGCTACGGAAGGGGGTGACGAATGCCGAAAGGATGACAATGTGAGGCTTCATATAACATTAGACCGCAGCTGCGAGCCCGTGCTCGCAGATGTGGTGAATTTATCAAATAATCTACCATACTTCTCCCCAACCACCTTCCACTCAAACTCTTCTTCAATCCTTTTCCTCGCTGCTTCACCAAGCATCTTCCTTTTTGCCTCATCTTCAATCAATCTGCGTATATGAGCCTTGAGCGCTTCACGATCACCGGGAGGGAACAGAAGTCCCGAGATACCGTTTTGAATCAGGAATCTATTACCTCCAACTTCAGTCGCAATACATGCACAGCCAGATGCCATTGCTTCCATAAGTGCATTGCTTAAACCTTCCGAGTAACTCGGCAATACAAAGATATCTGACTCGGACAATATCTGAGGAATATCATCTCTTAAGCCCGTGAATGTAACTTCTCTCTGATACTTTTCGACCAGCTCGTGACCTTCCTTGTACCAACCTACTACTTGAATTTTAATATCGGGAAATTCGGATTTTAGGGGAACGACGGCGGCAAGGAAGTCGTCGACGCCTTTGACGGATTCGAGTCTGCCGATGTATGTGAGGGTTACTAGTCGCTTGTCGCTTGTCGCTAGTCCCTCGTCATCGGACGAGTGACCAGTGACCAGTGACCAGTGACTTCCCAGGTCTATCCCAGTCGGTATAACCTCCACCCTCCACGCAATCCCCAACTTCCTAACCAACGATTCCGGCTGAGGATGGAAAAAGACAACCCTCTTTGCACACAAAAGAATCAACCACCCCGCTGTCCATGCATAAATCGCTGCACAAATCTTCGGAATCAGATTTCTCGGCCACCATGTCATTCCTACAAGTGCATCTGTAAGAACTATCACTTTTATACCGGTAACCCTGAGTGCAATTACAGATAACGTTGTCCAGAACAGTAACTTATTCGCAACAATGATATCAGGTTTTTCTTTTTTGATGAGTTTCCTTACATATCCGGTGAATCCAAAAGCAATACCGTAGTTCCATGGATCGGGTATGAATATATCTTTTATGCGGTGGATTTCGAGGGTTTCGGAGACTTGTTCGATTGTCGAATGTCGAAAGTCGAAAGTCGAAGGTTTGGTCGAAGGTCCAAGGTCGAAGGACTTTTGACGTTCGACTTTTGACCGATCTTTCGACTTTCGACATTCGACTTTCGACCCACTCTCCCCCATACACGCGACTATTACTCTGTATCCCAACCCCTGCCAAAGTTCAGCCAATTTCACAGAACTCACCATCCAGCGATGCTGTTCCTTCCAATACGGCGATATCAGGAGAATAGTCCTCATAGTTGGAGTGGAAAGTGGAAAACGGAAAGTGGAAAATTGGTGCAAGTAATTATAGAACCAAATCTTGATGCCGCTTTAGTATTTTCCATTTTCCATTATCCATTTTCCATTTTATCCTCTTTTCCATCAATATCAGCATCTTTTAGTGCGATTTTTCTAACGATTCTCGTCTGCCTCTGCTCCAGCGCCTCCAGTCTCATAACCATATAAAAGACCATAAAAAAGAGTACTCCAAAGAATGTAATAAATACTGCGTTCTCACGATTTTTGATTCCCATAATGGTAGAAACCCACGTCATCACAGCGGGGAATAATGCGATGAGTGCTACAAGTCCCCAGAATAATGTCCACAAGATACCTTCCCACAAAGTTTTCTTTTGTCTGAATACAAGGCTCCACGCATACGCAATCGCGACGAAGGCGACTATGGGGGCCAGGAGTTGGTAGAGAGTAAGATCCATTTGAGCTTGGAGATTATACATTGATTGACAAGCAATTGGCAGTTAGCAATTGGCAATTGGCTAGTATTCTTCGTTAATGACATAAAATAGCTAATTGCTAATTGCTAATTGCCAATCTGCCAATTGCCACTCACCTCAAGAACGACCTAACCAAAATCTTCAAAGCTGTCTTAACGCCGTTGGCAAACGACTGCCCCTTCGCCAAAGTATATTCCGAATATAAGACCTTCGTTGGGGTTGTATGCATACGCCAGTGTTTTTGTGCAGTTTCACGAACTATCTCTGTGCAAAACTCAAACCCGCTCATTTTTAGATCCACCTCCCGAAGTGCACGAGGACCAAATGCTTTAAATCCACACTGGCTGTCGGGAACCCACTTACCCGTCACTGCACATGTGATGATATTTCCAACGCCATTAAAGAGTCTGCGTACAAATGGAATTCGATTACGTTGACCAAAGCGATTTGCATAAACAATATCAGCTGAATTGTTTTCTATTGCTGACAATAATGAAGGGATATCATCGGGATTGTGCTGACCATCGGCATCAAGAGTGACAATGGCTTCCGCATTCATTTTTCGGGCAAGTTCAATTCCTGTCATGGTAGCCGCACCCGCACCGCAGTTTTCTACATGAGAAATAACATAAGCTCCAGCCTTGCGTGCAACAGATGCTGTCTTATCATTTGATCCGTCATCAACTACTATTACTTTGGGTACATACTTAATAACATCTGCTACAACCTGAGCAATACGCTCCTCCTCGTTTAACGCCGGTATTACTGCAATGGTATTCATAGACACTAAGTTATCGGAGATTCGTTTACTCGTTGATTCGTTTGCTCGTTTTCTAGTTGGTATTCTAACGAGTAAACGAGTAACGAGAAAACGAATAAACGATTTTTTTAAGGAATAAGAATATATGCGATTCCCCCCTTTGTATCACTAAGAACTATATTCAGCCCTGTTTCCGGATTATTAACAAAATCAAGGAATGTATTAACTTTCTGATGCAATGAGCCATTTGGATCGCGTTCGATGGTCGCCGTATTCGTATCAAATACAATACTATTGAATCCCAAAGCTTTAAGCCGATGAACAGTTAGCATAGGATCACGTTCCTGATAAATGCAATTGAAGAAATCCAGTTGGTGATCAACCATTCCTATTATTTCCAAATTCTTCGGAATAAAGTAAGGGATAAAAGTCCCAACACGATAAAGGTATGGTCTGTCCGGTATGTTCTTGTATCTATCAACTACTATATCGGCAACATCATTATAATGTGGAACTGTGCGTTCGATCATAACTTCTGCCGAAGATTTGCCCATTGGATACTCCAATAGATTTTTTTGTGTCTCGTACTGCCAAAATCTGAGTGCAATTGTAATAATTAAAGATATGCCAATTAAAATTCCCAACAAATATCTGCTAAATACATCCGGCGACTTGGCTACCAATACTTCCAACAACACAACCATCCCAAAAAATGTTCCCAAACCATACCAAATAATTCCATTACCCATAAACATCCACTCAACAACCATTAGTGCAGTCCCAAACAACAACCAACGCACCCACCTTGCTCGCCTCATCCAGAAAAACGGTAACAGAAGAATTAAGGGGATCAATAAGAGTACCGGATTTGTTGTAACATAATAGCCCGTGCTATTTATATTCATTACAGTGCGCCACGGCAAAGTTAGATAATGCTTAGCTCCTTTATCAAAACCCCAATACCTGTCCAACTCCTCTGTTCCCCCGGTGGGGCTACAAAGAGGATGTTCCCGATCAACCAATAATTCTTCCGGTAACCCCCTAACTATGCGATCACTTTCTTCTTCTGCGGTTTCGTAAATATATACAACAGGAGATACATTGTTTGGCGCCTTTAATGCAAGACGTGGAATTGTATTGCCATTCAGGATATTGTTATGCGCTATCCACGGTAACACGGCTAATAGAAATGTTACTGCAAATACGGATGTCGCCCTGAATGCAGAACGAAATCTGTCCTTATGTCTATTAACAATAAAAGCCAGTATCGCTATTCCAATCACCGAGCATATCAAAGTCACAACTTTGGACGAAACAACAAGTTCTTCGTTGTTCATTAGTCGCCTGAGCATATGTTGCAGATTTAATCCCCGCCATGTGAATATCGCAAATGCAATCGGCAAAACTCCAAACAATGCAGTCCAATTAAGTGTTACCCCGACAAGAATTGCGCCCAAAGGAATCAAAACCATTATCGTAGTTGGTTTAATCGCAAAGGCAAATCCTCCTAAAATACCGGCTGCAATGATTAATGATATTGAACGTTTTGGATGATCATCTTGCTCCTCATCATGCATTGGGAAGAGGTATGCAAAGACACATAAAACACTTAGCGATCCTATTGCGAAAACCGCATTATCGATTTTCATATCCGCGAACGAAAAATGCCCGACCATAGGTAACGTGTAATACAAAAGTGCGGCAAGTATTCCTCTGCCTTTCCCAAGAAATACATTGGTAAATGTAAATACGGAAAGAACCGCCAACAGCCCCGCACTCCAGTTAATCATCATTGCTGCAGAAACTCCGAAGCTACTTGAGTAACCGAATAATAGAAATCCAACCGACGTTAAGTATTCCCAGAAAAACGGAGCCATGGAGAATATAAAGTGACCGTAACTAACCATAAGTCTGGGACGATTCAGGTAACTTCCCAAATCATCCCAGCCTATCGGGAACGGTCTGACTACCGAAAGAAAGTTAAATGCAAGATACGAAATCAGAAGCCAGGTTAAAAGAATCACAGGATCACGCCACGAAAGTTCCACTTTCCATTCTGTTTTTATGCTTTTGTTTAACCAATGTTTGGAGTGCTTAAATCCTATCAGCGGAACCAAAACAAAAAGTGTCCATCCGGCAGGTGCCGTATAAAGCGGAAGAGATGGAAAATGGAAACTGATAACCGCCATTGTCCAGAGCATCGCAATAAACGCGCATGCCCCCAAACCCACACTCAACATGGCTTCCATAATCGGTCTCTCGGATTTTAGTCTGATCCAACCCAAAACTGCACGCCCCGCCACAAGAAGCTCAAACAAAAATATCAGTATTAAAGCAAATAGAGGAAAAACTCTGGTAAAGAATGATTTTTGAATACAACTGCGTTTGATCAGAAAAGAACGTGCACCGCTATCAAATGTTCCTTCCTGAATCAAACATCCGCGCTCCTGCAAGTCATCCATGTTATCACGCAGAGTTGCAAGCCCCTCCTCACCAACATTTTGATACACCTGTGGCAAAGGTTCTACCAATCTGCGCGACGGAGAATTTTCATTTGGTGAATATGCGGAAAGAACCGTAAAAATAAGCCAAACTGAAGCCAAAAACAGAAGAACCAAATGCCACGGTTTAAATGTCCATCTGATTTTTGTGTTTCCTGACTTTAAGGCATTAAATCCAACTACCATTGCATAAATAAACACACTTATTATCCCGTACCAAAGCAATGGAGCGCTACGAATGAAACTTTTTTCTATAAAAGGCCAGAAGCTCCTAATTCCCCTGCAGTAGAATTCTTCATTCCCGCATACGCTCTGCAAAGAATCAAATATCGGTCGTTCCAAAAGCACCAGACCATGAAATGGAACACCAAGGTAATAGAATAATGTGTATAAACCCCAAATAACGAGGAGTACGAAAAAACTGATAGAAAGGTATTGAATGGTTTTCTTTTGCATAGCCAAGTTAGATTAGCAGAGTGTGGTAAATAGAACATCTAAAAAATTACCCCTTTCTGCCTATCCAAGCTGGGTTTTGGTGTGAAATATAACACGTGAGAGCCGTGGTATACCACGTCGCACATGTGCGACGTGGCGGGTGGGAACCGCGACATTGAAATTTTGCAGTTTCAGCCTCCAAATGCGAAGCGTAGCAAAAATGTAGGAGGGGTCGTCAGGCTATTTATAATATGAGGGAGCTGGTTCATTTTTGCAGCGGAGCATTTGGTTAGGCTGATCTGCAAAATTTCTCGGAGCGGAACTTTTCTTCCTGCCCTGAGCTTGTCGTACTTCGACTATGCTCAGTACGACCCAAATACTCAATATTAAGATTATCTGTGATAGACCCTGAGTCAATCGAATGGGTCGAATGGTGCGTTCTTTCTTTTGGTTACAAAAGAAAGAACAAATCCTCACTTGCAGATAAACAACCGATAGAGCAATCTATAAACAAGATGCCACTCAACCCCACCCAAATCCAAAATGCTATCTTTTATATATAGGCCTTCGCACGTCGAAGACGTGCTCTGGTTTTGCATCCATAAACTAGAGCAGGTCTTGTCTCTGGTGAGCATGTCGAACCATGACCTGCGAAGATATTCAAAAAAAGAAACTATCATTTCCCTCAGATTTCGAATTTAGTACTATTATTATCATAATGCCCCTCAACCCCAACCAAATCCGCTCCCAATTCCCTCTTCTAACAGAAGAGATCACATATCTCGACTCCGCAGCAACAGCGCAGAATCCACAGAGTGTCATTGATGCGATTAATGATTTTTACAAAACATATAATTCAAACGTTCATCGTGGACTTTATCCGATTTCGGATAAGGCGACCGAGGCTTACGAAGATGCACGACTCTCGGTCCAATCATTTATAAATGCTAAGGATCCATCTGAGATTATCTTTACAGGAGGATGTACGGAAAGTATCAACCTTGTTGCAAAAAGTTGGGGCAAAGCCAATTTAAAAAAGGGAGACCAAGTGGTGCTGAGTATTCTGGAACACCACAGCAACATAACTCCATGGCAACAGTTAAAGGAGGAGATTGGAATCGAAATTGAATGGATTGATATTTCCGAAGAAGGCGAACTCGATATTGATCAACTTGACCGCGTTCTGAGCAAAGGAAAAGTTAAACTGGTTTCGGTAACGGGCCAGAGCAATGTGATCGGAGTACGTCCGCCGATAAAAGAAATCACAGACAAGGCACATGATGCAGGCGCTCTGACTCTTGTTGATGCAGCTCAATTAATAGCTCACCACAAGGTTGATGTACAAGATCTGGATTGCGATTTTTTGGCTTTCTCCGGTCATAAACTCTACGGCCCAACGGGAATCGGAGTGCTATATGGCAATAAAGAATTGCTCAAGAATATGCCCGCTTTTATGACGGGAGGTGGAATGATAAAAGAAGTTACAAAAGACTCATTTACTTCAACCGATCCTCCCGAAAAATTCGAAGCCGGCACTCCCCCGATTGCTCAAGCGATTGGATTGAAGACTGCAATTGAATGGCTGAGTCAGTTTAAGTGGAAGGATATTGAGGAGCATGAACAAGGGTTGTTGAGTTTTGCTTTTGAGGAATTGTCTTCTATTGAAAGATTAAATATTATCGGAGTAAATGGGATTCGGAATCCGGAATCCGGAATCCGAAAGGTTTCGGGCTGTTTAGGCTTTACAATAGAAGGAGTTCATCCTCATGATCTGACTGATTTACTTGGTGAAAAAGGAATTTGCATGCGTGCGGGTCATCATTGCACTCAACCTCTGCATGACAAACTAGGAATCCCGGCTTCAACTCGACTGAGTATCGGAATCTATAATAATGAAGATGAAATTAAGAAGGTAAGACCGGCGATTGAGGAGGCAATAAAGATCTTTGAATAACAATCGACAATCGACACGCTCCGCTTTCGACAATCGACTAGCGACCAGTGACCAGTGACCCCCAAAACTTCAACTATTAACTACATTCAAAACCTCATGAACCTCTACGCCGAAAACATCCTCGACCACTTCAAAAACCCGCGCGGGGTTGGAGAAATCACTGAACCCTCAGTTGAACATGAAGAACTGAATTTGAGTTGCGGTGATAAAATTAAAATTCAATTAATAATTGAAGATGATAAGATAAAAGAAGCTGTTTGGGATGGAACAGGATGTGCAATCAGCATTGGTGCTATGTCGATTTTGTCGGAAGAGCTTGAAGGGAAGTCGGTTGAGGAAGTTAATGAGCTTTCTGCAGATGATGTGATTGGAATGCTTGGAGTCCCTATAAGTAATAGGAGAATGAAGTGTGCACTTATGTGTTTGCATACGTTAAAGAATGCGATGAGGAAGTTTAAGGGGGAGGAGGAGCGGGGGTGGCCTGCCACAGTCAGTCACGACTGACGTGGCCTGCCACAGTCAGTCACGACTGACGTGGCCTGCCAGCCGTAGCGAAGCGATATAACCTAAGGAACCAACTTTCGCTCACTTTGTGAGCTTCGGTTGGCAGCCTACGCTTCG
>JAHISE010000100.1 GCA_018818235.1 Patescibacteria group bacterium
AATATCCTTACATAGAAAATCACAAATCACAAAACCCAAAACCCAACGAAATCCCAAATCCAAAATCCCAAACTTCGATCATTCCTTACTCTTGGGATTTGTTATTTGTGTTTTGGGATTTTTTTGGGGATTTGTTATTTGTGATTTGGGTTTTAATTTATTACATACAATCATCGTATCATTTTAGATTGATCTAGCTATTATAGTATTCTACGAAATTTTAGGGAGTTGTTGTGGCAGCTAATATTTGCTGCAAACGAGTTTCGGATATTCCTGCCCGCCCCATTTTACCGGCTAATTGTGAAATATCACTGTGACCTGTATTTGCATCGGCTTTTATCTGCTTCATTAAAGCAGGAATATCAGTTCTAATTGCATTTTGAGCTGCAGTAACCGATGCTGCATTAGTTGCATCGAAATTGATAATTGCGTCAAACTTATTATTTAAATTATTTGTAATGGTTGTCTTTTGTGCGCTTGCAGGCATGCTATTTAGAACCCCATGTAAGGTTGTTCCCGATGTACCACTTGGAGCATCAAATACTCTGTCCAGATTACGACGCATTGGAGCATTCAAGGCTTCGTTAATTCCAGCCGGACCCATGCGAGAGCCCAGACCCATAAGCGAAAGATTAACCTTTTCACCGGTTGCTTTGTCTTTAAACGGCATAAAAGGAATTCTAAGAGGCATTGTGGCTGCCAGTTTGCCCCAGCTTTCACCCCAGCCTTTAATCTTTGTTGACACAGCTTCTGTAATTTTGTTAACACTAAGTGCCGCAAATGTTCCAATCCAGATAACAGCAAGTGCCATCATAAGCCAAAGCAAATCCAAAAATGTTGTAAAGGATTCCAGCATAAAATTCTGAGGTGTTTCGAAATCATTCAGAGTTATTCCTCCGCTACTCATCAGATCCACTCCGGTATTAAGCAAGATAAATCCTACAGTTAATGGAATTGCAACAAGGGCAGGCAAAAAGGCCATAGAAAGAAAATTCTTCCATATATAATCCATTGTATTTGCTTTCCCCATTTTGTCTCCGATCAAAAATCCCAGAAACATAAATGGCATAAACGATATGGTAAGCCAGAGTATCGGAATACGAATAATAAATACGACCAGCATTGCAATTAACGGGAACATCAATGCGATTACGATTAAAAAGGCGAATCCGATCTGAATAATGGCTGTCAAAAGCCTTTGAGTTGTATCGCTTCCCAGAGGTGCCCCTACCGTACCGGCTGGCGGAGGAGGATTATCTCTTCTAATTTTAGCCAGCTCCAGAATTTTTGTGTGATTTATAACAATTCCCAAAAGGATTGCATGTGGGGAATTGGCATCCTCAGCCATAGGTACCAGCTGAAAGCATGTGTATGATCCTGCCGATTGTATACATTCCCAATCAGGAGTATTGAATTGACCAACATCCTCAGGTTTAACATTAAAAGCTATGTTTTCCCATAATTGGCACGGAGCTTTTCCCGTAGGAGAAGTATCGTCTATGATTTCGCATGGAGCACTTATAGCGCTTGGTAGTGAATATATTGCAGATGTCAGAATATTGGACACATCCAGTATCACTCTCGGGAAGAACCAGGAAAAATTTACCAAAACAACGGCAAGTATAAACTTTGGCATATTCTGAGTAATCAAGTCCTTTTTTGCGGTAACCAGCGTTACTATTCCTCCTGCTATCAATAAGAAAGCAAACAGAAGATTCATTATATCTCTGGAGAATTGCCAGATTTTATTCAGTGGACTGGGTCCAGATTCACCTATGGATATCTCTATAAAATTATTCGGATCCAGAACCATTTCCATTACATGAACCAGATTCAGCGTAAGCCAATGGAAAAATCCAAGAATTGTTCCCACCAGAAAGAATGAGTCATTAAGCATTTGATCAGGTCTTGTAGACGTTGCCTGAGCATTTGCTTCTTGGATGCCGATAAATTCAAATCCATTGATATTCATCAACCACACAAGTACGGCAATCGCCAAGCCAGAAATGACAATTTTTTTGTGTTTAATACCACTTCGCATTTTGATTGTCTTCAGCTGATTCGTGAATATCTTGACACTGAAACATCGATCCTGCTTCGCGGCATTGTTCAGAGATAAAGCCTGTGGAGAATTGGATGTATTTATAAATTAGTTTGGGTACAACATTCTGATTATTATAGCACCATTAAAGGCAATGAACAATGTTCTTTGCAGGGCAGAAGGGCACTATCTGTAGGCACACAAACAGACCCCTTTGAATCATCAAATGCTATAAGAACACGAAAGGTATTCAAACATGAGTATAAATATTGCTCACAGATTATGGCTTTTCAACTCCCAAATAGTCAATTTTTGCTTTATTTAAGCAGAATATAGTGTATAAAATAGTAGAACATTTGCTTGATCAATTTTCTTGCACTTATAGTATGTTCATGAGTACGATTTGTGAACACATCACCAATAATAATAAGTATGTC
>JAHISE010000101.1 GCA_018818235.1 Patescibacteria group bacterium
ACCAGTACCCCCTACGGGTATGACCTTCGACAATCAACACGCTTCGCTTTCAACACTCGACTTTCGACACTACTCACTACCACCTACTCACTCGACCCCCATGCTCCCCTCCAACAAAAAGAAGGCAATCGCAGCCATCAAAAGATTGAATGGCTTAAGTGCAAAATTGGAAAAAATGATTGATGAGGATGAATACTGCCCTAAGCTTTTGGAAATGGCACTGGCTATGAAGGGTCATATCAATTATATTCAGGGTACAGTGCTCGAAAGTCATTTAAATACATGTGCACCAAAAAAGCTTGCCTCCAAAACAGGTAAAGATGCTTTTATTAAAGAGCTGATCAAAGTCGTAGGTCTATCTAACCGTTAATGATTTTCCACTTTTCCCTATGTCTGAACCACAGATTACACCCTTCGACTTCGCTCAGGCTAAACAGATTACACGGATTGCTTGTAACAAAGTAAGTGGAAGTATCTACTTCACTGATACTCAATTATTCATTACTTGTAGTGAGTTGAATCGAACTATTCATTCTTAATTATTCATTCCCTCTGTGCTCCTAACTAAAGCCACCATCGTCACCCTGCTAACAGCTACCACCCTAGGTATCTGCCCAATGCAACTTCAGATATCTGTGATGGATCACTCGCAGATGGATATGAATCATGAAATGACAATGCAAGAGGATAGTAGCAACTTACCTTGTTCTGATTGTATTACAGCATCAGAGAATTACGCACTCAAGGACTCTCAGGTTTTTAATATGAACTTAAGTTTATTCTCAAGTGCAATAATTCCGGAGAAGATTGATGCTAATGGCCTGTTTACAACTGAATACAATCCGGAGCTACTGACCAATATAGAACTTAATTCGAATGCACCCCCTCTTATAGGGTCGGTGATTTTGAGAGTGTAAATCATCATAGTTTTGTTATGGAACAGAGACGCTTCTGTATCTCTGCTGAATAAATTCCATATTTTTCTTATTTTTTCCCTTTTTATTACCATGAGAAAATTTCTCTCCTTCACCGTTTTAATCCCTTCTCTTTTCCTTGCAGCTTGCACAGCTCAGGCACCTTTGAATGAAGATCAACAGGCAGCCAAGTACGGTATGACCGTAGAACGCTACCGCGAAGAAAAGTCTGCAGCAGCCAGAATGAACATGAGCTGGGAAGAGCATGTAAAAATGATCCAAATGGATAAAGACATGCCAATGGAAGGACACGACATGGATAACATGTAATTCTCCTCCTTTTAATTATGAAAATACTTAAGCCATTACAGGCATTTACCAAAACACGCGCCCGAATCGCAGTGACTGTCACAGGTCTTATAGTTTCCGCACTACTTATTGTATCTTTCGGAACATTTTATTCACCGGATTCTCCTCCTAATATAATTCAAGCCGGAGGAGAATCCCCTGCTTCTGATGAAACAAAAGAAGGATTCACAACCGCCAATCCCAAACTAGTCAGCGATTCATCTTCGATGATTATCATCGGCACAGTCCTCTCGCACGAAACCGCGAACATTTATCCGCGACGTGATGGGATTGTAGAAGATGTACTTGTTGATATTGGCGATACTGTAAAAAAAAATCAGGTTGTTGCCATTCTTCTTCCAAAAGGAGTTGAGGGTCTAAGTAGCGCAATGATTGCGGAAAAGAGTGCCGTTAAATTCCAAGCGGAAGCCGATTACATTAACTCGCTTGGAGTTGCGCAGGAATCCGTGAATAAAGCTCAACAACAGATCGAAGAAAAAAAATCTGCTCTGGCCGTTGCTCAAAATGAACAGAAGTCACTTCTGCAGAAATTTTCTCAGCAAAGTGCTGATGTTAAACAAAAACTTGAACACGCCTTTATATCTGCCAGAAGAGCCCGCCAACTTATTGAACAAATTACTCTTGGATCCAACACCAGAACAGGCAATATGATCCGCGAAGTTGATATAGATAAACAATTGGGACTGATGAATCCCGAAACCAGATATACGGTTTCTTTTGCTTTTGGCGAAATTGATCAAGCTGAAAATACATATCGTAATATGAGTATTAAAGATCAACTTTCATACATATATCAATTAATGAATGCTGCAGACGATGCACTTATTAAAACAAGCGACATGCTTACTTCCACACCCACAGTGCATTTGGCACAACCCGGGCTTTATACATATCAAAACATCACTGATATGAATAACAGAATAATTGCGGCACAGCATGACATCCTAAGCTCCAAAGAAAACTTTGAAGACTCGCTTAATACTTTCAGTACTACCATTGCAAGTGAGCCTGCACTTTATTCAGCTTGGAAAAGCGGATCCAATAATCCAAATGTTCAAAGCAATAAAGTACAAATGCTGAGTGCTCAACTGGGTACTACTGAGCAACATCTGACCTTTGTTGAATCTCAGCAACAACAAATGACTGATAAATCGCAAAATATGATCAAAATTGCAGACAGTATGCTCTCTGCGCAATATGCAGAAAGCGGACACAAGGAAATCAGATCCCCTTTCGCGGGAACTGTCTCTAAGAGGTTCATTGAAGTAGGCGGAATGGCAATGCCTTCTATATCTGCTTTTGAACTTGTGGACGTGCAGACAACACTATCTAAAAAAGCAAAGAAAGAAATTAAGTTTGGACTGCCCGAACGCATGCTTACTTCATTGGAAATAGGTGATGAAGTTGAGTTTCTGATGCCAAATGATGATAATAAGACTTATACAGCGCAAGTTTCACGCAAGAGTCCACAGGTTGATATTAGTACGCAAACAATTACGGTTCAGGCAAAGATACCTGATGAGCTGAGCATTCCTCACAACTCAAGCGTACGCGTGAGAATGTCAGATAATAAAACTCCTGTCTTTCGCATACCTTCATTCTCCGTAAAACGTGAAGGTGATGAAAATATTATTTGGTTACTTGGTGAAAATGATGTGCCCGAGAAAGTAATTATCAATGTTAAATCCGAAGATGGTGAGTTTGCTGAAGTTACAGGTGACATAACAACTGAATCTGAGATTATTCTGGATCCACCGGACTTTATAGCTAAATCATTTGATGAATCTCCTACTCCCAAACTGCAATGATAAATACTCTGATAATCAAAGCGCTTAATAATACCTTTATTACATTTACTCTGTTCGCAGTGATTGCTGTCGGAGGACTGATTGCAATAAAACAAACTCCTGTTGATGCCATTCCTGATCTGTCCGAGAATCAGGTGATCATAATGACAATGTGGAGCGGACAAAGCCCAAAGAATATCGAAGATCAGATTACCTATCCTTTGACTGTAAGTATGCAGGGGCTTGCGGGAGTGCGTGATATACGTGCAATGTCACAACTTGGTATTTCTATGGTAACTGTGATATTTGAAGATGATATTGATTTTTATTTTGCACGTGACAGAGTTTCTGAGCGCCTGAGCCTTGCACAAACACAACTACCTCCCGGCATTACTCCTATTCTTGGACCGGATGCAACCGGTCTTGGACATATATTTATGTACACACTGGAGAGTGATACGCGCACACTTACGGAACTTAGATCCGTTCAGGACTTTACAGTGCGTTACGCTCTCCAAAGTGTGCCGGGTATTGCGGAGGTCGCATCCGTCGGAGGACATGTTAAGCAATATCAGGCGATACTCGATCCCATTAAGCTCCAGCAATTCAATATAAATATATTGAATGTGATGGATGCCATCAAAAAAGGAAACAATAACGTTTCTGGTCAGGTTGTAGATGCTGGCGGTCACGAAATTGCAATTCAGGGTATCGGATTCTTTGAAGGCACCGGTGATATTAGCAACATTGTTGTCGGTAAAAGATCAGATGGTGTGCCTCTTACAATAAATGACATTGGCGAGGTACGGACTTCCGGAGAATTCCGAAGAGCCATACTTGCCGATGGTGAAGAGGAGAAGGTCGGAGGAATAGTTGTAATGAGGTACGGCGAGAATCCTCTTGCTGTTATAGATGCGATTAAGGAGCGTATTGCTTTTACACAAAAGTCGTTACCGAAAGGAGTTACAATCGAAACTTTTTATGACAGAACCTCTCTGATCAAAGGAGCTATCAACACACTCAAAAGTGTTCTGACTCAGGAACTGATTATTACCGCCGTTGTACTTGCTCTGTTCCTCTGGCACTTAGGATCAACAATAATTGTGAGTATTGCTCTTATTATGGGAGTTTTGATGACTTTCATATTTATGAAGATATTCGGGATTCCTTCAAACATTATGAGCCTTGGGGGAATTGCGATTGCAATCGGGACGATGGTCGACTCTGCAATTGTCATAAGTGAGAATGCTTATAGGAAGTTGATGGAGAATCCCACTGACTCGGCTCAGGAACGACTCAAGTTAATAACAGAATCTACACTGGAAGTTGGAAAACCAATCGTATTTGCCATTTTTATAATTATTCTTTCATTCCTCCCCATATTCAGTCTGACAGGTATGGAGGGGAAACTCTTTGCACCACTTGCATTCACAAATGTATTTGCGATGCTTGGAGCGCTGATTGCGGCACTCCTTCTTGTTCCCCTTCTCTCGGTTTTCCTTCTTAAAGGAAAGCTTAGGAAAGATGACGAGATTCCTTTGGTGATCTTTCTTCAGAATAAATATAAACCTCTGCTTGTTTGGGCTCTTAATAACAGAAGAAAAGTTCTTGGCACAATGGGTTTATTGATAATTGTCGGAGTGGGCCTAATGACACAGATCGGCTCACAGTTCATGCCTCCTCTTGATGAAGGATCTATAATGTACATGCCCATAACTATTCCTGATGTTTCGGAAGAACGTGCTCAGGAACTTTTGCTAATGACGAATAAGATAATATCTAAGTTTCCTGAAGTTGAAAAAGTAGTAGGCAAGGCCGGTCGTGCAGATACCGCAACTGATCCCGCTCCGCTTGCAATGATCGAAACATTTATAACACTTAAGCCAAAAAGTGAATGGAGAAAGGGACTGACAAAAAATAAATTAATTTCTGAAATGAACCGTGAAATGAAAATCGATAATTTATGGAACAGTTTCACTCAACCTATTATCGGAAGAATCGATATGCTCTCGACGGGAATCAGATCCGAAATCGGAGTAAAAGTATTCGGAGACAATCCTGTAAAGCTGGAAGAGATTGCGATTGAAGTTGAAAGCCTGTTGAACCAAGTCCCGGGAGCCACCGACACGGTCGCGATACGAACAATGGGGCTTAAGTATCTGGATATAAAGTTAGAAGATGATCTGCTTGCACAATATGGGATTAATAAAGGAGCAGCTCTAAAAACAATCGAAGCCGGAGTAGGAGGCGCCATGGTAACAACAACTATTGAAGGCCGTGAGCGATATGGGGTACAGGTTCGCCTTAAACAATCATTCAGGCAAGATATCGAAGATGTTCAATCACTCCCCCTTCAGGGAAATAACGGTGCACAGATACCACTTAAAAGTGTTGCCGATATCAAGTTGGTTGACGGTCCCGCTGTAATCAAAAGTGAGAACGGTATACTGGTCGCGGTTACTCAGACAAACGTTAGCGGAATAGATATGGTGGGCTTTGTAAAAAACGCACAAAAGTATTTGAATGAAAATCTTGAGCTTCCTGATGGTTATTATATTGAATGGGCGGGACAATTCGAAAACCAGATGAGAGCTAAAAAGAAACTCGCAGTGGTAGTTCCGGTCGTAATATTTATAATCTTCCTTCTTCTTTACATTGTTTACAAAGATTTGAGTCTTGTTGCCATTGTTATGCTTACCATTCCATTGAGCTTGGTTGGAGGTGTAATAGCACTCTTCATCGCACGATATAACTTCTCGGTCGCAGTCTGGGTCGGGTTCATCTCGCTATTTGGTAATGCGGTTGAAACTGGAGTTGTGATTATCGTGTATCTGGAAAATTCATTCAGGAAACGATTTGGGTTACCCTCAATAGAGCGCAGCAGCGATTCGAAAATCGCTGATACGAACCCCATAGAACGCAGCAGCGGTTCGAAAACCGCTGCCCTTCCAATAACAAAACAAGGCATCCACGAAGCCGTAATGGAAGGCGCACTGCTGCGACTCAGACCCATTCTGATGACTGCATTCACTTCGATCCTCGGATTAATGCCAATGCTTATAACAACAGGAATCGGATCCGAAGTTCAAAAGCCTCTGGCGTTGGTTGTTGTTTCGGGACTGACCACTTCCATTTTCCTTTCACTTATAATATTACCAGTACTGTTTTCAATGATCAGGGAAAGGCAGATTGCCAATTAACTTCTGTATAATTTATTCCAATAATTTAATTCCAACCAATCCTATGTTCGGTAAAAAACCACCCAAAGCTCCTCTTTATTCCGTAAACCGTTGGATGCTCGCTTTTTCGCTTGTATTCGCCATTTTATTCATCATCTGCTTTTACTGGGGAATGTTTATTTCTGATCCGATCCTTGAGGGTATGCATATGGATTTGATGCGTCTGGCTTTCCCCGGATTTAAAGGAGTTACATTCTGGAGTTTTGTTAACGGTATTTTCCAAAGCTTCTTGTGGGGACTTTCTATCGGATGGGGAATCGCCGCAAGTTTGAATTTGTTTGTAAAAATTAAATAAAATTAATCTTATGGAACACGAAGATCATCAACATCATCAGCCTACTGCGCAGTCTGAAGAGCACCACTCATGTCACTCCGAATCCGGATCTAAGAAAAAAAGAGACTGGATACTCCTCATTTCATCAACTTTGATCGTTTTGTCCTATTTATCGTTCTATTTGATCCCAGAGACCATAGAAACATATCAATTAATTAATATATTTGCCGAAAGTGTCTTCCAGCTAGTAAGCAAAATGTGGTGGGGAGTACTACTTGGAATATTTTCAGTAGGCCTTTTGGGTACAGTACCTCGCAAACTTGTAGTTTCCATCCTTGGAAAAGGAGGAACGCTGAGCGGAATACTTCGCGCAACGGGAGCGGGAGTAATGCTTGATCTTTGCTCACATGGAATACTGCTCGTAGGAACAAAGCTTTATGAACGTGGAGCAAGTTTGGGACAGATGATGGCTTTTCTGATTGCAAGCCCATGGAATTCGCTTTCTTTAACGTTGATACTCTGGTCGCTTGTAGGATTCAAATGGATGATTTCGATCCTTCTGCTTTCGCTTTTGATTGCGATCATATCCGGATTAATTTTTGAAAAATTGGTTAAAGCAAAAATTCTTCCCGAAAATCCAAATAAGCCCGAGCTTCCCGAAAATTATTCATTTTCTCTGGGACTCAAAAATCATTTAAGATCTGTTCACCCAACACCAAAAGCCTTTATTAAAGTAGGCCTGAGTGGAATAAGAGACTCGAAGATGATTCTTCGTTGGATCTTTTTTGGAATAGTCTTGGCAGCATTAATAAGGACTTTTATGAATCCGGAAGTATTCGCACAGCTTTTTGGACCCACATTGGGAGGATTAGGTGTAACCCTGCTATTTGCGACTATATTGGAGGTTTGCTCGGAAGGATCCATGCCTGTTGCCACAGATATGCTGCTTAGAGCCAAAGCTGCAGGAAATACCTTCGCATTCCTTATGACAGGTGTATCTACAGACTATACCGAGATTATGGCAATAAAAGAAACTACGGGGAGATGGAAGACGGCTTTTTTTCTGCCCATAGTCACATTACCTCAGGTCGTGCTGATTGCGTTGGTTCTTAATCAAATGGCTGTTTGAACGTAATATATATTATATTTGTATTATGTAATTTATATCACATATATAAATTATCTCAATGATTTAACATACTTGCACCGGCTATCTTTTCATGCCAAACTCTCCCCCACTGTAATCATTTCCCCCTTTATTTTATGGATTCAAAATCTAGCCCATGGTTCGCCGTTTCCCTAGGTCTTATTGGCATAATTTTGGGATACGGTGTCGCAACAGGTACAGGTGGTGGTCCAAAGGACGCAAAAATGGCTGATCCTACACCGGCTCCTACAGAAGTGCCGCCGGCTCCACCTCCTCCGGTAGCCAATTTGGACGCTCTACCTCCGATTGATTTCGATATTGATCACGTGTCTGGTGATAAAGATGCAAAAGTTACAATGTTTGTTTACACCGATTTTGAATGTCCATTCTGCCAGAGGCATCATGGAACATTTGAACAACTTCTGGACGAATATGATGATGTAAATTTTGTCCTTCGCCATTATCCACTTGGATTCCATTCCAATGCACAAAAGGGTGCGGAAGCTACAGAATGCGCAGCTGAACTTGGAGGAGAAGACAAGTTTTGGGAAATGACATCCACCATATTTGAGAAAGGAGCAGACAACACTATGTATGCATCATATGCAGAAGAGCTTGGAATTGATGAAGCCAAATTCACAGAATGTATGGATAGCGATAAATATGCACAAAAGACAAAAGACGATATGGAAGGTGGCACTGCTGCCGGTGTAAGAGGAACTCCGGGAAACATTATTGTTAATAATGAAACCGAAGAAGCTGAGTTGGTTTCCGGTGCACAACCGCTTAGTAATTTTAAGGCTGTGATTGATGGGATGTTGGAATAACATTCGACAATCGACACGCTTCGACACGTCCGCATCCCCTTCGGGGAGCGGACGTGTCTTCGCTTTCAACAATCAACACCCCGTTAAAAGTGAAACAAGTTGATTGTCGATTGTTGAAAGGGCACGAAGTGCCCGTGTCGATTGTCAATCATCAATTGTCGCCTAACAACCTCTCCAAATTCTCCAAGTGCTCTTTAGCTTTTTCATACTCCGCATCTAACTTAACAACTCGCCTCAGAGCCTCCACAGCTTCCTCAAGCTTTCCCGATTCCGCTGCAACTGCCGCCAATCTGTAATGAGCGTCAACGTGATACTTATCTATTTCTGTCGCTTTTTTAAACTCATCATAAGCTTTAAGAGAATTTCTTCTTTCCTGATATTTGATTCCTAGATTGTAGTGTGGCGAAAAATAGTCTGCCCCTGCTTCCGCAGCTGATTCTAGTAATATCAGCGCCTCACTCATGTTCCCGCGATCTTCCAGAATTTGTGAAAGCAAAAAATAGCACTGAAGTTCATCTTCCAGCAGACCACGATTGGCCGGAGTCATTTCTATCGCAGATCGGAATGAATCCTCTGCTTCGCTTGCTTTATTCTGTTTAAGAAGAACAAGCCCCAGATTTGTATGCACCTGTGGAAGCCGCTGATCAATTTCCAGAGCTCGCCTATATGCTTCTATTGATTCTGAATATCGCTCTTCCTGATAAAGCGTGGTTCCAAGATTATTGAGTGCATGAGTGGAATCAGGATTGATTTTGAGCGCATGTAAAAGTATTGCTTCACCGTCTTTAAAATTATCCGCATGCGAAGCGGATGTAAATGCCATACCCAA
>JAHISE010000102.1 GCA_018818235.1 Patescibacteria group bacterium
GAAAGATTATTAGTCGGAGATTCTACGAAAGGTCTGCCCTGCTTAGAAGAACCAATGCCACCACCCTTAACTGAATATTTAAGGAACATAGTAAAAAAAATTAATCCCCCGCTTCAGGAAGGAGAAATTGTAATACTGCCACCTTATGACCTAAAGTTGCCAAACGGGGGCTATCTTTGGGCTAGGATAGGCTATAGTCCTGCAGATGATGAAGCGGGCTTGGTATTGCCGATGCCAATTGAGCCTCTTCCGTTAAGCAGAGAATGTACGGCTCCCAGCGATAATCCTGCTTGTTTATCCGGTGGTCCGATTGTGGGTGGTGTATATCTGGATTCCCCTCCCGAACCGGCTCCAAATGCAAAACTCTGCAGTATGCAATTTTCCAAGCACGGTTATCTTTGCAGCCCTTTGAATGAAGCATATTGCCCCAAAGCCGAGGAAGAAGATGACGAAGAAGAGGATGAGGATGAGAGAGTCCCAAATGTAATCACACTAACGGAATGTAATTCAGAAGGACTGGATGAAGTCTCCGACAAATCGGAATCCGGACCCAACGCCTGCCAAACAGGAGGCTGGCGTACAAATGATATTTTCTTCAGAGACGGTGGTGAAGACAAACCCATAGTCGATACCGGAGAAATAGATAACCCGCCACAATCGCGTGGTGATCATGCTATTGATATGCCATATCATTGCAGCAATTGCGCCGTTGATATTTTCTGCGAAGGGAATAGTAAAAGTGATGATTATATAGACTGTGAAAAAGATGAAGATAGCGAAGAAGATGCTATTACTTCACCTAAACTTGGAAATGGAGTTATACCAATTTGCTTGCCGGAAGAGCATCCGTTTAATTCGTATTTACTGCTTCACGAACTTATTCATGCACAACAAAATTGTAATCAGCCTGCGGGTATCCATGCCGGTGGCACTCGAGAAAAGTGCTGCGCAACGGAAGCTCCTGCATACAAGGCGCAATGTAATGCAATGGCCGAAGATGGATTATTTGAAGGAACAAATCTGACAATTGAAAAATGTGTTGCAGCTCATATTCATAAAAGTTGTAGTACCTATTCTACGGGCGCCGGTGATATTGTCTGTGCTGATTCCGCTTATACAGAAGATGAAATAAATAAATGGCTGACAATAATTGATTTGGCAATGCAATATAATCCTCCCCCGAACCTTCCGACAACTTGCGAAGATGTAATAGCTCGTGCTTACGAAGGCATTTCAAATTCGGATGTAAGAATGCAATCAAGATCATCTATGATTCTTCGTTCGCTTCCCCGTGTTTGCAGCAGTGAATGTGTTACCGAGTATCAGAATACAATCGGCAATAACGCGTGCTATATAGCGCAATGTGTGGAGGAATCTCTGGAAGCTCAACGTATGCTCCCCGGTCGTTATACTTACGTAAGCGGAGATGAATCATTCCCATGGGATTCTGCTACTAAGCCTGATCCTATGGTCGGATCCATATTGCCCACGCCATCAGTTGCCTTTTCAGAATTCCCGTCGTACAGGCCCGCACTTCTTACAAAAGAGCTTGACCTTGCGCTTTGCCAGATGGGAGGAGAGCCGATCAAACAACCTCCGTATGAATGCGCATTCGATTTGTTCCGGCAAATGGCAATGGGTCCTTCATCTATTTACGCAATCGGCGCAGGACTGATCAGCCAGACATCCGAAGAGCAAAACGCAACATGGGAACTGCAAACTATGGCTCCGAATCTTGGAGTACGGCTTTCAACTGAGTTGTTCAGACAATATTTAAAGAGGGCAGGCAGAATATTCTCGGAGCTGGTGGATAACGCAAGTTTGATATTAAAAGGGATTGGAGAGACCGATTTCCCAACTCAAATGTGTCCGATGTGGACTGAAGAAATTGTACAAGATTAAATATGAAGTATTACTCATTATTAAAGGCAGGATTGAAAAAATGGAGTCTTCATATAGAAATCTGGAAACTGGCTTGTTGGGGGATTGGAATATTGGAGTATTGGAGTATTGGAGTACGGGAGTATTGGAGTATTGGAGTTATGAAGAACATATATTTAAGTTTGTGTTTCTTTAGACCATTATTCCATTATTCCAGTATTCCCGTATTGTCACTCCTCTTCCTCCTGCTAATCCCCGCATCTGCTTCTGCTGCAATGAACAATAAATTAAAAGATGTTCCGATATGCGAAGCCGGATACAACATGACTCTTGAACTATTGCTCGAAGCTATTCCTCCCGTTTCAGATCATTACACGGCAAAAGTACTGGAACGTGCTCAGCAATCGATCATTTATGCGGATAGTATGCAGGAACCATTCGCAGACAGTGGGTATATGAGTTGGCTGGACACGGCTTACGAAGCATTTTCTATGATTACGGATACCAATCTGCGTGTTATCCAAAGAGAACGTGATCTTTTGGAAAATACAACTTGTCTGCATATAGATTTGTTTTTGATAGAGACAATGATGGAAAAAGTCCGATGCAAACTTATACAGGCCTTTGATGAAAGGAGGCATGTGGCCATTATGATTCTGAAAGATACCATTCATTCCCTTAATGAAAGATATGCTCAACTGCTTCAGGGCGCACGTGACAATGCTTACGAAGACGGTACGTGGAAGGAAAAGCGGATGTCAGATCCACCAAGCTTTGTGGCAGGAGGAGAAGAAAAGAAATGGTGCAAAGAGGATGAGGATTGTACGAGTGGTGAGACATGTTTCAATAAAAGATGTAAACAAAAATGTAAAAAAGATGAAAATTGCGCAGGTTACGAGGAATGCCTGAATGATGTTTGCGAAGAAAGAAAGATGTGTCCCTTCCATTCCGATTATCTGCCCCCATCGGAGGTGGGCAGAATGGAAGATGGCGATGATGAATTGGTTGTCGTAAGATATGGTTGTGATCCGGAAGTGCTGGATATATATAATAATTTAGATTTTGAATTCACAAAAATAGGCGAAACTATAAAGAAAGAATCCACCGCAATTGAAGAAACTCTTGAAAAAAGAAATGAGTTTATAAATGATTCAACAGGATTAATGAGCTACGCGCTTTTTATAGAAACCTGGCTAAGAGGAAGGGTTAGCGGATCCACTGACAGGTTGAATTATTTTGGGATGAATGCCGGAGATGATATTGAACATGTTGTGCAAACCGGATG
This sequence comes from Patescibacteria group bacterium, assembly GCA_018818235.1. GTDB lineage: Bacteria > Patescibacteriota > Gracilibacteria > Peribacterales > Peribacteraceae > UBA2144. The sequence goes on from JAHISE010000102.1 coordinate 3,167, forward strand.
CTACAACAAAAATAATAAAACCCCTCCCGTATTGCCTGATGACATAGATCACAATACCGCGGACTATGATAAATTCTGGCCTCCATTCTGGCCAAAGGGTGCCATCAGATGGGAAACTTACGGACCATTCTCTTTTAACAGAGATGATCTTCGGCTATTACGTGAATTTATTACGCTACGTGAAACATGGGGAAGACACCGACCCATTTACTACGAACTTCCGGAGGATTATGGAATTCTTTATTTCGCCCAATTGTGGATACGAGGACAGCTTAAGCTTTGGGATATCAATCAGGAAAAAATATCCAGCACAATGGAAACCCGCGCAACGGATATGCCGAGGCAGATAATAGAAGAGTTAAAACCTCTCAGAGAATCTGTAAATGTGATATCAAGCGCCGCATATGAGCTTAACGACGGAACAATACGAGGCTTTGCTATGCGACTGGCTTACTTCCTGCGGAGATCCTGCATGGATCGCCCATGTAATGATCGTTTGGAAAGAATATTAAAAGTATCATTTCAGGATGAATGTTTCCCTTATACAAAGGGAGACTATAAAAACGGGGGGAATCTTTGGGAGGGGTGTTTGGATGCGGCGGATATCAACTAAATAGCTTTTTGTATAAAGATGGTGAATGGAGATATAGGATGTTTCGTTTACTCGTTAACTCGTTTACTCGTTTCTCGTTCGCTGATATTGGTCATTGTTTGCTTGGATAACGAGAAACGAGGATAGTTCGTATAAGGTGCCAATTTGGCTTCTTATGCGAATTGTTTTCGTATAAGAAGGAGTTAAACAAAATATTTGAGCACTTTTTTTGATTTTTTTCTTTTTCGGCTAATCGTCTCTACGTTAAACTAGAATTATGTTTAGAAGTAGACCAAGAGATTTTTCGGAATCAGAAGAAACGTCATGGATGCGAGAAGATAAA
>JAHISE010000103.1 GCA_018818235.1 Patescibacteria group bacterium
ACTATCCGAGCAAGTTGATAACGCAAGAGGTTTGCTGGAAGTCTTCGCGAGTCAGACAGGGCTTAAATCTACCAATGTAGATGGCATACCGGTATTAAGAGAATTCCAGGAAATGGAACTGTATAACGCGTCTTCTTTCAGGGTTTCTGAGGAAGAGCTTTTCGAGGCTTTAATGAAAAGGTACCCTGAATGGAGGAATCCCACCACTTATCAACAGAGAATAATGAGATCGGATACAATGGGAGCAATGAGAGAGAATCTTGGTTGTTACTCAGGTATGACCGGTAACATCCTTGAAAATGCAGTAAATGTATATTTCGTAGCGCAACGTGGAGGAGATCAGAATGCAGCACTGGAAAAAGTACAACAATCTATTGATATATGGAATTCTACACAAAAGATACTTGAACTTAAGATCGAAACGGGCATATCTCTTCCTAATTTGGGAGAGGCACTTAGTGAAGGCTTAAGAATTTATCAGGAGAATGTGGATATCTTCTATAACTTGCAGGGTATGAAGAAAAGGGAAATGACAAAACAGGAATACCGTGCCATCAACCAATTCTGGCAGAATACTTACATAGTACGCGCTGACGGAGTTGTGGCGCGAAGGGATGGAAGTGATGGTGGTGGTGGAACTGTGGTTGTGAGTGTGGGAGAGCCAATAGCAAGTGCAGGTGGTGGTATTGCCGGGGAAAGCACTGAACAACCCAAATCAAGAAGTTGGCAGAGGGCGGATAGATTATGGAAGAATGCAGTTAATACATATATCGTAAACGGCTACGGTAGTCCTCATGTAAAAAACTACGTAGATAACGTTCAGGGAAAACCAAACGAGCAACGTGACAGGTGGATAGAGAGCATGACTACTGTTATTGCCGGTATTACAAAGGAGGTTACACCTGAAGATGAAACCCCAGATGAAACTCCCGAAACAGATCCCACTCAACCTGACGTAGGTGTTGCGGGGGAGGTTGTTGCAGGATTGCAGAGGGTTATAGATGCTGGGATGGAGGGGATAAAAGTTGAAAAACAACTTAAATTCGGCGCAGAGCTCGAGGCTGCACTTATTAAGTTCAATAAAACATTCCAACCTTCTTGGGCAAATAATCAGACAAGTACAGAATTTGATCAAGCACAGAGTGAGCTTGAGACAAATGTATTGAATAAGATTTGGATAGGGCTAAATGACATAGATACACAAATACGGGAAAAAGCTTACGAAGTAGGAATTAAAATTGTTCATGAAACACTTGTTGCAGCTGCGGGTTCATACAATATTTATGCCATGATAGGTAATAAAAGTGAGGAGTTAGCAACCAACATTGCAAATGCCATTAGTAATGCATACCACAGCGCAATGGATTCTGGCGCAACAGCGGTAGAAGAATTAATGGAAACATCAGGACTTCCTCCTGTATTTATGTCATGGATGGCAGTTAATGATGTAAGTGGTTACAGAGATTTAGTTGATCAATTGGGCGAGGTGGCTGTTAATTGGGCAGGTAGTAGGCATGGTACTGATGTTAATGATGAAGTGGGGCTAAGAAATTATCATATGAAGGTTGGTGATAACTTAACTAATGAAGAAATAGATAGAGCAGATTCAGAAGATTATAAGAAACTTATTATTAACAAAATTTTTCTACACCAAGAAGGCACACCTGAAAAAGCAGGAAAGATAGTAATAATTATATTGGGACAAGCTCAGGATTTGGGTGATACCGAGGCAGGGCTATATAATATAGCGAGAGCAAAAGCTGCAAATGATGGATATGAGGTTTTGACATTCAGAGTTGGAAAACTAAAAAATGAATTAGTAAGTGAGACTAACCTATTGCCTCAATTTAAGATGCACCCCGAGGTTGTATTGGAACATACTAAGAATGTAATACAAGATAGGATTGCGGGAAGAGGAATGTTCGAAGGAATGCCGAAAATAACTGAAGTAAGTGGCATTATGTATAGCTGGGGAGGAGGAACTGCAAACAGATTGTTTGGGACAGAAGCAAATACACGGGAATTGCTAGGAGATATTAAGCCAACAGCATTAGCTTACATTGATGCAGTACAACATCCTTTCTGGAGTGGATTCGGACAGGCGGTGGAAAATAGACCATATTGTGACAATTTCTATAATTCGTATCAAACTAATGCAGGTTCTTGGCCTACTGCAGTAATTCCTAACCCAAATGGAGAACCTACCATCGCTTATAGCCCTAATATATTTAAAGGAGAGACAATAAACGGAACATTTATTAATGGTGCATATAATGGGAAATGGGATTTAGGTTCAAACGGAGCTAATCATTTGAGTATTGATGAAAAAGCATTTGATGAAAATTATGGAAGATCTACACCTTTGGATATACTAAGCAAGTTTTCTAATCCTTAATATATGTATCATTTTATAATGAAACACTTTGGCAAATTGCAATTAATAGTTATTTTATTAATATGTGGGATTTTGTGGGGGTATGATAATAATGTGTTTTCTGGAAATAGGAGCATTTTGGAAGACACTTATGTTATTGGTAGATTTGGTATCATAAATGGAAATGGAAATTATATTCACTTGGATAAATACAATATTAGCAACACTTTATACTGGAAGACAGATGTATCTGATAAACAATTATTATCAATATGTGAAGAATATGATTACAAAACCGATTTGAGTGATAAAACACAAGAAGAGAAATATAATATATTATCTGTAGGAGATGCACCCAAAACAAATATTAATGTCTGTAAAATAGATTTCAAAAATAATAAAGGGTATATTAAGCTAACAGAATTAAGTTATCCTACATATGAATGTAAATTTTCATCATATTTACAATATTTTTCCTGTCTACAGGATAAAGATATTGTTATATTCAAAACAGAATCCGGTGTAGAAGTATCCAGATACACCAATACTAGCACTGCACCAAGAGCCAACTTCGAAAAAATGGAATGGATGTCCGACCATGAATTAGCGTTGTACGACGATACATGGAAAGCAAGTTATGAAAATAATATTTTAAGAATGGATGTAAATACCGGTGAAGTTACAGAAGTTTGTGATTCTAATGTATCGAGCCTTTTATGGGAGGGAGTAATCGAAAGAAATGCAAAAGTAGAAGATATTACCTGCAGAGATACGCCTGAATTTGAAGCATTGTTTGGGAGTAAAGAGTGGCCTGTTTCCAATCTACTACCATCTGCAGGCCCTGCAGATGACAGATTCTACTTTTACACAAGATGGATAGATGCCACAGGTATATATAATGGAAAAGAATGGACAGAAGGTTATGACAGAAAAACAGGAGATACGTTTTATGTATCAACAAATGATAGTGTTTTGAAAGGAATATTTGGAGACTTATTTATTGTGGATTGGTTTGGGTGGTCGTGGTTTTAGTAAAATACTTAACTTATATTTATGAAACTC
>JAHISE010000104.1 GCA_018818235.1 Patescibacteria group bacterium
AGCGGAAGATCTGCTTCTTACAAAAATAATATTGGATGTTGACAGCGGATCACTATTGAATGGTCAGAATTATGCTCTTTGGGTTGATACGGACTATAATTATAATGAGGATACAATTAGTAATGTGGATACAATATTGGAGGATGGAGTTAGCTCACAAACACAGCAGGTTATATTTAATAATCTTGCCGGAGGAGGGTTTGTGATTCCGGATGGCCAAACTGTAATATTCGAAGTCCATACCGATATTGCAAGCTCACTTACCGGCGATGACCTGCAAGTTAGATTTGATGCGGATGCAGGTGTTGTTTATCTGGAAGCCGAGATACTGGATGACGGAAGTCCTATGGAAGGGATAAGTACAAACGGAGAGTGTGAAAACGACACAGGATGCAAAATATTTGTAACGACTGTTGAATCACAAAACTGGAATCTTAGAAGGCAGGGGAATTTGTTTGTTACCCAATCTACAGTTCCACTTCGCAATCATCAATTACTTGGAGGAGAGCTTGGTGAAACTATCTTAAGATTACGATTCCGTGCTGATAATGAGGATATAGATGTTACAGATATACAGTTGACTGCTTCCGGTTCCACTACAAGTGCAGAAGTAGATCGTCTGGATCTATACAGGGAAGGACAATCTTGGGCATTTGCGCGTGCAACAATCGGTGGTTGTGGAAATGATGATGTTCTTACAACTAATCCGGGAGGTTCTTCTGCACCCGTAAATACTTTCTGTGCAAATATGGAAACAAGGCAGTTAGTTATTACAGGAGGCACTGTGATGGATGTTCTTGTACGTCCTCGCCTGAAGACAGACGTTCAGGGGGCAACATCGGGACAGGTGATTCAGTTCTTTATAGATAAAACGAATGTATCGGATGAAGCCACTGGAAGTGGAGCAATTCGCGCTCGTGGTGATGCTTCCAGTAATAATCTTTCCGGAAATGATGGAGATTATGTAGCCGAAGGCGAAGTATTTATTGGAACGGATACTGTTGGAAGAAATGAGTTTATCTCCGGAGGCAAAAATATTTCAGTTATGTCTGAAATTGTAACAATTACAAACGCAAGTGATGATCCGAGTGGCACTCAGGTTCCCATTGGTTTAAGCGATATCGGCGCATTCGAGTTTACAGCCGCTAATCATAATAATTCAAAGAATGGAATGAATGATGCAGTACTTTCCGGAATTATATTAAACGTAAATGCTACAAATGTTGTTCTTGATGCATCTTTGGGTAACTTCCGTTTGTACAATAAGGCGGATTCGACAATTACTCAGAATTGTACCGCTCATGCCAATGACGGAACTATTTTATCAGGAACCGTATCGGGACCGTTGCTGGTAGTTTGTGATGGTCTTGAAGCATCAAGCGTAGATACCAACATTGATCGGGGCGAAAGCATCACCCTTATACTTCAGGGCAATATAACTAACCAAAACAATTCAACCGTTGGTGCCTCAAGTACACTACAAGTATCTATTCAGAACTTTGATTCAATAGATCGTACTCGCTTCAGTGTAAATGATAATAACGCGAGTCATATTCACTGGTTGGATGAAGATGGCGAAGCAAGAAATCACTTCTTTTGGATCGAATATCCAACAACCGTTATCAAATCCACTTCTTACTCAAGTTAAATTCTCCTATAACCCCTTTTATCATGTCATTACGCTCATCATCACATATATTCATAGGACTGATCGCAATTGTAGTCGGTATACCTTACGCAGCTATGCAAATGCAGTATTTGCTTGCAGATGTTGCACAGAAGAATTGCATCGATGAGGATGGTTACGAGAACTATGCGGTGGCGAGTAGAGCCAGAAAAGGCAATACAATTCAAAATGATGTATGTATTACATATAATGCTGCATACGATATTGTCGAGGGGGTATGTATAAATAATGAGCCGAAAGGTAAATATCACAAATGTCCGAACGGATGTCTTGATGGCAAATGTGTGGGGTCAGTAGAACGTGATGTTTGTGGTAATGGGGTAATAGAGGAAGATGAAGAATGCGAAACAGATGTTGATTGTAAAACAGGAGAAAGATGTGCAAATAATTGTGTATGCGTACCATTGCGTGTTAGTACTTGCGGTGACGGAATATGGAATCCCAAAATAGAACAATGTGATGATGGAAATACGGCTAATGGCGATGGATGTTCAAATAATTGCAGGATAGAAGGGGATATCGAGTGTAAGGCGGGACCGAGTAGGTGTAGGAGGTCGTAGTTATTGAATGTGGTTTTTTGTATGTAATGTAAATGTTAGGCGTCACTTGTTTCTCATCATTGGACCAGTGACCAGAGACAAGTGACCAGCGACGGCCGCCTATCACCAATAACTGCATAAATCTAAATAAAACCAATAACCTCACCCCACCGCCATCCAAACCCTAAACCCAACAAAGCTCAGTATCAGAATAAATCCGAGCAGTGGGAATGCGAAAGGATAAGTTGTTACGTCTTTTGGCTTTGGATCTTTGATCTTAATTCTCATGCACGCAAGATTAACTATTGCAAAGATAATCAGAACCAAAAGGCTGGTAACTTGTGCAAGGCGAGTCAGATCAAAACCAATTGCAAGTACCAATATTATAAATCCGATGATAACAGTTGCTGTGACTGGTGTGCGTGTTACCGGACTCACATAAGTTAGGAAGTTGGGCAGCCAGTCTTTTCTGCTCAAACCCAAAAGAATTCTAGACCCCATTACTATCTGAATCAGAATTCCATTGGCAACTGCAAATAAACCAATAAATGTGATGATCACAGGTTTCATTCCCGTACTTTGTTCATATACCAGAGCAAGTGGAGCATCGGAAGCGCGTAGTACCTCTACTGGAAGACTTAGAACTGCAACCGTCGAAACAAGACAGTAAAGGAGTGTGGATCCAATAATCGCAAACATGATTCCAAGAGGTAGGTTTCTGTGAGGATTCTTAACTTCTTCCGCAACATTTGCCATATCCTCGAATCCGATGCAGGCATAGAAGGCTATAAAAGCTCCCAATAGAATACTCGTCCAAACACCGCCATCCATCGGAGGTATTAACTCCGGACCTCTGACAGGAAGTGACATAAGTGCATCTCTTCCAACCCATAATATGAGCAACAGTCCGCCGATTTCCACTACGGTAAACAGTGTTGCTGCAAAAGCCGATTCTTTTATTCCCCATATTGCAACTCCGGTTGCGATTATGGAAAGAACAATGATTGCAATTTCACGAATTACCGGGAGGAAGACATCCAGGTATCCGACAAATGCATTCATCAGGGCACTCGAAGATACAATTGCGGCCAGTACCACCATTAATCCGATCAAAGTGGAAAGCCACTCAATCTTGAATGCTCTAAATACATAAATCGCTTCACCTCCGCTTTTAGGATACCGCGAACTTAGTTCCGCATAAGAAAATCCGGTTAGTGCAGCCATCGCAGCAGCAATGATGAAGGATATTGGAGCAAAAAGTCCCGCTTCTCCTGCTACTTTTCCCACAAGTGCGTAGATACCTGCACCCAGGATCGCACCAAGTCCGTAAAAAGTAAAAAGTGGAAGACTCAGTTGACGGGAGAGGGAGGGTTGGGGGATGGGGGTTGGTTTGGACATGTAATAAATTGAGAATTGGGAATTGAGAGTCAGACTATATTTTTAGAATCAGATAAAATCTATATAATTGATCACATAATAGCTTGTTTTCTCCGTTGTAACTATCAAATCAACCAGAAACCAAAATAACCAATGATGCAACCTCTCTTTTTTTGGAAATCTGATTATATGCTACAATTGTTAGCAATTTAACCACTTCTTATTATGAAAGACACAACTAAGAAACTGCTTCTTGGAGTAATTACAGTTTGTGTTATTGCAATCGCGGTTATTGTAAGCAACGTCCTGCGACCATCCAATGACGAGTTTCTAATTCCATTTATACCGGAGCTTGAGGATGTATTTTCGGGTCCTTCATCTCCGTTTGCCGGAGCACTGATCGGTCATGATAGTGCCGGAAGACCAAAATACTACGAGCAGGTACCTTTTGAAGTTGATGCAACAGACAGATCTGTAGAGAACGCACATTGGTTCATCAGCCTGAAAGGACAACCCACGAATGCTCAAAATCTGGATCCTCGCGTTTTCTTCGGAGTGCATCCCGGTAACGCATCAATGAACGGTCTTATGTATCTGTTCCCCGAGACTAATGTTGGAAAGATGTCTCAGGATAATTTCTATCTTATCGGATTCAAAAATTTGTCTGCTTCCGTCAGAAGTAAGTATCATAATCCAAATCTCGTTCTGCCTGCAAATTCCGCAGGCAACCGTTTCCTTTATGCCAGATTTTATTCAGCAGGCGGCGGCTCCGGTACACCAAAGCTTCTTGTTGCTCCTGATGACGATTCTGATGGGCTTAATAATCTGGTTGAGGAGCAAGTATACAAAACAGATCCCAAGAATCCGGATTCTGACGGAGACGGTATTAAAGATTCAACGGAAGTGGGTCTCGCATTCGGTCCTTTTCCCGACAAAGATTCGTCAACTGTAACTAATCCTCTGGTTGCGGATACGGACGGAGATGGAATAAGTGACGGAGACGAAGATACAAACTTTAATGGAAAAGTTGATGCCGGAGAAAAGAACCCTGTGATTGCTGATTCTTACGAGTGTGGCAATGGCATCATTGAGAAAGAAAATAGAGAAGAATGCGATGATGGTAACAATAAAAGTGGAGATGGCTGTTCGGGATCCGATCACCCCAATGGAGGATGCATGGTGGAAATGTGCGGAGATGGATACCTGGATCTTGATGGAATACCCGGAAATGATGGTAAGATGTACTTTGCGGAAGAATGCGATGATGGCAATACAGACAGTGTTGACGGATGTGATGCATGGTGCAAGATAGAACGTTGTGGTGATGGGCAGCTTCATCCGATGGGCAAAGATCTTGTGAAAGGAACCGCTGATGACGAGGAATGTGATGACGGTAACAGCGTGAATGACGATGCATGTTCAAATTCCTGCAAAAGTGCAGTATGTGGCGATGAAATAGTACAAGCTGCGATGGGTGAGCAGTGCGACGATGGAAATCAAATTAATAGTGATAGGTGCACAAACGAATGCGAAGCCATAGTCTGCGGAGACGGCGTGATAGAAGGCTCAGAAAAATGTGATGACGGAAACGCAGACAACGGCGATGGATGCTTATCAACCTGCGCAGAGGAAAACGGATACAGCTGTTTCGGCACACCAAGTATTTGCCTGCCGGACTTTGGCACCGAATTCTTCGGTGGTTCCGAAATAATGCCCCCTACAGAGCCTCTCGAAGTTAATCCAATCATTGAATCTGGTGGTGGATCAGTAGCCCCGCCCAAACAAGCTTCATCAACGCCGTGGACTGTTGAATTGCCAAACATTCTTAGAGTTATTAATCAGAATAGTTATTCGATAATCAATGGTGGTTCAAATTACATAAAGAACGTAATCCCTCATGTAAAATTGACGAAGGAAATGCAGGAAGTTCGAGTTAAGTTATTTCCGACAAGCTTTAACGATAATTTAGTGGATATTGATGGCAAACTATTAGCTGACAAAGCAGTACTGGATCAAATTGCCAATAATACTGTTCCAAGTGCGACTTTATGTGATGCAGCAAATGTACAGGAGGTTAATATTTTTGCTGCCTATTACAATGATTCAATTGTTTTTCCGGAAACGACAGAGGTGATTGTAGATACCGGCGAATGCACTACTCTTATTGTTTACACAATGCGCAGCACTGACAAAGTTATTGTTTCTACGGCAGAGGGAAGCGGTATCGGTAAAGTTATTGCTATGAGCGGTATGATTTATGGAGTTCCTTCCAATCGTGTTCTTAGCCCAAGCCAAGTATTTGGAAAAGGAATACAATCGAATCAGTATATTCTTCCTAAAGGCGATATTTATGGAACTTCCGGATTAGAGAAAATTATCCCAGTATCTATTGCTCAACTAAAAAGAAACGCACCAAATATTGGTGAATTAGCAAATCTTATTCCTACTATCCCCTATGACTTTATGACGAGTCGACTAACCGATGATATAAGAAAATATATCACTACAACAAGCTCTGGTGAGGATGCTTCAGGAAATTACAAGAGAAAATTTGTTGTTGGCAATAATGGTCGTGCTGAGGTTGGTGATAACCCTGTTATTTCAAATTTTCAGATATGGTTTGGGAATGGACAACTTAAAACAGAAAATGCGTTATATGCATCTATTGGAGGATTGAAATCAAATATATCGCAATTTAGTGGAGATGTCGAGTGTGTGAAGAGTCGCAGTATTTGTGAAAAACTCCCCCCAAGTAATATAGAAGGATACATATCGAAAATTGATCTTTACGGCGAACAGCCTGAAGCGATTTATACAAAACTGCCGGATGGTATGACTCATCTAACAAATCTGGTGGTCAATAATAATAGATTATATGGATACATGACAGGACCGGACAAGCCAGGTACAATCGCAGTTTTTGATGCCGATACACTTGCTATCTTGGATCAAAGTAATCCGATAACTCAAGTTGGGCTAACATACACCAACAGAGGAATGCAAAATCTTGTCCGCTTCAATTTCCTCACGGACTATGTTCATGTCATTAACATTGTTCCGACAAGTGGGAACCGAATCGCTGTTATATATTCGCCAATTACACAGTCTAGTGATGCAAATCCTAGTAAAACCAATCTATTTGCCACTATGTTTAATGCAAATGATTTGTCTCAGATTTCAACACAGCAGTGGAATATTTCGAGTCTTTTCACCACACCAAAACAACTATATGAACACGGTGTTGTTGGAGTGATATACAATGAGCAGAAGGGTGTATTAACTGTATTGCTTAGCGCATTAGAATCTCAATATGGAACAAGGAATTATTGGTCTGTTGCGAATATTGATACTCAATACAATACTGTTGTAGGCAAAGTTTCATTTAAATTACCAGGATTAACACAATCTGGTGCATCTAATGGAAGTACCATCGATTTGGATAATTCTGGCAATCGTATAACTATTAAAACGCCATCTTTTGGAATTGCCGTTCTGGATGTCTCCGATCCTGCTTCTCCAAAAGTCATTTCTCTTGATACAACTTCGCAATAATAACAGTTCATTGATTTTTATCACATAAAAAGCGGGCTAAAAGACCCGCTTTTTGTTTGGAATATACTTACGAACAATACGAATGAATTTGGTTTGCTATTTTTTCCCACAACATTTGGCATTGATTCTAAAACCAACCTTTCCTCCTAAAATAAGTAACCATGACTATGAATACGGTGATCATAACGCACCAGACGGCGGGGTATCCCAGTGTCCATTCAAGCTCCGGCATGTTTTTGAAGTTCATTCCATATACTCCGGCAATAAATGTAAGTGGAATAAAGATTGTCGCAATAATGGTCAATACCTTCATCACCGAATTCATTTTGTTGCTGATTAATGACAGATAGTTATCAAGCATATTCGAAAGAAGATCTCTGAATGTGTCCACAGAATCCGTTGCCTGTATTGCGTGATCGTACACATCACGAAGAAAAGGAACAGTTGTATCGCTTATGAATTGCGATTCGGAATGTTGCAACTGCACCACAACATCACGCAGGGGATAAATTGCCCTCCTTACAAAAAGCATCTCCCGTTTCATCTGATACACAGAAGAAATAAAGGTATCATTGGGATTGGCAATAAATTGTTCTTCCATTTCCTCGATATCATTTCCGATGTGTTCCAGAATAGTAAAGTATCCGTCAGTTATAGCATCCAAAATACGGTAGACAAGGTAATCTGATCCTGATGATCGCAATTTACCCTTACCTGCCCTTAGACGTTCACGCATAGGATCAAAAATATCCTGAGGTTGCTCCTGAAATGTAAGTACAAGATTATCTTTAAGAACTATGCTTACCTGTTCAACACTTACGCGTTTATCTTTTTCAGAATAATGGAGCATTTTTACGACGACAAAAAAACAATCTTCGAATTCTTCAATTTTTGGACGATGAGATGTATTAAGAATGTCTTCCAGCAACAAAGGATGCAGACCAAATTGTTGACCAAGTGATTCAACAATTTGGGTATTATGAATACCATCCAGATTTATCCAATTGACATGGTCATTTAAAATAAATGTTTTGCAATCATTCACATTATCTACGGTTCGCTCCTCACACACTTCTTTGTTATAAACCCACATAGTTATATGCGGTACTTCAATTTTCTTCTTTCCGATGTGTTTAAGCGCACCTGGTGCCTCTCCAGCTTTCGAAGTTGTTTTAAGGAAGGAAGGAATAAGTCTTGTTTGCATAGCACTATGTATGATGACGCACAAAAAACCACAAATAAAGACAATTTTCAGGTACTTCTTATGATTCTCTTAATGTATAATGACCAAACTTAAAAGTATCATGTTCTCGATCCACACTATCACAGGCTTATTATCAGTCATCTCCCTCATTTTTTCTGCTGTATTGCTAAGAGAGTTCATGATTGTTACTGGAAAACGCAGAAGGCTTATTGCTGACTTAGGAGGGAGTGGGAGGGCTGTTCGCAGATTTAAGCACTCTCTTATGACAGTTTATCTATTGTCGAGTATAGGCTGGGCTTTGGGGTTATATTTTTATTCCCTCTTGCTTTTTTAGATTGTGAATTCTTTGATTAGCAACGAGCGGCTTGTATTATCGGTTTCCACACATTGGGTTAAATATGTGGGTAGCACTATTCGGAATCATTTCTTTTTACTGCTTGGAATAGCACTTCTGTATTCTGCCAACTTGGCAAAAATAGAAATAGTATCAATGATATCTTTCTTTGTGGGCTCATTTCTTGTATTTATTTCACATCATTCATTTTTCCATAAACTAATGAGTGAATCGATGCTTGATATATTTGTGACAACGGATCGTGTAATATATTTTGATGATAGTTTGTTTATGATGGATGATGAACACGAGGTGCCTCTGGAAAAAATTGCATCGGTAAGAGTACAACAACACGGTTTACTGCATAATATCCTCGATTATGGTATTTTGTGGTTCGATACGGGGGGAGGAGCAATAGATATGATGAGATCCATTCCAAATGTACCTCATCCGGATTATGTTGCAGAAATCATTGCAAAAGTATTAAAAGATCGTCGACAACAGAAAAATCCTGAGCATGATAATTCCATTAATTCAGATAATTATGATTACTAAACGGAAACTCACAGGCGTGGTATTTTGCTTCATATTTATCTTGCCGATGGTAGTCTTTGCTCAGGAGGAGGCGAAAACGATTGATGAAAATATTCTGAAAGATATTTATCAGCAGTACTTAAAAACTCCGGAAGATGAATTTATTCTTAAGCGCATAGAAGATGAAAGATCTTCAATAAGAGATTTTATAGAAGAGGAATTACAAAAAGTGGTAGCTCCTCCGCCGGAGGAAGCCGAGATCGATCCGTCAGAAATAACAAAAGCTCTTGATCGTCAGAAGGTGGTGATTGCTTCTTTGCAGGAACGTCTTCGTGAAAGAAAAGTTGATCTGGAGCTTCTGGACGCAGAAGAAGAGAAATTCTATTTAAGCCCAAGCGGCGATACAGGAGCTCTTCTGGAAGCAGGAAAATTCCGAATCACAAAAACTCATGAGGGACTGTTAGCCAAAAAAGCTATTTTAGAAGAACGAATATCCGTACTAAATTCACTTTTGTATCAACAAAATGAAAGATTAGCAAAACTGACATCGGAACAAAAAATGCTGCAATTTAGTACATTTATCATTATAGGAAAATATCTGCTTGTTCTATTGCTTATATGGATTCTCGAAAAACTAATAAGGATGCACTTACTATCACTCATAAAACATGATGACAAACGTTATACGGTAACAAAGATATTTTCATCAACCGTATATATCATCACAATTGCCTGGATTGCGATAACTTTGTTTGCCAAAAACCCCGGAGTACTTGCTTCTTTTGCAATAGTAGGTGCAGGACTTGCGATAGCATTGCAGGACGTTGTTAAAGATGTTGTAGGTTGGGTGGTAATTATCCAAAATCGTCTTTTTTCAACCGGTGATCGTGTAACGATTGGTAATTCAACAGGAGAAGTTGTGGATATCGATGTATTGCGAACAAAATTACTAGAAGTTGGAATACCGCCGGAGGGTGTTTTGGAGCATACGGGTAAAATTCTTTCCATACCGAATTCCAAAGTGCTGGCACAGAACGTGACCAATCACAACACCACATCGGATTTTGTAAATTCCGAAGTGCACATTACAATTACCTTCGAAAGCGACTGGAAAAAAGCAAAAAAAATACTGGAAGATATTCTCAAAGAGGAAACGGATGAATTTACGGAAAGAGAAAAAATTCAGCAAATCAGAAGAACACGATCAATGTATATACGCCGGCAGGTGATAGGGGCACGAGTGTATATGGAAGTGGCGGATGATGGAATTATGTTTATTCTCAGATTTCCTGTTCCTATCGGCGAAAGACGTATTGTAGTTTCCGGACTTTCGGAGCGTGTTATGAATGCACTTGATTCAGAACCTAATGTGGAGCTTGCTTACAAGACAATGAGGTATTATAAAAGGGGTGAATAATACTTAACTCATAGGCAAAAAACTGTTAAGGTTCTTATATCATGAGGATTTTGATTGTAGAAGATGAGCATCAGCTCGCGCGAAACATCCAGAAGTATCTATTGTTGGATAAATACGCAGTAGATGTCGCATTTGATGGAGAAGAAGGGCTCAATAAAGCGATGACCAATGATTATGACTGCATGGTACTCGATCTTAATCTGCCAAAGCTTGATGGTGTTGAACTATGCAAAGAACTAAGGAAAGAGAAGAAAAATATGCCTATCATCATGCTTACGGCGCGTTCAGGAAGCCAAAGTATTATTACCGGCCTTGATGCCGGAGCGGATGATTATCTAACAAAGCCATTCGATCTTTCGGAACTTTCTGCACGAATACGTGCCATTGTACGCAGAAAGTCTGAGAATAGGTCGCCGCTTTTAAGTTCAAAAAACGTCAAGGTGGATACAAATTCACAGCAGGTTTATAAAGGCGAAGTCAAGGTATCTTTGGCACCGAAAGAATATGTACTTCTTGAATATTTACTAAGAAATAAGGACAGGGCAATTACCCGACCCAACTTGATTTCACACGTCTGGGGTGCACAGGAGGATCAACTTATGTTCTCGCAAACTCTTGATGTTCACATTGCATACTTAAGAAAAAAGCTTGGGAAAGACCTGATAACCACTGTTCCGGGATGTGGATACATGATTACCGATAATAAAGATGTTTGACAAACTCCGATTCAGAATCGCGCTTCAGTTTACTATTGTAATTTTTATATTATTGCTGATTTATGGAGCAATATTTATTCCTATTGATTATCGTGATTACAAGAATGAGCTTGAGGAAAATCTGACAAATGACGCTTCCAGAGTGCTTTCTCTGATGGATCTGAAGCCGGAAGATGCCATAAGAAAGCTTACGGAACGGGATGATTTTCGAGTCAGAATTTTCAATGCCGACGATATTGTTGTTTACTCGGGACAGTTGTTTACCGAGAATGATAATGTGTTAAGGCATGATCCTTTCAAGATTAATTATCATAATGATAGGTTTTTTGTGATGACATTTCCTATTGAACTTCATGGAATTCCGTCTGGTAGTTTGCAAATCGGAGAGGTCTACCATGTATTTATTGAAGATCTTAGGGAAAAAATGATAATCCTTTTTCTTGAAAGCTTGCTGGTTGCACTTCTGACTTACTTTATTGGCATGTTCTTTGCAAAACGCGCATTGGCTCCCGCGGAATCAATGTACAAGAGGCTTGACCAGTTTTCACAAGACGCAAGTCACGAACTTAAAACACCTCTTGCAAACGCATCTTCCTCTCTTGACCTTGCTCTTATTGGTGAAAAACCCCGTAAATATGTAGAGGAAGCAAAAATAAATATTATTCGAGCTGCCGAGATAGTTGATGATCTTCTTGAGCTGGCTAAAATGACAAAATTTACACTGCAAAAAGAGGAGATTAATTTGTCTAAACTAATACGCGAAGTCATTAAAGAATTCAACGCACAAGCGCGTTTCATGAAAGTAAGATTTATAACACAGATTGCCGATGACATTTCTGTGGAAGCAGATCCCGGATACATATTGCTTCTTATTTCCAATCTTATAAACAACTCTCTTAAGTTTTCAGAATCAGGAGGCGAAGTTCAGATAATACTTGACGAACACAGTATTCAAATAAGGGATAAGGGAATAGGGATAGATTCCAATATGATCGAACGGCTGTTCGATCCGTTTTTCCAAGCCGAATCTTCACACTCAACCAAAGGTTCGGGGCTGGGTTTGAGCATTGTTAAAAAGATTGTGGATGCACATGAATGGATGATAGATGTGCAGAGTATTAAAGGCATTGGAACATCTTTTTCGATTACCTTTAAGTAACTTGATATTAATGATCTCTTAAGGATCGTTATTTATGATGATCGTGTTTTCATTTTATATTTTATTATTTCACCACTTAACAATGCTGAAAACACTTATCATCACCGGTCTTTTATTTTTTACTCCTGCCAGCAGTCTTGCTTACACAGTTGTGCAAACTGATAACTCTGGCATTGATTATGCTCCATGCGCTCATATAACGGATGTATTGGAGCGCTATCAATGCAGACGCTATGAAGCAATGACACAGGTTCGTATTGCAAATGACGAATTCAGAAGGTATTCCAGGCCAACGATTATAACAATCAAGCAGGAACTTGCGACAAAACGCAAGCAATTCTATATGAAAAAGAGCACGGAACAGGAACGTGTTAAATTCGAGAAAGATTTAAAAGCCAAAAGCTTGCAGAAGTACAAGGAATGGTATGTAGGGGAACAGGAGATGCTACAAGCACGCAGAAACCTGCGAATGGCCACAAGGCTTCCGAACAATCAGGAATTGCGCATGGCGCTTATTCAGCAAAAGGGAGTGTTTCTTGATGTCAAAGGCAACCAAAAAAAGACCAGAAGAACTATTGTGGAAGACCAGATCGAATACATGAAGTCATTCAAGAACGCAGAATAACACATAAATATAAAGTATTAAGTGGGGCATAAGCCCCGCTTTTTCGTCTTAAGGACTTCTTAAGGAATATAGAGGAGCATGTAGTCGATTATCTTACTACCCCTTTTATCAATGGAAATCTCCAAAAAGTATTCCGCTCTTATCAAGATCATATGGGTGATTCTTATTATTACATTGCTAGTGTTGCTAGAAAAAGTATCAGCTGCACCGTATTCTGATGTACCGACAGGTAGCTGGTACGAGCAGGTAATCCAGAATTTTAAAAACGAAGGCTTATTGTATAGGGTGCGTACTATATTTAATCCATCTGGCAATGCAATAAGAGCGGATTTTATGCAGCTAATTTTGGATGCCCAAGGTGGAATTACCAGATCGACCCCATCAACTCCAAGTTTTAATGATGCTCTCGGAAGTGAGTGGTTTTATTCATATATCGAAGAAGCCGCAAGACTTGGATGGGTTAAAGGTGACGGCAATTGCTATGGATCAAAGCCTTGCAATGCGCGACCTTATGGAAACATAAATCGTGCGGAAGCCGCAGCGCTTCTTGTGCGTGCTTTTGGATTTGAACAAACCAAAGCGGCTCCTCATTTCATCGATAACCAAATGGGGCAATGGTATACGAATATTATTCAGACTTCTGCAGATCATTGTATTCTGCAGGGTGATGATTCAACAAGTAAAGTTCGACCCGCTGATTTTATGAATCGTGCGGAAATGGTGGCTATGATAGATAGGGCTCGTAATCGTCAGACTTATGGAGTGGATTGCGGAAAGATTCAGGAGGCTGTTCATAAGATTTCAGAAATTACATCGATTGCCGGGAATAAAATTGCAGTTGATTTTAATACTGACCTGAATGGCGGATCAGTTTTGGACACTCTAAGATATCGTCTGGTCAGTTTTCCGGACATAATTGTTACAAATGCAAAACACATTCGTCCACAAGGCGTTGAGCTAACATTTAGTAAAGATCTGATTGCAAAAAAGAATTATACTCTCGGCGTAAACAATATGGTTACGGCAAATGGAAAATTGTTTTCAGATACATTATCTTTCATCGGATATACAATTCCACAACCAAGCGAAAGTACTTTAACTTTAGCTGCGGTCAATGTGAATGCATCCAAATTAAGCATCCCACGTGGTGCGATGCGGGTGCCAATGCTTACCGTAGATTTTACAGCTTCGTGCGACAGCGGGCTTTCACTGGATGATATAATGCTTACTCGAGAAGGAATGGGATCCAAAACGGATATTGATGGTATCTATGCTGTGGTAAACGGGGAGCGTGTTTCCAGAAAAAGAACAATTGATGCAAAAAATAATACTGTTTCACTTCATTTTACTAAATCAATTATTATTCCTGCTTGTTCAAGCAAAAGGGTGGAATTTGTTGCTGATATGGCTTCCGGTGCAGCTTCATCCGGAGAGCATAGGTTATCAATAAAGACAGCTGTTGATATTGTAACGAATGCAAAGAAGATACAAACATCATATCCAATTCGTGGCGGAGAATTTACGGTTGCCGCAGTTACAACCGGAACTGCGAATTTGGAATATCGGACAGTTTCTCCGAGCGAAGTTAAAGTTGGAGATAAATCTGTTGCTTTAGGTAAACTATCTTTATCTTCAAATTCCTTAGAAAGCCATACTTTGGTGAACGTAATGTTTAAACAAGATGGTTCCTTAAAAGCCGGTGATATAGAGAACATAAGAATCAGGAGAACAAACGGAGAAGTACTTTCAAACAGCATAAAGAAAATGACAACAGATTATGTGTTGTTGACTTTCAGTTCACCACTTATATTGAAACAGGGTGATAATATTTCTCTTGAACTTATAGCTGATATTATTGGAGGCGCGGGTCGTACGATACAGTTTATGGTTGAAGAGGATTCTGATTTTTTTGTGAAAGGATCTGCTTATGGACAAAACAATAATTATGGTTCGCGAGTATCAGTTTCGCCAAAAACTACTCCGGCACTGGTGGCTGTAGATGCCGGTGGATTTGTTCTGGAAACGGATGGTCCTTCACAACAGAATTATGCGAACGATACTCGTGGTGCGCTTTTGGCTAATATTATGATGACATCTGGTGATGAGCCTGCTTCTATCAGGAGTATGTATATTCTGGTGCAGGCACAAACCGTAGCGGGGTTAGGTATGGGGTCGGGGAGTGGAGCTGATGATGAAATTAGTGAGCTTGTGAAGAATATAAGGCTTCGAAATTCTTCAAAAGGAACTTCCGTATCCGGAGTTAGACTTTCCGGTGCGAATGATTCGCTTGCAAGCACACAAAAGACATATCAGATTTATCGTTTTGATAATTTTAATGTAAGAGGAAAAGAGAATTGGATGTTAGAAGTTGATTTCATAAATAATGGAACATCACGACATCCTTTATCCGGAGACAAGTTCCGGGTTCATATTTGCGGGGAACCAACTCAAATTAAATCCACAAACGGAACATTCCCAACAACAAATACGACAGGCTGTGATTTTGCAGGCTTACTGTCTTCAAGATCAACTGCTTATCAAATGAGAATAGAAGGATTATCAACAGGAGATACAATTACGGATGTCAGACCAAGGGGATCCATATCGGGCAACTTCCATTCGATTGCTCTTGCTGCACTCACAATTAGTCAACAGAGTGCCGGGACATCAGATATTACCGTAAGGGGAGCAAAAGATGTCAGTCTCATGCGTTATGAAGTCAGAGCCGGATCAACCAAGGATATCCTTTTAACAAGATTATCTTTCGAAGCAGTTGCAGGTTCTCTTCAGAACGGACAAAACTATACTTTGTGGGTAGACACCAATAATGATTCGAAAGTGGATACTGTCCTTCAAAGCGGAGCTGCTCCGCAAGGCAATATACTTACTTTCAGCAAACTTTCAGGAGGCGGATATGTTGTAAAAGCGTCAAAAATGACGGTTTTTGAGCTTCATAGTAATATTACATCGTCTCCATTGAGCAATAGCCTGCAAGTGGGATTTGCGTCAGGTGTTTCAAATTATATTGAAGCTGAGCAGATAGACGGATCAACTCTTTCCGGTATCAGAACAAATGGATCATGTATCGATACTTGTGATATATCAATAACAACAAATAATTCTTTACTTTGGACAATACTAAGTCAGGGAAATCTATTTGTGGGGCAATCAACAACTCCTATCCGCAGAATGCAGATTTTAGGAGGAGAATTAAGCGATCCAATATTACGTCTTGTATTTCGAGCAGATAATGAACCGATTGATGTAACCGATATTCAGATAATATCAGCTCAGTCAAAAGCTTCATCCATCGAGAGACTGGAATTATTCAAAAACGATGCAGTTACTCCATTCGCAATCGCCACTACTTCCGGATGTGGGAATTCTAATGTGATAAGTACACACAATGGAATACCCGTATCTACTTTCTGTGCTAAGATGAACAGTCAGCAGTTTGTTGTACAACCTAGTGCAGATTCAACTGTGCTTGTACGTACACGTGTAAAGACAGATACAAATGGAGGTATTCCAAACGACATAATTCAACTTTGGGTTGCTGGTCAGACAAGCGGCAACATACAATCGATCAAAGGACGTGGAACTGCATCCAGTACAAATCTAATCGTGAATAACGGTGATAATTCAGGGCAAGGTGAAATTATTATCGGAAGGAATTCATTTGGAGCAAATGCAGATATTACAGGTCCGGAACACCGTGTTGTAATGTCTAAAATAAATAGCATCGTAAATGCCAGCATTGATTCAAATAATACCGCAATACCGGTTGGTACGTCAGATATCGGTCAATTTGCTTTCACGGCTGCACAAAATTCAAATTCAAAAAATGGAAACAACGAAGTGGCAATAGATAATATTATATTTACTGTTAATTCTTCGAATGTTGCAATTGATGCCGAGAGTTTGCGCATTGTTCGCCAAGGTGATTCTTCCATAGAACACCCATGTGATGCCATAGCATCTGACGGAACTGCACTATCGGGAACAATTAACGGTATATTTCTTGCATCGTGTTCAGATCTGATTTCATCAGCTTTTAGTGAAAGGATTGCTAAAAATTCGACAGCTGTATTTGCATTGCGTGCGAATGTTACAAATCCTTCTTTAGGCAAGAGTTCAACTCTGCAAGTTTCGCTACAGAATTATTCAGATGCAACAAAGTCATTCTTCGGCGCAACGGGTAGCCACATTGAGTGGATGGATAAAGACGGTGTAACATCTCAAAGATATTATTGGACAGATCTGAAATCAACTGCAGTCAATTCAACGACATATAGGAATTGATATGTCTCTTTCGAAAATTGTTAACCGGCATACCCCTGCTCCTTCACTAAAAAGGAGCAGGGATTTTGCAGATTATATTATGTATGTAATTGTAGCATGCATGGGGATTATTATGTCTTTAATGGCACTGCTAATGACAATAGCATTGCTTATATACATGGGATTTGAGATATTCGATATTCTTCTGTCTTCAGTTCTTGCACCAAAAACACGCAACATTTTGCATGACGTTGCCCTAATGCTTGTAATCCTTAAGGCAATAAAAATACTGATCTTCTTTGTCAGCACCCATAGAGTTGGTATCAAGTATTTAGTGGAAATTTCGATAATCGCACCAGCAATAGAAATTATCTTCGCACCGGACAGGCACACTTGGTGGTTAATTGTTATTTTTGCTTTTTTTAGCATCACAAATCTGATCATTTATCTTGTTTTTTATGAAAGGATAAAGGAGCTGGACCAGGATATTGCAAATCAGGAAGCAAAATGCATTCCGGGGGTGTAATATAACCTGCATATGAGACTTCGATTTCACAAAAGAAGACCATTAGCAAATGTCCGCAGGTATCTGCATGAGGTTATACTCCTTCGCCTAAATAATTCCGATTCTTGAGGATTCATTAATTATTAACAAAATCTATTTCTAATGGCTATGGAGTACGAGATTGCATAACAAAAGCACAGTGAATTTTTCGGAATTATTAACTAAAAGCAGTATAA
>JAHISE010000105.1 GCA_018818235.1 Patescibacteria group bacterium
CGTATGCGACCCGCCTCACACATTCCGGATCCTGCCATAATGACCATAGGGCCGGGGGTACCATTAAGAGCCTTGCTCTCTTCCACAGACTCCGTGTACCTGACTAAAGAGAACTGGAAAGGATTGTGAGCCTTGGCAAGAAACTTATCGTACATATCCTTGTCGTAGCATTCAGGGTGCTTCATAAATACATCAGTTACTCTTGTAGCCAAAGGTGAATCAATGATAATTGGAATTGCAGGTATCTTCTTCTCGTCCCACAGAACATGAAGATCGTAAACAATTTCCTGAGTTCGCTCCAAAGAAAATGCAGGGATCATTACTTTGCCACCACGTTTTGCCGTACGAATAAGAACATCAGCAAGATGATCCATTGCAGTAGAAATATCTTCATGCTCGCGATTCCCATAAGTGCTTTCGCAAATAAGAGTTTCGACAGGAGGCATATCAGCAGGATCACGAATGATTGGGAGAGTGTTACGCCCAAGGTCTCCGGTAAATCCGATTCTATGAACTTTATTGTTCTCTGTTACCTCCAAAATAATCATAGCCGCTCCAACAATATGTCCGGCTTCTATGAATTGAGCTTTGAGTCCATCACAAACCTCAAACCAAGTTTCGTAATTCTGACCCTGAAACACTTCCATACAATCAATTGCATCTTGCTGTGTGTACAAAGGTCCTTCACATTTAATCATTGAATTTTTTAGATGTTTACAAAAATATTCTTCATCTTTCTCGTGTATGTATCCGCTATCCATCAACATAACTTCCGCTAAATCTTTTGTTGCATATGTGCAATGCACCTTGTTTTTGAATCCTTTTTTGTAAAGCAAAGGAACACGACCTACATGATCCATATGTGCATGACTTAGAACAACTGCATCTATGTCTACCGCAGGATCAAAAGTAAACTCAACATTTTTTACAGCAGCCTCAGATCGCTTACCTTGGAACAAACCGCAATCAAGTAAAATTCTTTTAATGCCTGATGGTGATTCGAATTGTATTTCATGGCATGAGCCGGTTACTTCGAGGGCGGCACCGTGTGGGATGATTTTCATAAAGGTAGAGTATCAGAATATTGGAATATTGGAATATTGAGACAGTAGAATACTGGAATATTGGAATAATAGCCTAAAGTGAAACCAAGCTCTGTCCATGCAATTTCAAAGTCCCAATATTCCAGTACTCCAGTATTCCAATATTCTTTTATTAGTTTATTTCTACTGACTTCAAAAGATCATTTCTCTCTTTCATTGTTAACTCGCGAGTTTTTCCTTCCTTAAGCTTCCCATCAACAAGTGAAGTAATCCTAATTCTCTTGAGCTCTTTAACCGGACTTCCAACTTTCTGACACATTCTCCTGATTTGCCGGTTTTTCCCTTCAGTTAGGGCTATTGTGAATTTACAATCTCCTAATCTTTTGATTTTTGCAGGCTTTGTCTTCTCTCCCGAGATTGTTATGCCCTTTTCGAGTTTGCGCAGTGCCCCATCCTTAATCTCATTCTCTGTAATCACTTCATATTCTTTTTCATGGTAAAACTTTGGGTGAGTAAGGCGGTAGGCAAGGACTCCGTCGTTTGTGAGTAGAAGGAGACCGGAGGATTCTTTATCAAGTCTTCCAACAGGATATATCTTGCCTTGAAGTTTGGGAGGAAGAAGGTCACGGATGGTTGAAGTGTTGGGAGTCGCTAGTCTCTTGTTATTGGCAGCATGACCAGTGACCAGTGACGAGTGACCAGTGACATTCGAAGTCACAATTCCTTTAGGTTTATTCATCAAATAATACAACATCTCCTTCCTATCCTCGATGATTTTTCCATCAACCTCAATCTTATCTTTTTCCGCATCCGCCTTTTGTCCAAGCTTTGCAACTTCACCATTTACTGTTACTAAACCCTGCTCGATGTACTCTTCCGCCTTGCGACGGGAGCAGATACCTCGTGCCGATAAAATCTTTTGGAGACGTTCAAGCATAGTATTAATCAGAAGATCTTTTGGCCTGCCACGCCTCACATGTGAGGCGTGGCCTGCCCGCCGAAGTCTAGCCTGCCGACCATAGCCCAGCCTGCCGACCATAGCCAAGAAGCGACGGCTGGAGACGAAAGCGAGAGGCATTCTTGCATGTGTGAATTGTACAGTAAAATTGATAAAGGAGTTTAAAATATCGAGTTTTTATTATATGATGTATTCGCGCGAATGCTTCCTATAGTTTACTTTACATACAATTATCAAATCCCCAGTACTTATATGACAAATCTCCCACAACTCGAACACAATCTAAAGGCACTTTCTAATTTAAAAAGATTACAAATATGTGCATTTTTGAAAAAGAATGGATCAACATCAGTAGGCGAAATTGCAAAGGCAATCGGATCTTCGCTTAGAGCAACCTCACAAAATATAAAAATACTCTACTCAGCAGGATTACTTGTCAGACGAAAACGAAATTTCTTTGTCTTCTATAGGATCGCATCGCCACAGGAAGAACCTATTAGAAAGATACTTTCGGTTTTATAAATAGCGAACTAATTGTCAATTCTCAATTCTCAATTATCAATTGAACTTCAATAGAATAATACCAATCTACAAAGCCAGTTCTTTTCTCGCCTCCTCCTTCATCCTCTGATAAACAATCTTCGCTGTTTCCGCTCTGTTAATAGGATCATCAGGACGAAATGTACCAAGCTCTACACCATCCTTATTCGTGTCTCCGCCTACTATTCCATATAATTGTGCATGCGCTATATCAGATTCGAATATGTGACCTCTTGTATCGTTAAATGTTGAATAGACAGGCATAACATCATCACCAAATGAATCGAGAATAATTGTTATAACCTCCGCACGTCTTGCAGGTCGATCAAGTGATGTCTCGTCGGGAATTTTAAACATACGTACTCCTTTCTCCTCCGCACACGCTATATAGCTTGCAGCCCAATGCTCACTTGCCGAAGCATGCATAGCTACGGTATCGCATTGTGTTTCGTCTATATCTGCTGCCTTCATTGCCATCTTAAGTGCCTCGGCAGTTGTAACATAATTCCCGGGCTTGAATTTTCCGGTTGGCCTTCCTGCGGAATCCTTGTAACCGGAAACAACACCCCAATCCATAAGAGAAGATACATAAGAAGTAAACCAGTCTTCTTCTGTAACATCGGTGAATACTGTTCCGGTAATATCATCTAGCTGTTCAATAACATCCGTAAAATCTGCCGCATGAACCTCTTCCCATAACTGAAGTTCTTGTTTAAGTTGAGCAATTTCATCGAAAAATGCACGGGCTGCAGATGTAACTATTAAGGTTAGTACTATTACAACGGGAATAATGTGGATAGGTCGACGCATAATGTTTGTGTGAGCTACTTTGTTATTATAGCATGATTTGGAGTGATTTGCAATGACTGAGTTACGGTATGCTGCTGCTTATTATTGCCCCCTTCCCCCGACCCCTTCCCCCTCCACCCCACTGACCTGCAGGGGGAAGGGGGGTCAAATATTTAGTTAGTTCTTTGTTTGCACATTACCCACATAAATATAAAAATATCCTCCTTAATATGCTCCCAGAAGAAAAATATCACTGGCTCAAGAAAAAAAGGAAAGTGAAATATGCTAGAAAGTTAAGAAAAAGGATGACACCTGAAGAAGTAATATTATGGAATGCTGTACGTGGTAAGAAATTAAATGGCCTTAAGTTCCGAAGGCAAGCTCCAATAGGTTCGTTTATTGTCGACTTCCTTTGTATATCAGCACAATTAATTGTTGAAATTGATGGTGGCATCCACAAAGACCGAAAAGAATATGATGAAGGAAGAGAAGAATATCTGAAAGAACTTGGATATAGAATAATTCGATTTCCAAATAATAAAATTAATCATTCATTACCAGATGTACTTAAAGAAATTTCAAAAGTTGCAAATACCATTCACGTCCAATCTTTTACGGACTAAATCTCAAGTCTAGTCTCCCCTTCCCCCTGTGGGCAAGCGGAGGGGGGGAAGGGGTCGGGGGATGGGGGTAAATACAAGAGTAAAAATTCCTCTACCCCAAAGGCATCCTATAAATAAACACCGTCCCCTTTCCTTTCTCTGACTCAACCTCCACTTCCCCATTCTGCAAAGTCATAAACTCTTTGGCTATATAAAGACCCAAACCAGCACTTTTTTCAGCCTTAGCACTCTTTCCAACAACCTTGTCTCTGGTGAATAGCTTATTAACCATTTCCTGATCCATACCTTCTCCGGTATCTCTGACTTCGATAACTCCATACTTACCTTCTGACTTCATAGAAACAGTAATCGATCCCTGAGTCGTATGCTTAATTGCATTACTTACGCTATTGCTAACCGCCTCCGCAAATTTTTCCGCATCAGCTGATACTTGTATTTCCTGATCCAAACCTTCCAGATTTAATTTTAGACCTTTCTCTTCCATCGGAACTTTATAATCCCGAACAGAACGTTCAACGACATCTTTTAATGAAACAGGTTTTAGATCTACCGCAATAACTCCACGATCAATTCTGGATGCATTCAAAATATCACCAACCAGATGTCTGTTTTGCTCAACCACCATCTGCATATCTTTGACAGGTTTAACAAGCTCATTGGGAACCTTTCCATAATCTCCATCAAGTATCATTTCCAATGTCCACTTGAGTGTTGCTATTGGAGCCTTAAGCTGATGGGAAACAAAGCTAATAAAATCATCCTTCATTTGTTCAACCTTTTTGCGTTCAGTTATATCTCTGCATGTTGCGGAAGCGCCAACTGTTTTCCCTTTTTCATCTTTGATCGGAGATAGAGTTACAGATATGGGAATAATGTTTTTATCCCTATTAACATGCACAGTCTCTATGTCCTTTACACCTGTTCCGGTTCTGATTTTACTGATCATCATTTTGTGATCCTCTTGCTGTTTTGTAGGCAGTATTACATCAATTGCCTTGCCAATTACATCACTTTCTTTGTAGCCATAAATAGCTTCTGCAGCTGCATTCCAACTCTCGATCTTACCACTCAAATCCAATCCGATAATTGCATCATTGGAAGAACTTACGATCGCCGCAGTTTCGCTCAGTTTTATATTTTTTTGCTTTAGCTCACTGTTCAACTTGGTTACACGTGCACTCATCTTTGCAAGCCATATAACCAACATCAAAGTCACCAGAGTCAATATTCCACCGGCTAAACCTATATTTAGCTTTACACGACGCAATTCTCTGTAAGCCAAATCCTTTGGCTGCTGAGAAATTACAACCCATTTATTACTACCCACATTTAAAGGAAGGAAAGTTGCAATCATTTCTCTTTTATTAATAGATTCGGTGTAGGTAGTAGTTTGCATTTCTCCCATTTGTGCATTTTTGACCTGATAAATATCAGAATACTTGTCATCATCATTTGTACTGTTAGGATGCGCAACAATTTTTCCATTGTGATCCAAAAGAAATACTTCACCCTGATTGGAAAATTCAATTTTTCGCGATAATTCCACTATTGGCTTAGTATTATAAACAAACAACAAAGCTCCGATCCAAACCTGCTCCTCGCTTAATATGGGCACAGATATGGAAACCAGATGCTTATTCTCCGGGAATGCTCTAACACCGGAAATCACCGGCTTCTCGGTATTCTTTACATCACTAAATATACTCATGTCAGCGTGATCCAATGACCCTGTTCCGGTCGGATAATTCGCCATTACTCGTCCGCTGCTATTTAGTACCATGGCAAGTTCAATTTTTGGATAAGCTACGGCAATTCCTTTCATCCTTCCCGTAAGAGTAAATGCATCATTTTCATTTACCCCATTTAAGGTTCCTTCTAATGAAGATACCGCATGCATAAGGGTGACAATCTCTTTGAATTCCTGCACAACGAACTGTGACATGCTGTTTGTGGCTGCTATGTTTTCGCTGTAAACCTGATCTTTGACTGAATCTGAAGCAATCCTGTAAGAATACACACTTAAAAGCAATATTGGCATCAATGCAGCCAAAAACGGCAATGACCACTTTAGCATAGACCTGAGCCCTAGCTTGCTTGTTTGCCTAGCCTGTTTTTTTTGTATGTTTGAGTGCATTTGAGCTCAGTATATTCATACTATTGTACTCCTTTTATAGTAAAATTACTATAATGCCCCATAGCCCCGCATTGAAGACACGGGCGAAGGGGTATATACCACAAATTCTGCTTTTTATTTAGACACAGATTGAACCATACATATAAGTTGCCTATTTGGACTTTTTGTTGTATAATAAACACGATACATAAATACCACTCAAATATGAAATATATTCTTGTTGCAGGCAGTGCTTTGGTCGCAATAGTCGCCGCTACAGTATTTACGCCTGATTCATCTGATCAATTAAATGCTTCTTTATCCAAATGGAAGTTTATTTCGAACTCAAATTGGTTGAGTCAAATGACTACAGGAAATAGACAGGGAGAAACCTGGTTTAAAGATAGTGACAATAATAACGGAGGAGGGCAAGGGCAGCAGGGACAAGGACAACAAGGGCAATTGCGAAGAAATGATCGTGATGATGCTTCGACAGAGCTAAGTACAGACGAAGATGATGACACACACTCAACCTCAATATGCAGACAATTATATGAAACATGCGGTGGGAATATTATGAACTGTCTAAGCAGCGGTCTTTGTTATCCGAGAGGTGGTAATTCTAGTACAAATTATTCCTTCCAATGTATAAATCAACAGACATTGTGTCCATGGGGATCGTCATGCAATGGAGAAGGCAAATGCCTAAGTATATGGACACACCAAATAGTAAAAGACTTAACAGATTCCGATGATGACAAATATGAAACAGATGACAAATGTAAAGATAAAGAGCCGGATGATAAGTGTGGAGGCGATTCAAAAGAATGCATTGCCGAGGGTAACTGCGAAATAAATTCCACAGGCAAATTAGTATGTATTAATGAATACAATAAGTGCCATTCAAATGAGAAATGTAATAACAAAGGTGAATGCAATACAAAAGGGAATGATGATCCCCAGAACATTTGTGGAGACAAAGTTATTGCCGGAGAAGAACAATGTGAAAAAAATTCAGATTGCTCTGCAGGATATAAATGCAATGACTGCAAATGTGAAGAAACTGGACAAATAATTACATTCCCACCTACCACTCCTCCTCCTGCAAGAACGACAATAATTTCCTGCGGCAATCATATCATTGAAAGCGGCGAAGAATGTGAATTCAACTCTAATTGCTCCAATAATGAAAGGTGTGAGGCATGCTTGTGTGTTAAAAAAGGAGCTGCTCCTCCACCACCTGCTACCACTCCTACTCCTACTCCTTCCCCCACTCCAACACCTACCCCCTCTCCCGTAATACTTCCAAATAATCCGACATGCGGTGATGGAGATCTGGAAGGATCCGAAGAATGCGAAGATGACTTTGACTGTTCAATTAATGAAGAATGTTCAAATACATGTATGTGCATAGGTTTGGAACCTGTATGTGGAGACGGAATAAAAGATGCATCAGAAGAATGTGAACCACCAAACACTCATTTCTGTGACAATAAATGCAAATTACGCAATAACGTAGATTATGGAGGAGGACAAGGACAAGGACAGGGTCAAGGACAGGGTCAAAACGATGCAGATGATGATGATAACGGAGTAGAACAGGGGCAGGGACAAAGTCAGGATGATGGAGGAGGAGGACAGCGACAAGGACATAACGACAATGAAGAAGATGATACTTCGACGGAGCTCAGCACAGATGACGATGAAGATGTGAATGAAGATCTGATTGAAAATGATGAAGAAGATCAGAATGATGAAGTCGATCAAGAAATAGACGATCAACCTGAGGCGGATAAAGAAGAAGATGAAGATGTACACCTTGGCTGTTTCACTCAGTCCGGTAACTGGACAGAGAATCGAGAGCTTTGCGACACAAACCAACAAAAGCACTTACAAAATCTTCATGATCTGCCTTCTCCACCTCCTCAAATAGAAGAAGAATTGCCTAGACGAGTCATAGAAGCAATAAGAGTATCCGAGCATACCGAGAAATTATCTGTAGAAGAGGAAAAGGTTGTTATTAAGCACATGGAAGAAAAATACTCAGAGACAGATAAGAATAAAGGTAAACGCGAAAAGCTTCTTGAAACTCTAAAATTCACAGGATCCAAACTGCGTAAAATCAAAGAATCACGTAATCTGTCCAAAGATGACAAAGAATTTTTATCAAGTAATATTGAATGGGTAGAAAACCAATATGATTACTTTTCTGATATCAATCGCACCGGAGAAGAGATTCAGGCCATGTCACAATATGTCAAAAGACTAATACATAATATTGAGCGCTTACTTGCAGATCAGCCCAACGGTGGTGTGAATTTACCAACTATGCAATTAAGTGAAATATATGACCGCACAGAAGCAATTATTCTTAAATTCCCTGATATATTCATGGTAATTATGGAAGAAAAGATCGAATTGAAACAAAGTTTGATAAATTCATACTTTGATATAAGAGATGACTTTTATAACGCAAGAAGTGAATGCGAAGAAGAAGAAACTGCCTGCTATCAACTAAATTATATTCTTGATCGAATTCAATTCCTTAAAGAAGATATCGATGATGTAATTGATGAAGAGGGGGATGAAGAGTTGAGAGAGAGGGTTGAAGCAATCGGAAACTAAGATTTGTGTATTATAATATTTTCCAGTAAATCAGTGAATTTGGGTTAGATAATACTTGACCATTGAGCATTAAATTGTTTTAATATCTGTCCTATGAGTATAAAACGCCCTGAAAGTGAAACGCAAGATCCAGTACAAGTAGCTGCAAAGGAGCTTTCATGCATGTTGAACGAACAAATTCACCAACATATAGTAAGAATTGATTTAGGAGAATTACTACCAGCACTTTGTGCAATTAGTGATCAAATTCGTTCAGCACTATTACAAAATCTGACAACAGCACTTCCAAATTATTCTGTATATGGTGTATTAAAAATAAGTGAATTACTAGTTAATACGTTTGGAGAACAAGATGCTAAATCTATTATATCCGCAGCATTAGTAAGCATTCTTCGTGAAGAATTTGAATTCGACGATGAAGCTACAGATACTAATGAATTTGTAAGAAGATTTATTCGCGACGATACCAATACACTGCTAAATGATGAAGATATTGATAATATTGTTTCTCAAATTAATCAGAATGATAAAGTCCAGCAATAAACATATATAATTTACCGTAGATCCTCGCACCTCGAAGAGGTGCTCTGGTTTATACATGCAAAACTAGAGCACGTCTTCGACGTGCGAAGACTTGTATTTAATAATGATTATTCCTAATACAAATATTTCTCACCTATTAGATGCTCGCAGATAAAGAAAAATATTTAGTTATATCTAAAAAAATCCCACAATCTTGGCCCCCGCCCTTCGTCCCGCCTCTTGGCTACGGGTCGGCAAGCAATTGACATTCGACAATCGACTATGGAATTAATGAGAAAAACGAATGCTTCTCCTATCTCTTCCAATGTCGATTGTTGATTGTTAACTGTCAATAGTCATAAAAAAGATCCCACGATCTTGGCATCGGTCTACTCTCACATGGCGCAAAGCCATACTACCATCGACGCTGAAGGGCTTAACTGCTGTGTTCGGGATGGGAACAGGTGTACCCCCTTCGCTATTGATACCAAGATCGTAGGATCTTGTTTCAACCATCGACAATCTACACTCAACAATCAACTTTGGAAACTATGATAGAAACATATGTTTATACAACTATTTCCAAAGTTGATTGTTGAAAGCCCGGAGGGCGTGTCGATTGTCGACTGTTGTTAATGAGCAAGTCTTGCTCGCCTTAAAGGTAATACGTAAACAGAATACAACGCTCATCACACAACCATCAACAACACAGTCGAAAACGAAGTGTGTCGATTGTTGAGTGTTGATTGTTATTTAAGAACGTTCAATTATCCATTCGTACCACTCGGCTGAATGCTTTACAGCACTTACACCTGTGGCCGATCTAGCCGCTATTCTTGCGGCGGATTTATGGAGAAACGCAATCTTAGGGGGGGCTTCCCGCTTAGATGCCTTCAGCGGTTATCCCGTCCGAACATAGCTATCCTGCTTTGCCGTTGACACGACAACAGGGTCACCAGAGGTCCGTCCACTCCGGTCCTCTCGTACTAGGAGCAGCGTCCTTCACGTTTCTAAATGATTACGGAGGATAGAGGCCAAACTGTCTCACGACGTTCTGAACCCAGCTCGCGTACCGCTTTCATTGGCGAACAGCCAAACCCTTGGGACCTTCTTCAGCCCCAGGATGCGATGAGCCGACATCGTACTATACCAATTAGTATTATTAATTATACAAGTTGGTATTAATCCATATTTTCATATGGTGCAGACTATATCTTTATCCTGCTATCGATCGTAGGTCGTTGCTTAGGCAAACAACCGTAATCTGATTTAATGCAGCAGGCATCGGCGTATTAGTCCGCCTAGGCGGACTCTCCCCTTTCGGGTCAGTCGTTACGGGGCCATCCGACGACAATCGACATTCGACTATCGACTATCGACTTTGGAAATAATTAAAGAAACTTACGTTTCTACAATTTATCTCTAAGTCGATTGTTGATTGTAGATTGTTGATTGTCCAAAGGAGGCTTCCCACGGTATTGCCGGCAAGCAAAAATATTTCCACTGTGCTTGCTACGGTTTCACCGTTATAAGCCGAATTTTTGGTACAGAATTACTTCTGTAGCACCCCGTTGAGGTGCCAAACCGCTCCGTCGCTGTGGGCGCTTGGGAGCGATCAGCCTGTTATCCCTAGAGTAACTTTTATCCGTTGAGCGATGTCCCACCCACGTGGTAACCCAAGCACCCTTTAAAAAAGGGTGCTGGGAGGACACCGGATCACTATCACCGACTTTCGTCTCTGCTCGACTTGTAAGTCTCACAGTCAGGCTACCTTATGCGATTATACGACCACGCCGATTTCCATCCGGCGCTAGGTAACCATTGCACGCCTCCGTTACATTTTAGGAGGCAACCGCCCCAGTTAAACTACCCGGCAAGCACTGTCCCCATAACATGTGTACATGCAATGGGTGAGCAAAATCAGAATGTGAGGGTGGTATCTCAAGGTTAGCTCCACTCCGACTGACGTCGAAGCTTCTAAGCTTCCCACCTATCCTGCACACGCAGACCAACTTTGCAATACCAGCGTATAGTAAAGCTTCATAGGGTCTTTTCGTCCTTCCGTAATCTACCCGGCATTTGTACCGGGACTGCAATTTCACCGGGCGTCGCATCGAGACAGTGCCCAGACCGTTATACCATTCGTGCGGGTCGGAACTTCGTTCCGACAATCAACAATCGACTATCGACATTCGACAATCAACTTGTTGTTGACGATTGTTTTTTAATAGCCGTTCGATTTTACGGCACCCTATGTCGCCATAGGGATCGGACTATATCATCTTCGACAATCGACATTCGACATTCGACAATCGACTTTGGAAGCAATTGCAGAAACATATGTTTCACCAATCACTACCACTGTTGATTGTTAATAGTTAATTGTCAATTGTTACGAAGCATGGCGTGTAGTCTCTGAGGATTCCTAATTGAAATCACCACATAATGCTCTTAGCTTCTTCTTAGCTTCTTCTACAGCTTCGCCTACTGCAGGCGAATCTTTTGTCTGCTCTGACAAAGCTATCTCTGGATTAGATTGAATTTTTCCTTGTAGCTCTTCTATCACAGCAGCAATAGATTGTCGATCGGCTCCTCTTTTGGCAGCACGCATCACCAATTCTTCCAATTGCCTACTGTAATTTGTTTCACTCATAGGTTTCCTGCTGATTGTCCGCAGGATACAGATTGTCACTTACTTAAACTTTTCAGTCAAGCAAGTACTGATCCATTCACGGATTTTCCAGCATATAGCCATGTTTTACGCAAATTTATGCCATTCACGATATTCCCTTGCGC
>JAHISE010000106.1 GCA_018818235.1 Patescibacteria group bacterium
AGCTTGTTGAAGCAATATGTTTGCAAATCCATTATTACAATTATCGTAGAATTCACACTGCATTAAGAATGCCTCCGGCAATTTATGCCAGACAACATTTAGGCAATGATGCATTGTGTATTAAGAATGGGGTACTTGCCAGTTTCCTCCTTCTCTAGGCAAGCGAGAAGCAACCTGTCGAACATTTCCTCTTCACACCGTCGTCTGTTGAAGCGGTAGCAGAACTCATCGAGGTACTGCTGGAGATGTGTCTCATCAAGTCCGTGATGTGTTCCCATCACGAATGACCGCAGGTTGCTGATGTAGGTATGAACATGGGGAAGGACGAGGTGTGCCTTACGCTTCTTTACGGGATTCCTGTCATGAACAAAGCCATGTCGTTCCAATGGTGGATACACGGACAGTCCATCTGTACGAATGACTGTATCCTTCTGAACATGCCTCTTGGCGAAGTTCACAATGGGCGTGGCTTTCACGACTGTCAGTGTTTTGAGCTTGGCAAAACCGATGTATTCCTTCCCATCGGAGCCAGGGACGAATGATACAGCGACGAGGACGGGTGTCTGCTCCGTTCCTCTGCCTCGTTTTTTACCTTCTGTAGGCGCTCCGATGTACATCTCATCCATTTCGACATATCCGATGAGCTGGTACTGATCGTTGCGCTTAGCCATGGCATGACGCACACGTTGCAACATTGCCCATGCCGTCTGGTAGCTCACACCGAGGTGTTTACTCAGTGTCAGTGCGGACAGACCACGCTTGTCATTGGCGATGAGGAACAGAGCTACGAACCATTGGTGCAGGGATGTGAGAGTCTTGTGAAAGATTGTGCCCGCAGTCGGTCTGTTGAAGAACCCGCATGCCTTACACTTGTAAGCTCTCCTGTGCTTGAGACGTGGGTAGAATTCCTTGCTTCCGCACTGGAGACACGGCATGCCGTCAGGCCATCGCATCTGCATCAGATACTGTTCGCATACTGCCTCTGTCGAGAGTTCACCAAGGAAATCCATGAGACTTCTCGCATGATACTTCTTGCTCATACTAAAAGAATATCACACTAAAAGTGCTATTTGTGCGCTAGCTGGAGAGTCATTCTAGATTATATGAAAGAGAAATTTATTTGTATAACAAGATCACTAACACTGAAATATAAGCAATTGTCATTCCGCACGAGTGTAGTAATCAGCGTGATGTGTAATCTGTCCATTCATCTTCGAGTCCTGCAACACGCAAGATTTTTTTGCGTTCGACGCCAGAAGATATTCCGCCAGTATCGAACTGATACCCGACAACGCCGCCAGGCCATCCAGAGACATCAGTCGAGAATTTTTTGGGAGTCCCGACTTCAATAAATCCCCAATGTTCCAGCACTGAAGTCAAATGACTGCGGCCGAATTCCTCGATCTCAGCACGGATATCTTCCGGTTGGCTAGATGAGAGAATCCGTATCGATTCAAATATCGGCGTTCCATATTCGTAATCTCTTGCATCTGGTAGGTAACTGTTTCCAGCCCAGTCATAGATATACTGGCCGTCGTACTTGTAAACCCTTCGGACGGTCTGTCCAGTTGCGTCTTTTCGCGTTGCGCACACAATCATGCCTTCTGTATTAGCCTCAGATTGGTCATGAGAATCCGGCAGTGATTCGTCGTGCATGCCTTCGTGTTGTTTTTTTTCCATTTATTAGTAGTGGTAGGAGATAAATAAGCGGTAAGCTTTTATATATTAACATAATATATGTAATTGTGCAAGCAGGTTTAGGCTCTGAATGTAGATCTCAGCTTCCTATAGCCAAAAACTCGAGTTTCGATATTCACAAATTATTGGCTTTTTACATGTAGTTGAATTTCCAATAGTACATCTTTGCAGATTTTGGCTCAAAGAAAAATCTTAATTGTAGTCATTAAAAATCGAGCTTTTCGCATCAAAAAGAATAATGCCAGTATCTATTATAGCAATTTTTCTTAATTATACGAATTAAACGATTTTCATATAAATAGAGTCATCAACTATCTCTGAAAGATCAGCCGGGGACAAGTCTGAATTGCGTATAGAATAATTTTGCAGCTGGCGAACCGCCCAGTTCAAGCCGGATTGCTTTTTCGGTTTCGCATGCTGTTCTGACGGAAACGGCGGCGCGGCTGCTGCGGGGTGCCACAGAAAAAATCAGCCGCCGCGCCGCATCTCGGTTATAATTTCGTCCAGCAGACACCACCACGTAGAACATTCGCCGCGCTGGCGCACTTTGCGCCAGCCTTTTTTGGCTTCCCATTGCACCGCAGCCTCTTTCAATTCGCCAGACGCAAAATTTTTCTTTCTTGTGGTATCATTCATTCATGAATAATCGCTTTGTCATTTATGTTCGTAAATCAAGTGAACAGGAAGAGAGACAGGCTTTGTCCATTGAAGCCCAACTTAGAGAACTTAACGAGTACGCAGCAAAAGAGCAGTTACAAATCGTCGCCTCCTTCGAGGAGGCCAGAACAGCACGCGAAACCGGACGAATCGTATTTGGAGAAATGTTGGGATTGATTGAACGAGGAGAAGCAGACGGGATTTTGGCATGGCATCCTGACCGTTTGGCACGCAACTCTGTTGACGGCGGCCACATCATTCATCTGTTTGACCAAGGGAAGCTCAAAGACCTGCGCTTTCCCACACTTACGTTCGAGAATACCCCTCAAGGGATATTCATGCTCTCTATCGCCTTCTCGCAGTCCAAGTATTACACAGACAGCCTCAGCGAGAACGTGAAGCGCGGTATTCGCCAGAAGCTCAAACGTGGTGAGTGGAGTTGGTTTGCGCCGACGGGTTATCTCAACAATCCTCATACGAGGAACATTGATCTTGATCCAGAAAAAGCACCAATCGTTCGCAAAGCATTTGAGCTATACAGCACCGGCGAATACACCTTGGATGCCATCAAAGATTTTTTGAAAGTTCAGGGGCTTCGTAGTCGTACAGGCAAAGCCATGGGCAAAGCCGCTGTGCAGATCATGCTCCGAAATCCGATCTACTACGGAGTCATGCGTGCCAAAGGCGAATATCACGAAGGTTCGTTCAGGCCACTCATAAGCAAATCGTTGTTCGAAAAGTGCCAGTCAGTGATGAGTGATCGCGGCAAGCCAAGAAAGGGAACACAGAATAATTTCCCGTTCACAGGATGGCTCAAGTGCTCCAACTGCGGTTGTGCGATCACGGCACAACAACAGAAAGGGCATCACTATTATCACTGCACAAAGAAAAAGGGTCCATGTCCTGCAAAAGGCTATCTCCGTGAGGAGAAGCTATTGGATAAAGCCAGAACCATTGTCGAACAACTAACCCTGCCCGATGACTGGGTTGATAATATGCTTACGGAACTCGACAAGCGAGAAACTCAGAACAAATCAAAAAATCGGGCAGTCATTCAGCACTTAAAGAATGAGAAACGAGAGCTTGAAAAGAAGATGGAAGATCTGCTCGACCTTCGGCTTGATGGAACAATCACAAATGATGAGTACCTCACAAAGAAGAATAAGCTTGTTTCAAAGAAGGTCGAACTTGATCAGAAAATCGCAAGCGCTGAACGGAACCACTGTGAGTGGCTAGAACCATGTCGTCAGATTATTTTACGCAGTAAGGAAGCCAAAAGTCTACTTCATACGGAAAACCTTCGTGAAATCCCAACATTTCTAAAACAAGCCGGCTTGAACTGGGCTTTGAAAGAGGATGCGGTGCAATGGGAAGCCAAAAAAGGCTGGCGCAAAGTGCGCCAGCGCGGCGAATGTTCTACGTGGTGGGCGATGGAGGACTTGAACCTCCGACCTCGACATTATCAGTGTCGCGCTCTAACCAGCTGAGCTAATCGCCCTCTGACCATCCGCCTAGGCGGATAATCGCCCGATGTTATGATTATAAACGTGCTCTTGCCATCCGCCTAGGCGTATAATTGCCCTAGACTTCGTAAAGATTACGGATTTATGTTATTTAGGTCAATAATTTTGCTCTTCATTAAGCCTACCCAAACCTCAACTTAAGCACCAACAAAGATATTGCCAATAGAGCTTCCACTATTGCCATAACGAACAAAGGAGTAGCACCAATCAATAATCCGTAAAATATCCACATCAGGATTCCTGTTAAGTATGTAAGCGTCCATGCAATAGAAATGTCCTTAGTCGATTTAGTTTTCCAAGACTTAATGATTTGCGGCATAAGCGCCACAGTAACAATAATGCCAGCTAAATATCCGATTATTTCTGCAAAGAGGGGATCAGTCATGTTTTGATTGTATATACTGCTTTTGGTTAATAATTCCGAAAAATTCACTGTGCTTTTATTATGCAATCTCGTACTCCATAGCCATTAGAAATAGATTTGTTAATAAGTAATGAATCCTCAAGAATCGGAATTATTTAGGCGAAGGAGTATAGAAGATGTATCAATAACAAAAATGGACCAAACTTTCAGTTGATCCATTTTGGAAAATTTACTTAAATTATTCCTCAGTTGACTCTTCTTCGGAATCTTCAGATTCCTCAGTTTCTCCTTCGGAAGAGTCTTCCGGTTCCTTTGGTTCTTCCACAACTTCCTCTTCCTCCACTTCCACAAATTTGTTTCTTAGAATCATATTAAATCTACGTCTTTTATTGGCTACACCTCTTCCGCGTATACCATTGTTTAGAGCAGGCTTTTTTACAGGTTTAACTTCCTCTTTATCCATATCTTCCGATGTTTCTTGTTTTGCTTCTTCTGTAACCTCATCAACTATTCTAAAACGCTTTAGTTGTTTACGTGCCATTGATTTTGCCTGTTCTCGTATTGTGCTTCTTCTTGTTTTCTTAAAATCCGCATTGCTTGTACGAAATCTCCAGAAAGACCGCATGGTAGGTGCTTTAACTTCCTGTACAACTTCGCTGGTCATTTTGTTTTGCATAGTCCTGATTTGATTGCGATAACAAAGGCGTTCCGTTTTGCCGCTTAATCCGGCACATTGAGCAGAAAGATCTTCCGCAGCGGCTATAGGTGCAAAGGAAGTTAGCAATGCAGAGCTAATCATCAGGGAAATAAATTTTTTCATAAGTACTTGTGGGGAAAAATGTTGGTGGGGGTGGAGTATAATGATTATTTCGGGTAAAGGAAGAGTTAATTGTTGAGGTTGTACCCGAAAGGGGCATCTGCGAGGGGTCGCTAGTCACTCGTCACTCGTCACTGGTCAATATTGTCGAGACTAGTGACTAGAGACCAGAGACCAGTGACCCTATACACTCTTCTTACAATACTTAAACTAAGTTCATCTGACTCACAACACTCTCATCCCGGCCTCACCACCCCCCTATCAGCCATATCCTGAAGTTTTTCCAGAGTATCTACAGGATCTATTGCCTCTTTTTCTTCTACCGGTAAATCAGAATCACGAACCAATATTGCTTCCTCTTTGATTTCAATAATTTCTGATGCCGGCACAGCACCCCTCCATCTAAAAAACTTTTTAGGGAACAGCCATGTAATTCTCATGCTTGCAGTATCAAACTGAACGTCTTTGCATTTCCCCAAAATCTTTCCGCTTTCCGTAATTACTTTCTGACCAATAACTGTTCGTTTATCTTTTAACAGAGGCTCCAGTCTTATCCTTTCTTCTGCGGGCGCAAGAACATCAGCATCTAAAATTGATATATGTGTTCCCCATTTAATTACATCAAGATTTGAACAGAAGAGTGCCCTGCTACCTGCAAACCCGGGGACATCTATGTATAGCCCTTCGACCTTGCCCTTATCAGGATCAATTAATATATCCGAAAGATTACCTACAACGTGTTCTTCTTGTTGTTCTATTACAGGGAGTCCGAGGGAAGTGGATAATCTAAGATGCATGATTCGATGATAGTGATATTAGTTAGAGTGTTCCATATTATTGGAGATTTTTTCGGACGTCGGACGTATCAGGAGAAAATTCGTTGGAATTGACAGTTTAAAAAGTAAGATAATGTAATAACATCTTCCCCTCCCCTAGGGAGGGGCAAGGGGAGGGGGTTGGAAATAATATTGACCTCCTCCCACTGTCCCCCTCCCACTGGGAGGGGAGAATAAGCCTAACAATCTTCAAATATTGTTGTCGTTATTACTCTAAATACAATTATCAGTAGTATTATCAATTATTTGCTAAAGTGAATTATCTGCTGATCTGTCCGACGTCCTAATAGTGCTCTAATTGCTATCCAAACCCACTAAAATCCCCTATAATAGACTTACCATGCACTTATTTGCAGGTTCATCCCATCCGGCATTAGCTGATTCCCTTGCCAAAGAGCTTGGAGTGGAATTGGGTAAAATCGATCTTAAAACATTCAGTTGCGGAGAAAGGTACATTAAGTTTGGTGAAACTATTCGTGGCAAAGAGGTCTATATTCTCCAAACTGCAACAACAAAATCCGATAACGATTTGATGGAGCTCTTCCTGATCTGTCAGGCAGCAAGGCTTAGCTTTGCCAAAAGTGTAAATGTAATAATGCCTAACTTTCCTTATGCACGCCAAGACCGTGTTGCAGAACCACGTGAACCAATATCCGCAAAACTTATTGCGCACTTACTGGAAGAGTCCGGAGCTGATCATGTTATTACGTTGGACCTTCACTCAAGTCAGATACAGGGATTCTTCTCCATTCCTGTTGATGCACTGGACACAAGAACAATCTTTGCAGAGTACTTTACAAACAAAAATCTAAACGATCCTGTGGTTGTATCACCGGATGCAGGTGGTGCCAAACGCGCAAAGAAATTTGCGGATTTGATAGGTGCGGAACTTGCCATCATTCATAAATCACGACCACAGCACCATGAGACTGAAGTTGTTGAACTGGTTGGAGATATAGAAGGACAACCATGCATCTTGTTCGACGATATGATTGATACCGGAGGAAGCCTGGTAGCCGCTAAGAATGCATTAATAGAACGTGGTGCACATCCGGACGTTTACGCAGCTGCAACTCACGGCATCTTCTCCGGCAATGCTCCCCAGATACTTGAAAAAGGAGGATTCAAAGAAGTTGTTGTTACAGACAGTGTGCCTACCGAAGGCAAGGAATTCACCGGATTAAAGATATTACCTGTAGCTCCTCTTTTGGCAGAGGTGCTTGGACACATAGAAAGAGGAGAGAGTGTGACGAAGATATATGAGAAGTAGGATATTGGTTTTTGTTGAGGCTTTGTATGTTGATAGGCATTTTTGAGGAGTCAAATATACCTTGGTTGTTTCTAATTTAATTGAACATTTGGTAGTCACTGGTCTCTAGTCACTAGTCTCGACGATATCGACCAGCGACCCCTAACATTTTCAATCTATTGCATCATTTTGATATACCCAAAAACCTCCCCATTCGCATGAGGAGGCCTTTGTAATCCTAAACTCTAATTATCCACCTGCGACATTCGTTGCAATAAAGTCAACGATTGCTCTGGCTAGCAGAATAACGATCAAGCCCAATATGGCAAACAGAATAGTCTTCTTTCCCTTTTCAACAGCCTCCTGTTCTCCCTGTGATATTACAAGGCGAATACCGGCAATTACGATTACTACAACAGCAATCAATGCCATAATATTGAGTATTGTAGTAGTAATACCGATAATGATTGATCTGGCATCTCCATTTGGACCGCCAAGATTTGGGACCTCGCCAAAGATACCGTTATTGGCATAAGCGACAGGAACACCGGCAAGCCAGTAGTAAGCGGCACCGCAAGTACTAAGGTAAGAAGTCTTTAATGTTTTTAACATAGTATAAAAGGGGGTAATTGCCTTACATTGTTATTCAAATGTATGTATTTGCGCAAGGTTAAGACTGTTCAAGTGCTCAATAAGTCTTGACTATAGCTTACGAATATTTACTCGCTACTTAAAAAGCCCACACCTAACAGTAATATTGCAGGTAACGAAAACCATAAGTCCTGATTAAAGGCTAGTAATTGCATCAACTTACTTTGTTGAACCATGGCAGAAATGCTGGCGGACTCGGTAATACCTGCGTCGAGTATGGCACCTCCCGCTACAAAAGAGAGGAGAGTGGCAAGGATTAATCCGGCGGTTGCAAAACCGAATAAACCGGTAATTAAAACATTCAACGCACTGCCGGTTTCCTTCCCGTACTGAATCTCTATTCCGCCTCGAACTACTATAAATATGATTGCAGCGATAAATATAACCAGTTTTGTGACTGCAAGAATGGATGAATCCACAGAAAGACCAACCATAGTAAGCATGGTTTGGGACTCTCCGGTAACTCTCTCGAGGATATTTCCAAGACCCTGAACTGCAACTGTTGCAATGTAAGTGGCAATAATTACTTTTACCGATTCATGCTTACCAATAATAAATCCGTACGCAATAACCATCGCGAAGAACACGATGACGAAGAGATCCCAGCTCAGAGTAATATCCATGTAGAGCATTTTACCCTAGTTGTTGGAGGTAATGCCAGTGAAACGTTGCTAGTTTCTAGTTTGCTCGTTGTTCGTTCTCATATTAATAAATCAAACGAGCAACAAACAA
>JAHISE010000107.1 GCA_018818235.1 Patescibacteria group bacterium
ACGGGATTAAAAGTTAGCCACGGACCCCAAAGGAAATTGATTGCCTGTGGAGTAAATTTGTCGAACTTCCAGAAACTTAAAAAACCATACCGGAGTTTTTCAAATACATTCCATCTGCTTAATTCGATCCTTGTTATTACAGCGTTTGCGCCTGCCGGTAGTGCAAATCCGAATTCGGGTGTCATGGCACTCCATTTGTATGCTGTGCTCATATCCACATTAATTTCTTGCACATCCGGTTTGGCTTCCACCAAAAATGGCAATTGTCTGAATCCGTCTTCGGTTCCTCCAAACTCTTTCCAAAAGAATATTACTTCCATTGTTGTATTTGTTTTAATAAAAACAGTCACAGCATCAACATTCCTATCGAATGGTTTTTTTGTTGTCATATATCCGTCTTCCTGAGTGTTAATGACCAATCCTTCATCGGTTGGAGTTGTGTTTGTGAATTTTCTTACCTCCCATTTACCGGGTGGAGTTTGGGAGTTTGTAAAATCCCAAGTAATAGTCTGCTTTGCATGGGTGATGCATGGGATTAGTACAAACACAGTGATTAGAATACGTCGGAGCATCAGAATGATGGCTAAATGGCTGAATGGCTTAATGGTTCTAAAGAGACTCAGAGTCTAATGTTAATATTGAAAGTATAGAGCTTATCACTCGCTTTGCGAACCATTCAACCATTTGACCATTCAGCCATTTTCTATGATTCCTCAGCAAACTCCACCTCATCCGCTCGAAAACCGACCTCATCCCTCGAAGATGCCTTTTGGGTATGGCCCCTCTCCCGAGTCTCCCTCTCCCTCTAGCACGGCAGTCGCGACTGCCGTGCCCTAGCCCCCTCTCCCGAGTCTCCCTCTCCCCCTGGCCCCCTCCCCCGAGGGGGGAGGGGGAACCTAGGAATTGGAGAGAACAAGCTTTGATTTCTCTAATATTAACGAGAACAAACTTTGAATTCATCAATAGCAGAGCTCCCCTCTCCCCTCGGGAGAGGGGCCGGGGGAGAGGGAGATACAAGGGGGGCTAGGGGGAGAGGAAACCCAGAGGGGGT
This sequence comes from Patescibacteria group bacterium, assembly GCA_018818235.1. Taxonomy (GTDB): domain Bacteria; phylum Patescibacteriota; class Gracilibacteria; order Peribacterales; family Peribacteraceae; genus UBA2144. Next base: position 1,052 of record JAHISE010000107.1, read on the forward strand.
TAGGGGTGGAGGGCTAGGATCAATCCTCCTCCGCAAACTCCACCTCATCCGCCCCTCCTTCAATCACCGCCTTTATTCTCCTAACTCCCGACGAAGAACTCTCCTCCTTTTTAATCTTAAGTTTTCCGATCATTCCTGTTCTGGCAACATGCGGTCCTCCGCAGATTTCTTTGCTGAAAGTTATTTGATCATTTCCAATCACATACACCTTTACTTCATTGTCATAGCGATCATCAAAAACACCTATTGCACCTTCTTCCTTAGCTCCATCCACAGTTGTTATGTGATAACTGATGGGAAGATCTTCTTCAATCGCCTTGTTCACAAGTTTTTCAACTTGCTCAAGTTGCTCGGGTGTCATCTTCTCGTTATGAGAAAAGTCGAACCTGAGCCTTTCTGCCGTAATGTTAGAACCTTTTTGGTAAACATGATCACCGAGTATTTTCCTGAGTGCGGCATTCAAAAGGTGAGTGGAAGTGTGTAGTTTTGCAGTTTCACTTGAATGATCTGCGAGTCCTCCGGAGAATTTTTGCAGAGCTCCTGCTCGGGATTTTTCCTGATGCTCTTCGAACGATTTATTAAATCCTTTTTCATCCACATTAAGTCCCTGTTCTTTTGCAAGTTCCTGTGTCAGTTCAATAGGAAATCCGTAAGTGTCATAAAGATGGAAAGCAGTAACGCCATCAATTTCTGTTGAAGCTGATTGAGCTGCTTTTTCGAACTGCTTCATTCCGTCTTTTAGAGTTTTACCGAATTGTTGCTCCTCATTGCTCAGCGCCTTGCGGATTTCTTTGGATTTGTCCTTAAGGTTTCCGTATATGTGACCGTATTGCGCGATAACTTCATCGGCTATCATCGGAGTAAATCCGCCATCTGCTTCGATCCTAAGTCGGCGACCCGACCTTATCGCTCTCCTTATAAGTCGTCTGAGCACATAACCCTGATCCACATTGGAAGGAAGAATTCCATCAGCAATAATAAAAGTTGCAGCTTTAATGTGGTCCGTAATAATTCTTTTGTGTGTCAGATCATCTGCGTCCGCGAGCTCATTAACCTTTTCCATAATGGGAGCCATCCGATCCGTCTCGTAAACGTTCCCGCACTTCTGCATCACCGCAGCAGTTCTCTCCAGTCCCATTCCCGTATCTACATTTTGTTGTTTGAGTGGTTCGAATGATCCGTCAGCATTTTTATTATATTGCATGAATACGTCGTTCCATACTTCCAGCCATCCTTGAGGATTAGTTTCGGGATTTCCTTTTGGTTCACTTGCTCCGCGAAGCCCATCGGGCGAAGTGGAGTCCGGCATCCACACAAACATCTCGGTATCCGGTCCGCAAGGTCCCGTCTGTCCCGCCGGCCCCCACCAGTTATCTTCCTTTGGCAGGAATCCGATCCGATCCTCGGGAATTCCAACTTCAATCCAGATTTTTGCAGCTTCTTCATCCTTAGGCGCATCATCATCACCGCAGAAGCAAGTCACGGCCAGTATCTCACGCGGGATCTCCAGAACTTCGGTCAAAAACTCAAAGCTCATTTTAATCGCATCTTCTTTAAAGTAATCACCAAGGCTCCAGTTTCCTAGCATCTCGAACATTGTTAAATGAGATTCATCACCAACTTCATCTATATCTTGAGTACGGATGCACTTCTGGCAATCAGCCAAACGTTTGCCTCCCGGATGAGGTTCACCTAAAAGATAGGGGACCAGAGGATGCATTCCTGCGGTCGTAAATAGCACCGTTGGGTCATTTTCCGGTATCAGTGGAGCTGAGGGTATTACGGTGTGATCCTTCTGTTTAAAGAAGTCGAGGTATGTTTGCCGTATGTCATCGGTGCTCAGATTATTCATAATATGTTCCTTCGAGTTGGAACTTTAGCAAAGATTGCGCTTACTATCGACAAAAAAGAAAGGTATGTGAAGTTTGTTGTATTTGCAGTCTTTGGGTATATAGTATTGAACTATGGATTATATAAATGCTACTTGGCAATTTGGTGGACTAGACGGTGTTGATCTGGATACTGCAAGAAGAGAATTAGAGGAGAAGAGAGTGGAAGTTTCGGCAGAACCAGATGGGCGACCTGATCGTGTGGTTTCACCTATCGTAAAATCACAATTGTATGCGGTAAGACAACAGGTATTGGATAGCTTTGGTGCAGTTGAAAAACATTTTGGAATAGTAGATCCTGATCCAAAAACACATTTTCGTTTTGAATTGGCTTCCGAAGAGGCATTTTTAAATGCTGTTATTCATGGCGCAGAAGGAGATCCATCAAAAACAATTACTGTTTATCTTAAAATATTTAGAGATAAAGCTAATAAAATTACTATTGAACTTGTAGTGCAGGATCCAGGACCTGGTTTTGATTCTTCTGTTATTCCTGATCCTACTGAAGATGACAATTTGGATGTACCAACCGGAAGAGGATTGTTGCTCATAGACAGTTTTATGGATGAAGTTGAGCGTAATCCGGATGGAAATTGTGTGACTATGAGAAAACGCTTCGAAGCAGCTGCGGAAAAAGAAGCCGTTGAACAAAGTATATAATAACTGATATTAGCTATAAATAGGGCTAAATTAGCATTTGACAAATACAAAAAAACTACTAAAATATGCTTAATATGCGTGAATTCAATCCCCGTTCTGATTATTATGCATGGCAAATCGGGGGGCTTAGGAAAGATGAGCTTACGCGAGCGCGTGAGAGCATTGCCGCAAAAAGGATAAAGTATGAGAGTGAAGGTGTAGAGCTTCCAA